>OMOG01000079.1:24660-27777 GCA_900290305.1 Candidatus Sulfopaludibacter sp. SbA4
AGCCGAGCCGCTGCACCCGCCCGTCCCACACATATCGGCGGACATCGGCCTGTGCTCCCTGCGGTATCAGGAAAAATGGAACCCGCCACAAGGCAGCCATCGCGAGGCAGGCGAGCAAGACGTGGCGCGGATACCGCGGCGTCCGAATGAACTCGTGGATGGCGAGGAGATACGAAACGCACGCCACACCCAGCGTCAGCATGTAGGGTGCGGCCCCCACATCGCCCGGAACCCTGGCACAGGCTACCAGCGCTGCCAACAGAATGGCGCCGAGCCCGTAGAGTCTCGAAGATCGGCTGAGCGTCACGGGTGTCCGCCGCTCTGTCCCGGTTCCGCCGCTCTCTTCCACCCCAGCAGCCACTCCGCCGTTCTCGGCGCCCTCGCGGGAACGCGCAGCAGCTCATCGGCCAACCGGCTGAGGTCTGCCGCCACGTCAATGTCGTAGAACGGATCGGTGAGGCGCACAGAAAGCCCCAGTGCCCGGGCGCGCGCCAGGAGGGCCTCGAGCGCATTCGTCGTTCCCATCCCGTCGCCGGTGAAAAGCCCCGGATAGGACGCCGTCGCGCCGACCAGATAGTAGCCCCCGTCGTGCGTCGGTCCGACCACTACATCGCAAGCGGACAGCGCCTCGAACGCGCTCATCAGCACAGACGCGGGCAAGTGCGGGCTGTCGCTGTTGAACGCCACGATCCTGTGGGACAGGCCTCCTGGCCTGTCTTCCGCTGCAAAATGCCGGAACACCGACGTAAGGCCAGCCGCCAGGCCGTCACCGGTCTGCGCCACCACGCGCACTCCTTTTCCCGCCACGTGCGACAGGTCTGCCACGTCGGAAGCCGGGCACATGATGGCCACGTCCGCACCGCCGAGCGACTGCGCCAGAGACAGGGTGTCCTCCAAAAGGCATCGGTACAACTCGGTTACGGCGGGCAGAGCAAGGCTCCGGGCCAGCCGGGTTTTGACCATTCCCGGCCTCGGCGCCTTGGCCATGATGACCAGCGTGCAATCGCCGATCATTCGAACCGCGCCCCCTTCTCATGCCGTTCCGCCGGTCGAAACGAATAGCGCAGAATGCCGCTGAGAATGAACCACGCCGCTCCAATGGTTCCCCGAATCGTACCGCTGATCTTGGATTTCCCAATGCGCGGATAATAGCTGACCGGCGCCTCGACAATCCGGAATCCTCGCACGGCTCCCTTCACAATCATTTCAACCGCCCAACCGTAGGTGGTCTCCTGGAGCGCAAGCGCGTGGAGGACTTCGGCGCGCGCGGCGCGGAACGGACCGAGATCGCTGACCTTCAGGCCATACAGATGCGTGATCAAGCCGGCCGCAACGCGGTTGCCCAACGCAGCATGCCAGGGCATCGCCCCGCGTGTGCGCGGCCCCGCGAGTCGCGAACCCAGCGTGATGTCCGCGCGCCCCTCCGTGATCGGGGCGAGGAGGCGTGGAAGTTCAGCCGGCCGATCGCTGTAGTCGCCGTCCAGGAATACGACAATGTCAGGCGCGCTGCTGTGGGCCAGCCCGGTCAAGCAGGCCTGGCCGTACCCGCGGCGTGGTTCCGGGACCACGCGGGCGCCCATGCGCGCGGCAATTTCAGGCGTTCCGTCCGTCGAGTTGCTGTCGACTACGATGACCTCGGTGACGAGATCGGCGGGAAGATCGGCGAGGACGCGGCCGATAGCCCCCGCCTCGTTATGTGTGGGAATGATGACAGAGACGCGCACCCGGCTCCGTTTAGTTTACAGCAGTGTTCAGGATACTACGAGGGTTCAGGTTACCACCAGGGCGCGGACGGCCGCGCCCGTGCCAGGATCGCGTCGATGCCCCACGTGCGGCCCGCGCGTCCCACCGCCAGCGCCAGCGATGCCATCACGGGAACGAGCAACTCCCAGATCCACGCGGTGCCCCACTCCGATACCCATAGACTGGCGAGAAACGCACAAGCCACGAGGCCGGCCGGGCGCGTCGCGAGACCCAGCACCAGCAGGATGCCGAGCGAGATTTCCGTCATCCCTTGCAGTGGCGCCGCCATCGAAGCATGGCTGGCCGCCTGCGCCATGACGGCCTTCCAGGCAGCCGGAGCGTGACCCGCCTTGATGTAGTAGTTGATCAGTCCCGCGTAGCCTCCGGGCGTGTACAGACCTTTCCCCAGGTTCTCGAAGAAGACCCACACGAACATCGCGCCAATCGTGAACCGCACCAGCGCCAGCCCCCTTCGCGTGTCCAATTCTTCTCTCCTCGCCATGCGGCGTTATAATAGCACCCTGTTGTGAGTGAAGGCAAAGTCCGAATGGAGGCAAACATCGAGCTCGACGCCGGCCGCAAGACGTTTGCCACCGGCTTGCTGGCAGACTTGATCGCGGAGCTGCGCCGTAGCCGCCCGGGCGATCTTCTGGCAGTCACCAGCGGCGAGGCGAGCGTTGGCGCCGGCCTCGAGGCCTGGTGCCGCTTCACCGGGAACTCGCTGGTCGCGTCCAGCGTCGAGTCGGGCCGCACCCGCTGGGTGATCCGTTGCGGCGCGACTCCGGGCAATCCCGATGCCCAGCACGCTCTCGGCTCGCGCCTTTGGCTTTACACGAATTTCGATTGTAACCTGCGTTGCGACTATTGCTGTGTGCGTTCGTCGCCTTCCGCGCCGCGGCGGGAGCTCGGCCTCGCGCGTATCCAACGCATCGCCGGCGAGGCGGCCCACCTCGGTGTTCGCGAAATCTTCGTAACTGGCGGTGAGCCCTTTCTGCTTGTGGACATCGCCGGGATTCTGTCTGCGTGTGCCGCCGCCGCGCCGACCACTGTGCTCACCAACGGCATGCTGTTCGCGGGACGGCAGCTCGACGCGCTGCGCGCGTTGCCCCGCGATCGCGTAACGCTGCAGATCAGCCTCGACAGCCCCACGCCGGAGCGGCACGATCGCCATCGCGGGCCAGGCGCATGGGCCAGCGCGTGGAAGGGCATCGAGCGCGCTCGCGGGGAGGGGTTTCGGGTGCGATTGGCGGCCACCGTGTCGAGCGACGCGGAGGCCGAGGAGTTCCGTCGCTTCCTCGATGAGCGGCAGATCGGCGAACCAGACCGGGTGATCCGCCGCATCGCACTGCGCGGCGTCGCGACCCAGGGTGTCGC
>OMOG01000595.1 GCA_900290305.1 Candidatus Sulfopaludibacter sp. SbA4
AAGCCCGCCCATGCCGGTCTCTTCGCCAACCTGTTCGACGCCCACCCGCCCTTCCAGATCGATGGCAACTTCGGCGCCACCGCCGGCATCGCCGAGATGCTCCTCCAAAGTGACGATCCTTACGGGACCCCCACCAGCCTGACGCCCGTCCAAACCGGCGATGCCGCCTTCCTGCACCTGCTGCCGGCGCTGCCCTCGGCCTTCCCCGAGGGCGACGTCCGTGGCCTGCGTGCCCGCGGCGGACTGGAGGTCGCAATCGCCTGGCAGGACGGCAAACTGGTCAAGGCGACCTTCAACTCGAAAGAATCCAAGCCCGTCAAGATCCGCTACGCCGGCCGCGAAAAGGAAATCCAGGCCAAGGCCGGCCAGACCTACGAACTCGGTCCGACCCTAACCGTACCCTAACCGGGATTTCTCGCGCCCCGGCAGCCGACGTGGCGCGGGCACTCGTGCCTGTCGGTTACGCCGCAGGTGACGTGGCGCAGGCACTCGTGCCTGCCGCGTCGGCAATCATGCCGACGCCTGCCGTCGTCACCCCTTACTCCGGTACGGGTACGGCTAACCAGTCTGAAGTATTTTGCCCCGGTACGACCAGCCTGATCGAGGTTAACCGCCGCTTCCACCTATAGTTAACATCCACAAAACGTAAAAATATGCGGTAAATTCAGTTCCAGTGAACGCTAACCCTTGACTCCTGTCCATTAACGCACTAAAATCGATCAAACTACTCTTATGCTTGCGGGGAACCGTGGGTATTAGTGTTTTTAGCAGGCCTACGTAAATATTTCGGTCTACGTATTTGGAGGGGATAACGATGAGGTTAAGTTCTCGCTTTTTCTCTGGACTGTTGGTTCTGTGCCTGGGCATATTCCTAAGCCTTGGCGCGACACCGGTCTGGGCACAATCATCCACCGCCGGCACGGTCGCCGGGCAGGTCACCGACGAAACCAATGCCGCCGTTCCGGGCACCAGGGTCAAGATCACGGAACCGTCGACCAACGACTCGCAGGAGACCATGACCAACGATGCGGGCCGCTACGTCTTCAGCCAGGTGCCGCCCGGCACGTACAACATCTCGTTCACTAAAGCGGGTTTCTCCACGTATGATGTGAACGCGCAGGGGGTGGAAGTGGGCGTTGTGCTGACGCTCAATGCCAAGCTGAAAGTTGGCTCCACGTCCACCACCGTGGAGGTCACGGCCGCCACCGGCGCGGAGTTGCAGACCATGAACGCCACGGTCGGCAACACCCTCACATCCCAGTCGCTGCTGCTGCTGCCGAACCTGGGCCGCGACGTCACCGCGATGGCGGTGCTGCAGCCGGCCACCACGCCTGGCGGCTACACGGCGGGTTCCTACCAGGACGCCAACACCTACATGCTGGACGGCATGAACGTCACCGACGACATGGCCGGCAACACCATCGGCTACCAGACGAACTATTCCGGCATCGGCGGAAGCCAGGGCGGCGGTATCCCTTCGGGCGTCATCCCCTCGCCCATTGAAAGCATCGAAGAATTCAAAGTCTCCGTCGCCAACGGGACCTCCGACTTCAACAATTCGTCGGGCGCCCAAGTCCAGATGGTCACCAAGCGCGGCACGAACCAGTTCCATGGCTCGGGGTATGGATTTTATTTCGACAACGCCATCGGGAACGCCAATTCCTGGACCAACAACCACACGCCCTTCACTTTCGGCAGTATTTCGTTCCCGGATACGCCGCTTGACTATCCGAAGAACCATCGCTTCCGCTTCGGCGGCGCCCTCGGCGGCCCTCTCACTCCCAAGCCTTTCTTGGGCGGCAAGTGGTATGCCTTCGTTAACTACGAAGGGCTGCGGTTTCCCAACGCAAACCTTTTCTCGAAGAACTCGCCCACGCCTCTGTTCCGGTTGGGCGTCATCCAGGTGCAGAACGCGGCTGGGCAGTACGTCGCCTACAACCTGAATCCGACCCCAGTGTCATACGGTGGTGTGACCTACCAGCCGGCCGTCTGCCCGGCGGGCCTCTGCGATCCGCGGGGCATCGGCATCAACCCCATCGTCTCCCAGATCTGGAATAAGCAAATGCCGCTGCCCAACAATCCGCTGGGCGGCGACACGTACAACACACAGCAATTTCTTTCGCCGTATCGCTTGCCTCAGACTTCCAACAACTACGTGGCGCGCATCGATCACGATTTCAGCGATAAGTGGCACTATTACCTCACCTATCGCGACTACAAGCTGGTCAACCTGACGAACAACCAGGTGGATATCGGCGGCGTGCTGGCAGGCTCGCTGGGAACACCCACCGCCGTCGCCCCCCGGCCCCAGCAGCCTTCGGTCTGGAGCACCGGCATGTCCACCACCATTAATGCCTCCACCACCAATACTTTCGTGTTCGGTTACACCCGCACCTTCTGGCAATGGGGCAGCGATAACGGTCCGGCGCAGCTTCCCGGATTGGGCGGTGCGCTCGAAATCGGCGGCGAAAGCTCCGGCGCTCTGATTCCTTACAATGTGAACACACAGAGCGTCCGCCAGCGCTTCTGGGACGGCCAGGATAAGCAGATTCGCGACGACCTGACCATGCTCAAGGGCAACCATCTGTTCGGTTTCGGCGGTACCTACCTGCGCAATTTCGACTACCATTCGCGCACCGACAACGGCTCCGGCGTCAACAACCAGATCAGCTACCTGAACTCCAATTCGGGATTCAACTGGGCGTCCTCCCCCACCGCTCCCGGCATCGCCAACCCGTACATTCCCACCACGGTGCCGGCTTCTCAGTACTCCAGCTACGAGACACTCTATGCCGAGGCTCTCGGCTTGCTCAGCTCTACCCAGGTAATGTATACGCGCGCCGGCCCGCAACTGAACTTGCAGGCCCTGGGAGCTTCCGCTACCGATAAATCGATCATCCCCACCTATTCCACATACTTCTACGACACGTGGCACGCCAAGCCGTCCCTCACCGTGACGTATGGGCTTGGATGGAACCTCGAGATGCCGCCCTACGAGCTCACTGGAAATCAGGTCGCGCTGGTGGATTCCAACAACCAGCCCATCAACACTACCGACTTTATCGCACAGCGTCAAAACGCGGCGTTGCAGGGGTCGACCTATCTCCCCACCATCGGCTACACGCTCGTCCGCAACGTAGGGTCAGGGCTCAAGTACCCCTACAACCCGTACTACGGTGAATTCAGCCCGCGCGCTTCTCTGGCTTGGAGCCCGCATTTTAGCGACGGCATTCTGGGCAAGGTATTCGGCAACGGCAAGACCGTCATCCGCGGCGGATACGGCCGCATCTTCGGCCGCCTCAACGGCGTCGACTTGGTTCTGGTGCCCCTCCTTGGCCCCGGCCTGCTGCAAGGCGTCACCTGCGTCAACCCCCTCAGCAACGGAACCTGCGCCGGCAGCGGCGTGGCCGACCCGACTTCGGCGTTCCGCATCGGCACAGACGGCCTGAAGGCCCCCTTGGCCGCCGCTACCCCGACGCTCAGCCAGCCGTTCTATCCCGGCGTCGGATCGAATCCCGAAACCGTCGATCCCGATGCCCTGGACCCCCACTTCAGGCCGGACCGCACCGACCAGTTCACCCTGACCATCCAGCGCGAGTTGAACCAGCACATGCAACTCGAAGTTGGCTACATCGGGAAAATCATCCGGAACGAGTACATGCTGATGAACCTGGATGCCGTGCCGTACATGACCACCCTCGGCGGCCAGTCGTTCGCACAGGCATACGGTCAGATGTGGCAGCAGTTGGTCTTCTCGCAAATCAATCCGGCCAACGTCGCGGCTCAGCCCTTCATTGAAAACGCATTGGGCGGGCCGAATGCCGCTTATTGCCAGGGCTACGCCAATTGCACCTCCGCCCTGGCTTCCAAGAACACCACCCTCATTAAGGAAACCGCCGTCTCCGACCTGTGGGCCGCCATGAACAAAGTGCCGAGCTGGACTTTGGGCCGCACCATGATCAGCCAGGCGTTGCCCGGCGGATCGGGTCAGGCCACCGCGGTTGGCATCAACGCCGCCCTTGGTTATGGCAACTACAACGCGATGTTCGTGTCCCTCCGCACCAACAACTGGCACGGGCTCACCGCCATCTCCAATTTCACCTGGGGGCGGTCGCTCGGCACCTCGCAGTTGGCGCAATACAACAGCGCCTCCACGCCGTTGTCGATCTTCGATCTGCAGTCCAGCTACGGGCCGCAGAATTTCGACTACAAGTTCCTCTACAACCTCTCCATGTACTACCAGCCGCCGTTCTTCCGTGGGCAGCACGGCGTGCTGGGGCACATCCTGGGCGGATGGACCATCTCTCCGCTGTTCACCGCGCAGTCGGGCGGCGGCGCGGCAGTCGGCTATAGCGAAGGCAGCGGCGCCGGCANNAAGTCAGCACCGGCAGTGGCACCGGCTCGACCTCGGAAGAGGCGGTCGGCTTCGGTCCGTATACCGGAACTACTTCGGTGAAATACAACCAATATGGCGGCACCGGATACAACGTCTGGCAAGGCACCCAGAGTGTCGGCACCAAGACTTCCGGCACCTACGGCCTGAACATGTTCAGCAATCCGGCCGCCGTCTACGCCGAGTTCCGCCCCTGCGTCCTGGGATACGATACAAGCTGCGGCGGATACTACAACCTCCGCGGCCTTCCCACCTGGAACCTCGACGCGCAGATCATCAAGGATATCGGCGTATACAAGGAGCGTGTGGGCGCCACCTTCTTCTTCACGTTCACCAACATCCTGAACCACTTCCAGCCGAGTGGTCCGTCGCTCAGCCTGACCAGCCCGACCACCTTCGGCCAGATCACCGGCCAGTCCAATACGCCGCGCCAATTGGAGCTCGGACTCCGCATCCGCTTCTAAACGAACGTTGCACAGGCATTCCTGCCTGTGTTTCCCAGGGGCCGGTCGCAAGACCGGCCCCTTTTCCTTTGGTAACGCCGGGCTTCGGCCCGCAAGCGGGGTCTTGCCGCCAAAATTCGATTAGCTTCACGTGGCCCATGTGGCCCTGCGAATGCCGGATGCCTTCCCCCAGTCGAGGCGCTACACTATAACCAGATTCATTTATTCCCATGACCGTCACCGTCAAAACAAAAACCGAACTCACGGTGCCGAGGAGCATCCGTCTCAAGGCCGGGTACCAACCAGGGGACCGGGTCGAGTTCAAAGTTTCCGGCCGGACGATCACCATCGTTCCCAAACTTACTCCGGACGAAATCGAGGACGAGCGGGAAATTCGAGACCCTAAAATCCGGGCAATGATCCGGCAAGGTTACCAGGACTTCCTTGCCGGCAAGACCCGCCCAGCCGAAATGCTCCAAGAAGAGCTGGTAAAGATTGCCGAAGCACAAGCCGCAGGCGGGAGATCTGTTTCCCGGCGGCGCCCGAAGGCATGACATCGGCATTCACCGTTCGTACGAACTCGCGGTATGATCGGCTCGCCAAGACTCTTCAACGGCGGCATCCAGAGTTTATCGCCCACCATCGCTCCACACTTCACATACTGGCCACGGACCCATACAACCGATCCCGATTACACCACATCAAGAAACTGGAAGGTGTGCCGCACGGCGACGGGCAATACCGGCTCTCCCTCGGCCGCTGGCGTTTCCGCTACGACATCGTAGGCCAAGTGGTGTTGCTCAGCTATTGCGGCCTTCGCAGGGAGGATACGTATTAGTCTCCGGTGAACTCGCCCCTCCTCATCCCTTCCATTTTAGACTGGACTTTCGGGGCTTCCTGGGCTTTCGGCCGCTCCGGCCGCTCGGCCGCTCACCCACTCTTTTCTTCGCCCAGAAATGGCGGTATAATGTGGCCTGCGGGGCCAGGTGTTGCGGACACCCAGCCCCGAGGTTTGGGCTACCGACCCTTCCGGATCGTGAGCTTAACCCTCGCCGTTGGCGAGCCTGACCGTCATGAACATCGTGACGATCTTCAGCCACAAAGTGAGCATGGGGCCTCACCTCCTCCTGCTTCGTAGATTGGGAAGCCCGGGACGTCAGCCCGGGCTTCTCCTTTGAAGCTCTGGTGCTTCGCCGGAAAACAACCCGCCCTTCTTCCCAATCCGCTTGGCCGAGGAGTACCGCCGGAATGGTAGTGCCGCGCGGAATCAATTTCTCTCTGGGTTTCGGGTGTCTCCGATGGTTTCCGCTCTGTTTATATCAGGTGGGACAGACGATCTAGCGGACCAAAGCCGATGAAAACTCGCTTGTGGGGCAGGGGGTGCCCTCTGGGCCCGTGCCTGCAGCCGCCTTTCAGGCGGCTCTCCGAGGCCGCACATCCTGTTGGGCCAGAGGCGAGGTTTTTCGAGAGTGTCTCCTTGCCCATAAAAACTAAAAATACGCCCCAATCAAAATTCCATTAGCGTTAACCCTTGACTCCCGCCCCGGAGAGCACTAGAATCGATCAAACCACTTCGTGCCTGCGGAGAACCGGAGGCATTAGTGTTTTTTGGGTCTGCAAATTCCTGGGGACCACGTAATTGGAGGGGACAACAATGAGGTTAAGTTCGCTCTTTCTTTGGACTGCTCATTCTGAGCCTTAGCATCCTGCTAACCCTTGGCAAGACTCCAGTCTGGGCACAAACATCTACTG
Source organism: Candidatus Sulfopaludibacter sp. SbA4 (assembly GCA_900290305.1). Classification (GTDB taxonomy): domain Bacteria; phylum Acidobacteriota; class Terriglobia; order Bryobacterales; family Bryobacteraceae; genus OMOG01. The sequence goes on from OMOG01000595.1 coordinate 6,589, forward strand.
CCGGCACGGTTGCCGGGCAAGTCACCGACGAAACCAATGCCGCCGTTCCGGGCACGGTCATCAAGATCACCGACCTGTCGACCAACGCTGCACAGACCACCGTGTCCAATGACGCGGGCCGTTACGTCTTCAGCCAGGTGTCTCCCGGCACCTACAACATCTCGTTCACCAAGCAGGGATTCAGCATTTATGATGTGAACTCCCAGGCGGTGGAGGTCGGCGAGGTGCTCACGCTCAATGCCAGGCTGAAGGTCGGCTCCACATCCACCACCGTCGAAGTCACCGCCGCCACCGGCGCGGAATTGCAGACCATGAACGCCACGGTCGGCAACTCGCTCAGCGGTCAGGCCCTGCTGATGCTGCCCAATTTGGGCCGCGACGTCACCTCCATGGCCGTGCTCCAGCCCGCCACCACCCCCAGCGGTCAAACCGCCGGCAGCGCTCAGGTGGTGTGACCTATCAGCCGGCGGTCTGCCCCGCCGGACTCTGCGATCCCCGCGGCATCGGCCTCAACCCCATCGTGAACCAGATCTGGACCAAGCAGATGCCGCTGGCCAACAATCCGCTGGGCGGCGACACCTACAACACGCAGGCATTTCTGGGGAGCGTCCGCACGCCCCAGACTTCCAATAACTACGTGGGGCGCATCGATCACGATTTCAGCGACAAGCAGCACTTTTACCTCACCTATCGCGACTACAAACTGGTCAACCTGACCACCAACCAGTACGACATTGGCGGCGCCCTGCCCGGCGATACCTTCGGCACCCCCACCGCCAAGGCGCCCCGGCCCCAGCAGCCCTCGGTCTGGACCGCCGGTCTCTCCAGCACCATCAATCCCACCACCACCAACACTTTCGTGTTCAGTTACCTCCGCCAATTCTGGCAGTGGTCCGACGCCAACGGTCCGCCGCAGCTACCCAGCCTTGGCGGCGCCCTCGAAATCGGCGGCGAAAGCTCCTCCGCGCTGATTCCCTACAACGTCAATACGCAGAGCGTCCGCCAGCGCTTCTGGGACGGCCAGGATAAGCAACTGCGCGACGATCTGACCATGCTCAAGGGCAATCACCTGTTCGGCTTCGGCGGCAGCTATCAGCGGAATTTCGATTACCACTCGCGCACCGACAACGGCGCCGGCACCAACAATCAGATCAGCTACCTGTCGCTGAATTCCGGATTCAACTGGACCTCGCCCGGCGTCCAGTACATCCCCACCACGGTCCCGTCATCCCAGTATTCCACCTACGAGACCGAGTATGCCTACGTAACCGGCATGATCAGCTCGACCCAGGTGATGTATACGCGCGCGCTGCCGGCCCTGAACTTGTTGCCGGTCGGTACTCCGGCCACGGACAAAAGCATCATTCCCTACTACAGCACCTACTTCTACGACACGTGGCACATGAAGCCGACTTTTACCCTTACCTACGGGTTAGGATGGAATCTCGAAATGCCGCCCTACGAGTTGCACGGATCGCAAGTGCCGTTAGTGGACGCCAATGGCCAACCGATCGTCACGGCGGATTTCATCGCCCAACGCGAAGCCGCGGCGTTGCAGGGATCGTCCTACGCCCCGACACTCGGCTATTCGTTGGTAAGAAACGTTGGCGCCGGGCTCAAGTATCCCTACAACCCGTATTACGGCGAGTTCAGCCCGCGCGCATCCTTCGCCTGGAACCCGCATTACAGTGACGGCATCCTGGGGAAGGTGTTCGGCAACGGCAAGACCGTCATCCGCGGCGGCTACGGCCGCATTTTCGGACGCCTCAACGGCGTCGATCTCCTCCTGGTGCCGCTGCTCGGACCCGGGCTGCTGCAAGGCGTCACCTGCACCAACCCAACCAAGACCGGAGCATGCGCCGGCAGCGGCGTGGCCGACCCGACCACCGCGTTCCGCATCGGAACCGATGGCCTGACGGCTCCGTTGGCGGCGGCTTCGCCCACCATTTCGCAGCCTTTCTATCCCGGTGTCGGATCGAATCCCCAAACCATCGATCCATCCTCCCTCGATCCGCATTTCAAGCCCGACCGGACCGACAATTTCACCCTCACCCTCCAGCGCGAGATCAATCAGCACACCCAGTTCGAAATTGGCTATGTGGGTAAGATTCTGAGGAACGAATTCATGGAGATCAACCTGGATGCGGTTCCCTACATGACCACCCTGGGCGGTCAATCGTTCGCCCAGGCTTACTCCCAGATGTACCAGCAGATGTTCTTCAGCGGCGTGAGCGCGGCCAACGTGGCGGCGCAGTCGTTCTTCGAAGCGGCCATGGGCGGGCCAGGCTCCGCCTTCTGCAAAGGCTTTGCCAATTGCACCTCCGCCGTGGCTACCAATTACGGCTCCCTGGTCACGGAGACCGCCGTCTCCGATCTGTGGAACAAAATGAACGCGACCTCGAGCTGGACTTTGGGCAGGACCATGTTCAGCCAGCCGGTGGCGGGCGGAACGGTGGGTCAGGCTACCGCCCTGGGCACCATTACCAGCCTGGGTTGGGGCAACTACAACGGCCTGTTCGCTTCCTTGCGCACCACCAACTGGCACGGCCTCACCGCCATTTCCAATTTCACCTGGGGGCGTGCGCTGGGCACCGGCCAGCAGGTACAGGCCACCAGCAGCGCCACCCCGCTTTCGCCATACGATCTCGGCGCCAACTACGCCCCGCAGGGCTTCGACATCAAGTTCATCTACAACCTCTCGATGTACTATGAGCCGCCGATCTTCAGAGGGCAGCACGGCGTCCTCGGGCACATCCTGGGCGGATGGACCATCTCGCCGCTGTTCACGGCGCAGTCGGGCGGTCTCACTTCGGTCAGCTACAGCGAGGGGAACTGTACCGGATGCGAGGCGTTTGGGGAAATCGGCCAGCCTGGAAACACCAACTTCGGCTCCACATCGGAACGTGCCGTCGGCTTCAGCCCCTACACCGGAACCACTTCGGCGAAGTACGGCGTGGCCGGCGACAACGGCACCAACGTCATTTTCGGAACCAACGGGGTCGGCACCAGAACCTCCACGCCTTACCTGCAAATGTTCCCCGACCCGGGCGCTGTGTACTCCCAGTTCCGGCCCTGCGTGCTGGGCTACGACACCAGTTGTGGAGGCGTCGGCAACCTGCGCGGCCTCCCCACTTGGAATCTCGACGCCACCGTTGTCAAGGATCTGGCCGTCTACAAGGAGCGCCTGGGCGCCATGATGTTCTTTACCTTCACAAACATTTTGAACCACTTCCAGCCGAGCAATCCGAGCCTCAGCCTCACCAGCCCGACGTCCTTCGGACAGATCACCGGCCAGGCGAACAATCCGCGCTCGCTGGAGTTCGGACTCCGCCTCCGCTTCTAAACGAACGTGGCACAGGCATTCCTGCCTGTGTTTCCAGGGGGCCGGTCGCCAGACCGCCCCCTTTCCCTTTCTAGGCGCAGGCAGTTCCGCCAGGCGGTTCCCGCTGCGCATCGCCTGAATTCCTCCAAAGATCGCCCAATTTGCGTTTATGTAGGCTTTGATCCGGGGGCAGGAACTTCGCATAGCAAGTTCCTTCACGCGATGCAAGTTCCTTCACGCGATGATAGTTGCCGATCCAGAGCCGCACCTTCTCCACCTGCTCGGTGGCGAGCGTACTGCCGGTAATGCGACCCGGCCTCAAAGTGACGGTGAGATACCAGACCGGACCGTGCCGGCTCCCGCCCCTGTATTGTTCCCGCCTCCTACCGCCGATAGATGGTTGTTGGAGGAATCATGAGCGAAGTCTTCGCACGACCGCAAGCACCTTGGGCGCTCCGCCTGGTGCCGCCGTTCCCCGCCGTGGCGCAGCGCGTTCTCAAGCTCGTCAGCCGCGAGGATGCCGGCATCCACGAGGTGGGTGAGCTGGTCAGGATGGATCCGTCGTTCTCCGCCGAGTTGCTGCGCTTCGCCAACTAGGCCCTGTTTGGCGCGCGGCGCGGG
>OMOG01000061.1 GCA_900290305.1 Candidatus Sulfopaludibacter sp. SbA4
GAGCCGAGGTGCAACGGCGGGTCCCCACCGGTCCCCAGGATATGAGCTTGCCGGTGCGTTGCATCCTCTGGCCGACTGCCGGGCCGCCCATGGTTCCCGGCCCCTACAACAACAACTATCAAATCGTGCAGACCGGCGAATACGTGGCCATTTCGACCGAGATGATTCACGATGCCCGCATCATTCCCTTGGATGGCCGGCCTCACCCCGGCGGTGATGTGCGCCAGTGGATGGGAGATTCGACGGGCCATTGGGAAGGCGATACGCTGGTCGTGGACACCACCAATTTCACGGACAAGACCAACTACCGGGGATCGGACCAGAACCTCCACCTGGTCGAACGCTTCACGCGCACCAGCCCGGACATGATCCTCTACCGGTTCACGGTCGACGATCCTACCGCATTCACGAAGTCCTGGACGGGTGAGATTCCCATGGTCAAGACCGCCGGGCCGCTCTACGAGTACGCCTGTCACGAGGGCAATTACGCCATGGCGAACATGCTGAGTGCGGCGCGCGCCGCTGAGAAGGCCGGACAGGGTAAGTGAGCAGCCAGCCGGCCCTACCGTAGGAGCGGCAGCGGGTCGATCGGGGTGCCGTCCCACCACTTCTTGTCGGGTTTCAACTGGAAGACCGCGAAGTGAAGATGCGGCGCGGCGGGCGATGCATTGCCGGTGCTGCCGACATATCCCAGCACTTCTCCCTTGCGCAGGAGCGTCCCTTCGACCAGGCCCGGCGCGTAGCGGTCCAGGTGCGCGTAATAGTAGCACCAGGTTTGGGTGTTGTCGAACTGGTAAACGGTGAGGCCGCCTTCCTTGCTGGTAAACAGCTTGGCCACGTTGCCCTCGGCCACGGCGAGCACCCGCGTGCCGCGCGGCGACGGGATATCCAGCGCTTCGTGTTTGCGGCCATCGCGTTTGTCCGCGAACGTGTCCGCTAAGGTCCGGGCATCGATTCCGGCGATCGGCATGCCCAGGCGGGGCGGCGCCGGCAGAGAGCGCGGCAGAGAGGGTGATGGAGAGGGTGCGGTGCGATCGGCCTCGCCCGCCGATGGCAAGGGCGGCGGCGCTTCCACCCGCGGAGGCGGTATGTTTTTCGCTTCCGCGGTGAGCTGGTTCAGGTCGAACGGCATGGGCGTCATGGGCCGCTTCCAACCCGGTAGCAAGGCTTCGATCGCGGGCGTGGGTTGGATGGCGCCCATGCGCCATAGAACTACTCCCAGACACAAGAAACCCGTGGCCACGCCTAACGCGAATGCCCCAACAATTCTTGCACGCATGACTCTACTCCTTGAGGACCGCGGGCGTGGCCCGGGCCTTGATCGCCGACGGACCGGTCGGTGCTGTTGAAGGAGCCGACACCGGGTGCTTAAACAAAGTGGGGAGGCTAGTTTGGACCTGCCTTCGTGGGGCAGGTTGGTAACAGTTTGGTAACCTGCGGGCCGACTGGCAGTCGGCCAGCGCGGCGGTTGGCGGGGAACCCTCTGGGTCGCTCGCAGCTTGCCAAGCTGCCCCACAAGCGGATTCGTCCCCATTTCCCCACATCGGTTAAGCACCCGCCGACATCGGCCGCGCACGCCAGAACCAGCGAAAATGTTACGCGGCCAAGTGGCATCCCGCGGATCTATGGGCATGTGGAATGCCACGCGGTTTGGTGATCGAGCTTACGTTCAGGCGGGCGCCCCGGTCCGAAGGTGATACGATTCGTATGATCGGCGATGAGCCTACCGTCCTCGATTGCGCACTACCGCATCACCTCCAAGCTCGGCGAGGGCGGGATGGGCGCCGTGTACCGCGCCACCGACACCAAGCTCGCGCGTGACGTCGCCATCAAAGTTCTTCCCGACTCCTTCGCGCAGAATCCCGACCGCATGGCCCGCTTCACACGGGAAGCCAAGGTGCTGGCGTTGCTCAACCACCCGAATATCGCGGCGGTCTATGGCGTGGAAGACCGTGCGATCGTGATGGAACTCGTGGAGGGCGCCAACCTCAAAGGTCCACTGCCGCTCGAAACCGCGCTGGACTACGCCGGCCAGATCGCCGATGCGCTGGAGGCGGCCCACGACAAGGGCGTCACGCATCGCGACCTGAAGCCGGCCAACATCAAGGTGACTCCCCAGGGCGTCGTGAAAGTGCTCGACTTCGGACTGGCCAAGGCGGCGGATCGAGCGCCGGGCGATCCCATCAACTCGCCGACTGTGACCATGCAGTCGACCGAGGCCGGGTTGATCATGGGCACCGCGCCCTATATGGCGCCCGAGCAGGCGCGCGGCCATGACGTGGACAAGCGGGCCGACATCTGGGCGTTCGGCGTGATCCTGTGGGAGATGCTCACCGGCCGGCAGATGTTCACCGGCGCAACCACCTCCGATATTCTGGCGGCAGTGCTGACCAAGGACCCCGAGCTTGAAGCCGTTCCGGCACGAGCGCGGCCCGTGATCGCCGCCTGTCTCGAGAAGGACCCGCGCAAACGCCTGCGTGCCGCGGGCGACTGGCGGCGCCTGATCGCTGCACCGCCGGCGCCCGCGCCCTCCCGAAGCACCGGTTGGCTGCCCTGGGCCATCACGGCAACCGCAGTGGCGGCAGTGATAGTGACGGCTGCCATATTGTGGCCGACGCCGAAAACCGCGCCGCCCTTGATCCACGTCGTCGAAGATCTCGCATTTCCGCTCAACGTGCAGAATAATCTCGGGCCGGCTGTCGGAATTTCGCCCGACGGTTCGAGGATCGTCTATACCCAGGCCCAGTCCGGTCCCCGCCGGCTCGCCATCCGCCGCATCGATCAACCCGAGATCAAGGAGATCCCCGGCACGGAGGGTGGCGGCAACGCGTTTTTCTCACCGGACAGCCGACGCCTCGGTTTTGTGGTTAGCGGCGGGATCTATCAAGTACCCGTGGAGGGCGGTGTCCCGACCCTGATCGCTAAAACCGCGGTCGACGTACGCGGCGCGGCCTGGGGCCGGAACGGAGATATCATCCTCGGCTCGCGTGCGGGGAATCCGCTGTTTCGCGTGCCGTCCGGCGGCGGTGAGCCGGCCGCGCTCACCAAGTTGCAGAAAGGTGAGACCACTCACCGGTGGCCCGCCTTGTGTGCCGGCGATGACTATGTCCTCTATGAAAGCGTTCCGTCCACGTCCATCTTCGCTCACAACCTGCGGACGGGAGAACGTACCCTGGTGGTGCGCGATGGCACATTTCCACATTGCCTGCCGGCCGGAGAGCTTTTGTTCATTCGCGGCGGGACACTGTATTCGGTGGGTCTCGACAGCCGCGCCCACCCCCAGGGAGAGCCACGCCCGGTGCTGGAGAACATCTCCTCGATCCTCAACATCGGAGCGAGTCAGTTCGGCATTTCCGACACGGGTACCGTGGCTTACATTCCCGGCTGGGTGGACAACGATCGCCCCATGTTGACCTGGATTACTCCGGATGGCCGGCAGACCCAGCTTGGCGTCGTGCCGCGGGCCGCCGGCCCCCGCCTTTCCCCGGACGCCCGGCGCGTGGTCCTGAATATCGGCGAAGAGGGCGCCTGGGACCTCTATGTTCGCGATCTGGAGAGAGGCGCCATGACACGCCTGACACCCAAAGCGGAAGCGATCGGCGTACAGGCGGTCTGGACCCCGGACGGCAAGTATGTGCTGTACGGAGTGCTCGGTCCGGATTCGGGCATCTATTGCGTGCCCTCCGACGGCAGCGCGCCGGCGCGTAAGATCATCGCGGGCAGATTGCGTCCGCGAGGCTTCGGGAGAGACGGCGGGACGCTGCTTGTCGCAAGCGAGGATGCGGTGCTCACCGCGCCGGCCGAAGTTGGCGCCGGCGGAGTCAGCCTCGGCCAACCGGCGACGTTTGTCAGGGTGAACAACCCCACTAACTATCCGGTTTTCTCACCGGATGGCCGCTGGATCGCCTACGGCTCCACGGAAGCGCAATCCCCGGCGTTGTCTAACGAAGGGCAGTTTAGCGTCAGCCCGTTTCCGGGCAAGGGTTCGAAATACCCGGTGGCAGCGGGGAACTTGCCGGTCTGGTCACGCGGCGGCGAGCTGATGGTCCTCGCTGGGGGCCGTATCATGTCTGTGGCGTGCGACGCCAAGGGTGACTTGATGCAGTGCGGCACGCTGCGCCAATGGACGGACCAAAGGTTGGCCACCCGCAGCAGGGTTCCCATGTTCGATGCGGCACCCGACGGGAGAGTGCTGGCGCTGGCGGCGGTGGGCGCGGTGAATCCGTCGGCGGCCCGCGTGCATCTGTTGTTCAACTTCGCTTTACCCGGCCAGTAGCAACGGACCGCCTACTTGTGTTTTCCCGCCGTGAAGGCACGCTGCAGTGCCATTGACTCTACCACCAGGAGCGAAGTATCATCGGTGTAGCGCCTGTAGCGAATATGGCGAATGTGGCGCCTGAAATGTCTGTCACGGTGAGGAATGCGAAATGTCATGAGGAATGCGAAATGTCAAACGCGACGCTCCACAACCGTAGGTTGCCCGCCTCTAAGAAGGATCACCGGGTGCCGATCTCAGCTACCGATCACAAGGAGCTTGAACAACTGTACGACGTGCTCCGGAGGGGCCAGGCAAGACTGGTCGGCCCCAGTCGTGAGGCGCGCCTGCTCCCCGAGTCCCTGCATTCCTTCCTGACGGAATTGACCGGGCTTCTGACCGAAGGAAAGTCTGTCATGATCGTCCAGGATCAAGCCACGTTTACGACGATGGAAGCCGCGGCCGCGCTTGGCGTATCTCGACAGTTCTTAGTCAATCTCCTGGAGAAAGGAGGGTTCCCCTACCACATGGTCGGAACTCACAGACGGGTATACGCTCAGGATTTGTTCCGGTACAAGGCTCAGCGAGACCGTCAACGTCGACAGGTTATCCGCGAACTGGCCCAGGCAGAGGCCAGAGAGGGGCTCTATGACCGAACTTCCGCACGATGATTAGTCAATACGTGTCGGTCTTGGACGCTTGCGTTCTGACGCCGATGCCCGTTGTGGATACCCTGTTGAGACTGGCGGAGGCTGAACGTCCTTTCTACACGCCGCAATGGTCGGCTCAAATATTGGGCGAGTCAGCGATGGTGAGTGGATACGAGTCTCTCATTCCTGCGATGACTAACCATCCAGGCGACCGGCACATTCCGGCCGTAGCGGTAAAATGTGGCGCTGATTCCATCGTCAGCGATAACACCAGGCATTTCCCACCAGAGTCACTGGCCCCGTACGGATTAGAATGTTTCTCGGCCGATCGCTTCCTGGCGCATCTGTATCACCTGGATCCCGCTGCCTTCACTGGTATTCTGTTGGAACAGGCGAGGGATATCGAGCGGACGCTGCCACAGTTACTCGCCCGGCACGTCCCCTCGCTCTCGAAGCTCATCAGGGAGTAAGTGACTCGGGCAATTCTCCGAATTCGTAGTACCGGTGCGACACTCCGCTGTCCGAAGCCGTGGCGATGCGCAGCCCCGATTTCCCGCTCTCGAGCGGCATGCCCACCGGGCCGGACGTGATCATTTCCAGATCGCCGTCGCGGCCCTGGGAATTGCGGTGGTAGTGGCCGGCGAAGACCTGGCGCACGCCGTACTCGTGCAGCAGCTTCAGGTATCGCCGGCGCGTCTCGCCCGGGATGTTGAAATACTGGTCCGGCTCCTCGGGGTCTGTCAGAAAGAACGGAATGTGCTGGAACACGATGAGGTGTTTCACACCCGCGCTCTGTGCCTTGGCCAGCTCCGTGCGGAGCCACGCTTCCATCCGCGCGGCCTCTTCCGGCACGTTCTGCGGATGCTGCTCCAGGCTCGAATCCAGCACGAAGCCGGCGATGTCCCCCACATGGAACGTGTAATAGTCCGGCCCGAAACGTTTGCGGTATCGCGCCAGCGTTTCCCGCGTCGGCTCGTTCTCGACATCGTGATTACCAGCCACGTTGAACAGCCGGATCCGGCGATCGAGCTTCGCCGCGATGCGCTTGTACTCGGCGGCCTGCGCGGCGTTGGACGACTGATTGATCAGGTCGCCGGCCACCACCACAAAGGCGGGCTTCAGGCGGTTGGCTGTCGCGATGGCGAACTCGAAGTTGGCCGTCTCGTGCTCGAATCCCTGGTTCTTGGTGTACATCCCGAACTGCGGGTCGGACATCTGGATGAAGGTCTGGGCCGCCAGGGTTCCCGCGAGCGCCAGTCCCAGTACGAGGCGTGGAATTGTCATGGCTTCAACTACCAGATTGCACCATTGTACCGGCGCCCGCCGCGTACTTGTGAGGTTTCATATACAGGACAGCGGATTGCTCGGATTCCACCTGAAAGGACCCTATATGAGAACTTTGTTCGCTGTTGTTGCCTTGGCCGGCCTGATTTCCCTGCCGGCTCTTACGCTCCAGGGCGCCCAGGATCGCAAAGACGAGCGCAGCGCCAACCGTGAAGGCGAGCGTGGAAAAGCCGCGGAATATCATTTTCGCCCGGAGCATGCCGAAAAACTGCGGCAGAACTATAAGCACATCGAAAAGGTCGATGTGGCGCATCGGCCCGAATATCGCGCCGGCGGCCGTTTACCCGACGACTGGAGAAAGCGGATGCATCCGGTTCCGGTAGCCGTCATTCGCGAATTGCCGCCGCTGCCTCCGGGCTACGCCGCCGGCTATTTCGATGGCTACTGCGTGGTTTACGACCCCACCACGCTTTTGGTCGCGGACGTAATCGACCTGGCCGCCGGTCATTAACTCATGGCTTCAATTGATACGCCTGCCCCATGGCGCCCGCCCCCGCCAGGTACTTGCGCGCGCGCACCAACTCGGCCACTTGGCGCACGTGCCCCAGATCGTGCAAAGCCCATTCGTGCAGCATCTGCGACAGCGTGATCGGCCCGGCTTCCCGGTGCAGGGCCAATCGATCTCCCGCTTCGCCCGGCAGGCTCCGCAGATACTCTACGTTGGTTTCGCGCTGCTCCTCGAAGTGGTCGAACTCGTCCTCCGGGTCGGCGTCGCGATACAGGTCCAGGTGGAACTGGGCGTCGTCGGGCTCGAACTCGGGGCGGTCCTCGCTAAGGAAGCGGTCCAGGCGCATGCGGTAGCAGTGGCCTTCGCTGTGCGAAAGATGCGCCAACACTTCGGCGATGGAGAAACGATCGGGCGCCGGCTTCCAGCGCGCATCTTCTCCGGAAACTTCGCACATCAGGCCGCGCAGGATCTCCGGAGTAGCCGCCAGCAGGTCGAGGCAGGGCAGTTCGGTCTCTTTCATAAGGTCATCCCACAATGTTCTCCCCGCCATCCACGTGCAGGGTGTTGCCAGTCATCCAGTAGGTGGCCGGATGGCACAGCGCGGCGATGCAGCGGGCCACATCCTCGGGCGCCGTGAGGCGGTGGTGCGGATTGCGCTGGCGCGCGATTTCGATGAGCTTTTCGTGCCCCGGGATCAGGCGCAGCGCTGGGGTATCGGTGACCCCTGCCAGGATGGCGTTGGCGGTGATGCCGGCGGGGGCCAGTTCCAGCGCCAGTTGCCGGATGTGGGCTTCGACGATCGCCTTGGCCGCGCTGACGGGACCGTAGTTGGGGATGGCCCGCGTGCCCCCGCTCGAGGTCATCGCGAAGATGCGGCCGCCCCAGTCGAAGAGCCCGGCGCGCAGGCAGTCCTGCACCCAGTAGACCAGCGAGTGCCCCATGGTGTCGGCGGTCATTTCGAGCTGCTTCTTCGAGACTACCTCCTCGGCCCCGGCCAGCGGCTTCAGCGAGCCGAACGCCAGCGAATGCATCAGCACCCGCAGCACCCCCGGAGGGTCGGCCAGGCGCTGCCGGATCTGCTCGACGGTGTTCTGGCGCATCTCGTCGTCCGAGGCGTTGCAGTTGAAGAACTGCACCTCGCGTCCCAGGGCGCGGATCTTCTCCTGTATCTCGGCCACGTGCGGCAGCTTCTCGCGCCGGTCGAGGTGCACCCCCAGGATGTGCATCCCGGTGCGGGCCAGCTCCAGCGCGGTGGCTTCGCCGAAGCCGCTCGAGGCGCCCAGAATCAGGGCCCACGGTTGCTTACTCATGCCGTTTACTCATGTCGCTCCTTGGTGAGGCAGGCGGGGTACCCTCTGGGTCCGCCTGCCAACTTCCCGGTGTTTCGCTCATTTCAATTCGGTGACTGCAATTTCCCTTTCGTCGTCCGCTAGAGCCTGGATGCGAATCTCGGTCCTCTCGCGCGGCAGAATTTGCGGAAAGCGCTCCCCCCACTCGATCAGCACGATGGCCTCCCGATCCAGGATTTCGTCCAGTCCCAGAGTCGCGACCTCGCGGAGTTGTTCGAGACGGTACAGATCGATATGGTACACCCGCCCGTTGCCGTACTCGTGAATCAGGGTGAAGGTGGGGCTCGAGACTTCTTCGGGAGACGCGGCACCCAGGCCGTTCACGATGCCTTTGGCCAAGGTGGTCTTGCCTGCGCCCAGCTTGCCGATCAGCAGCACCGTGCGCCTGGAGGGCAATTGGCGGGCGAGGCGTTCACCCAAGGCGATGGTGTCGGACTCCGAGCGGGTACGGTACGTTGGCACAGCGGGACCCCATATTGTCCCACAGCGCATCCCCCCGGCCCCGGCTCAGTACCATTACCCCCCACACCCGGGCCTTTCATCTGTATCCTTTTCCTCCCTTCCTGCGTCCAATCAACAGGTATTCCAGACCCGAAACGTCTGGCAGGCTCCCTGCCACCAGGATGTCGTCTGAAACCGAAATTTGGCAGAAAAACAACGGGCTTGCTTACGGGCCCGGAACATTTTAAGATAACGGAGTAACGTTACTCCGAATTTAGCGGGGGAAACAGAATGATTTATTCTCGATCGGCCGAATATGCCATCCGCGCATTTGTCCACCTGGCCCAGGTGCCCGAAGGCAAGTACGCCATGGTAAAGAACATCGCGGAGCAGGAGGATATTCCCGCTCACTTTTTGGCGAAGATCCTGCAGCAGCTTGCTCGCAAGGGTCTGCTTCGCTCCAGTAAGGGTCCGACCGGCGGCTTTGCCCTGCGCGTCGAGCCCAGCGAAATCCGGCTGCTGGATATCGTGGAATCCCTGGATGGCCTGGCCCCGTACCAGCAGTGCGCCAGTGGACTCTCCGAGTGTAATGACGACATGCCCTGCTCCATGCACGATAGCTGGGTAGCCCTCCGTTCGCGTATCATGGATTATTTGGGGAAGAATTCAATCGCCGACCTGGCCAAGGCGCTGGACCAGAAAAAGAAGGCTCTGGCCGTCACCAAGCAGCGCAAATCCAGGCGCACGGTTGCCGCAAAGCGAGCCTGATTCGCCGAGCATTACATTCCGGAGGGACAATGGGTAACTCTGTGTTGGTCCCCATGGTGGTCGAACAGACCTCCCGGGGGGAACGCGCCTACGACATTTATTCCCGGCTGTTAAAAGAGAACATTATTTTCCTGGGCACCCCGATTGACGACCAGGTCGCCAATTTGATCATCGCCCAGCTTTTGTTTCTGGAAGCGGAGGATCCCGAAAAGGATATCTCCATCTACATCAATTCGCCCGGCGGCTCCATCACCGCCGGACTGGCCATCCTGGACACCATGGCCTTCATCCGCCCCGACATCGTCACCATCTGCGTCGGGCAGGCCGCGTCCATGGCCGCCGTCCTGCTGGCCAAGGGCGCCAAAGGCAAGCGCTTCAGCCTGCCCAATTCCCGCATCATGATCCACCAGCCCTCTATGCAGGGTCTGGCCGGACAGGCGGCGGACATCGACATTTACGCCCGCGAGATCCTGCGCATGCGCGAGATTTTGAACACCATGCTCGCCGACGCCACCGGCCAGCCCATCGACCGCGTGGCCAAGGATGTGGATCGCGACTACATCATGGAGCCCGACCAAGCCGTTCAATACGGCATGATCGACCGGGTCATCGCCAGCCGCGATCTTGCCCCGGTCCCCATCAAAGGCTGAGGTAGCACAGGCATTCTTGCCTGTGTGTCTTCTCCGTGGGGCAGGCCATCGCCTTTTGTGGCCTGCCTTTAGCGCCACACTCTTAGCGCCATGTCTTGAGTTCCAAGGCGTCCACTTTCCTTTCGACCGCAGAGAGCCGATTCTCGATGGCGAGCAGCCGATCTTCGATCCGGCCGAGGCGTGCGGACATCTCGTCCTCAATTCGGCCTAGCCTGGCGACGATATCGTCAAGGCGCTTGTTGTTGGTCGAAACCAAAGCCCATACCGTGGCCACCATCGTGACCATGATGGGAAGGGCAACTTGAAAAAAGGGCTGATTCAACACCTGGGTTCTCCTGGCGCCTGGTTGCCGCCTACATTCTTAGTATGCTTCAATCCGACGTGAATGAACAGAGATGAAGGCGTCCACCGGCGGTTTTCAACCCTGCTCGGCCGATGAGAAATCCTGGTCAGCGCCACGCCTTGAGTTCCAAGGCGTCCACCTTTCTTTCGACCGCAGAGAGTCGGGTCTCGATTGCAAACAGCCGATCCTCCATCCGGCCAAGGCGTGCGGCTAAGTCGTCAAGGCGCGTGGCTAAGTCGCCGAGCCGCTGGTTTACGGCCCGCAGGCCATCGTCGAACCGCTTGCTGAGTTCGTCCAGGCGCCTGTTGTTGGTCGAGATCATAGCCCAGACTGTGGCCACCATCGTGACTATGATGGGGAGAGCAACTTGAAAAAATGGCTGATTTAACAATCGGTTCTCCTAGTGCCTGGTTGCCGCTTTCATTTCTTAGTATGCTTCAATTTGACCCGAATGGACACACATAAAGTTCCCCGCCTGGTAGCGCTCGCGCTCGCCCTGACCCTCGCCCCCGCCGCCTTCGCCCAAGCCCCCCTCACCCTCTGGTACCGCCAGCCCGCGAACCTCTGGGTCGAGGCCCTCCCGGTCGGCAACGGCCACCTCGGCGCCATGATCTTCGGCGGCATCGCCCACGAGCGCATCCAGTTCAACGAACAGACCGTCTGGACCGGCGAGCCCCACCACTACGCCCACAAAGGCGCCTACCAGTACCTGGGAAAAATCCGGGAGCTTCTCTTCGCCGGCAAGCAGAAAGAAGCCGAAGACCTGGCCATGCGCGAGTTCATGAGCGTGCCCATCCGCCAGAAAGCCTACCAGGCAGTCGGCGACCTGCTCCTGGACTTCCCCGATATCCGCGAACCGGAGATTACCAGTTACCGCCGCGATCTCGACCTCGACACCGCCGTCTCCACCATGCAATTCGTTTTCCAGGGTGTCACCTACCGGCGCGAAATCTTCGCGAGTTATCCGGCGAAGGTGGTCGTCGTTCGCCTCACCGCCTCGAAGCCCGGCAGCCTTTCCTTCGAGGCCGGTCTGAAGAGCGCGCATGAGGGCTCGACCGTGACCTCGTCCGGCGGTACGATATCCATGTCCGGCAAGGTCGAGGACGGCGTCATCCAGTTCGAGGCGCGCCTCCAGGTCAACCCCGAAGGCGGCACGCTCGCGGCGCGCGACGGCAAAATCATCGTCACCGCCGCCGATTCCGCTACCCTGATTCTCGCCGGCTCGACCAACTTCAAAAACTACGAGGACGTCTCCGCGGACCCGCGTGAGCGCAACCAGACCACCTTTTCTACTCTTCACGGAAAGTCCTTCGACGCCCTCCGCGCCCAGCATATCGCCGACTACCAATCCCTCTTCCGCCGCGTCTCGCTCGATCTCGGCTCGACCCCTGCCGCCAGCCTCCCCACCGCCGAGCGCATCGCCCTCTTCGCCAAGGCCAACGATCCGGCGCTGGTCGCCCTGCTCTTCCAGTACGGCCGCTACCTCATGATCGCCTCCAGCCGTCCCGGCGGCCAGCCCGCCAATCTCCAGGGACTCTGGAACGAATCCAACAACCCGCCCTGGGACAGCAAGTACACCGACAACATCAATACCGAAATGAACTACTGGCCGGTCGAGGAAACCGCCCTCCCCGAGTGCCAGCTTCCGCTGTTCGACGCCCTCCAGGACCTCTCCGCGTCCGGCGGCAGAACGGCCCTCGAGCATTACGGCGCCAACGGCTGGGTGCTCCACCACAATTTCGACCTGTGGCGCGGCACCGCCCCCATCAACGCCTCCAACCACGGCATCTGGCAGACCGGCGGCGCGTGGCTCTCCACCCACCTTTGGGAGCATTACCTGTTCACTGGCGACCGCCAATTCCTGCGCGACACCGCCTACCCGCTTATGAAGGGCGCTGCGCAGTTCTTCGCCGATACCCTGGTCAAGGATCCCCGGACCGGCCTCCTCATCACCGGCCCCAGCAATTCCCCCGAGCAGGGCGGCCTGGTCATGGGACCCACCATGGACCGCCAGATTGTCCGCGCCCTCTTCGGCGAAACGATCGCCGCCGGCCAAATCCTGAATGTGGATTCAGATTTTCGCAGCCGCCTGGCCAACCTGCGCAAACAGATTGCCCCCAACCAGGTCGGCCGCTACGGCCAGTTGCAGGAATGGATGGAGGACAAGGACGACCCCAAGAACGAGCATCGCCACGTGTCCCACCTCTGGGGCGTCTACCCGGGCTCCGAGATCACGCCCTACGGCACGCCCGACCTGTTCAAGGCCGCCCGCCAGTCGCTCGTCTTCCGTGGCGACGCGGCCACCGGTTGG
>OMOG01000126.1 GCA_900290305.1 Candidatus Sulfopaludibacter sp. SbA4
CCGTTCAGCGAACTGGGGTAGACCATGGCGGCGGTCGAGAACTGCTGCCCGATGGGAAGGGCAAGCTGCGTCACCGGCTCTCCCGAAGCCAGCGTGGCGATGCCCGACAACTGCCATCCGTTGGCGATAAAACGCGCGGCCGGAGAACTGCTCCCCGTGAGCCTGGGCTGCCAGACCCAGTTCACCACCCCCCGTTGCCGCTGGTCCGTCAGAGAGTTTCCCCGGTCCTGGACGCTGTCGTTGTCGTAGAGATTCTGGGCTATGCCGCCGGCCATCAGTGGCCCGTTGACGTCGCTGATAGAGTGCGAGAACGTGTAGGTCGCCCGCAGCGTGAGGCCCTGCGACATCTGCTTGCGCAGCTCCAGCGCGCCTGCGTAATACCAGGACGAGCCGCCGTTCTGCACCTGGAAAATGTGTGCGTAGTTCGGATCGTTCTTGGCGGTATAAATGTCCGCCAGGTAGGTCCCTACCTGCTGGCCGCTGGCGTCGTCGATGACGTACGTCCCGGTCTTGGAGAACCCGGAAAGATTGAGGTCCGCGGCAGTCCACAGCTTGAATCCGCGGCTGTCGATGGCGCTCAGCGTCAGCGTGGTGGAGCGGTCCAACCGCCGCTCGATCGAAACGCTCGTCTGCTGCGTGTGGGGATTGCGCAGCTTGGAACTGGCGTACATCAGGTTGGTGAGCCCCACCGGCAGCCCGGTGGTGGTCGCAAATACCTTGGGGAAGGCCACCGCGCCGGTCTGGGCCGGATTCACCACGATGTTCGTCTGGTAAATTCCGTTCCCCAGAAATAGGGCATCCACGAACTGGCCCGGATACGGCATGAAAAAGTACCCGTATCCCACGCGCAAGACGGTGCGGTCGTCGATCATGTAAGCCGCGGCCACTCGCGGCGAGAAATCGTTGTAGGGCGTATTGATCGTGCCTGTCTCGTAATAGGCCGCATTGGTCGATGTGGGCTGCGGAAGCTTCGGCCGGTCCCAGCGCACGCCGCCCGTCACCGTGAACCCGGTCGAGATCTTCCAGGTATCCTGCGCGTACACATTGTATTCCCGAATGCGCAGGGACCGCGAAGGATTTCCGAGCTGCTGCGTGAACAAGGTGTAGTCCTTGAGCCCGGTACCGAGCCCCGTACCGCCAAAGTCCTGTGCGAAGGCGGTCAGCGAGTTGTAATAGTAGGTGCCCGCGGAGTTGGCGAGCGCATCGGTCGCGTCGCGCCGGATCGATAAGTCCCCGCCCACCCGGATCGTGTGCGAGGCGGAAGTGAGGGTCAGGTTGTCCACCAGTTGGTAGCGGTGCTCGCTCACCAGGCTGGAGTAGGGATGGGTGGCGCCGATGGTCGTGCCCGCCAGCGAGATTCCCAGGTCGCCGGTGGACATCTGGTCTTGCGAGGCCGGGTCCGTCCAGCGGTCCTCGTAATACCCGACGCGCAGGTCGTTGTTCCAGGAGGGCAGCGGCGCGCTGGTCCAGCCCACCCTGGCAAAGCGCGTTTGCTCGGTGGAATTGTTCAGGCCGAGCAATCCGCCGTTGGGCGCAACATTGTCTATGCGGGCGCTGTCCGGCGTCTTGGCATTCATCACGTTGCCTTCGACACTGAAACTGTTGCGGTCGCTCCGCCGGTAGTCGATCCTGGCCAGGCCCGTCAACCAGCGGTAGGAGAAGGGCACCAGCACATTCATCTGCGATTGTATGAACTGCGTCGCCGCCGCGCACTGGGCCGCGGTGGCCTTGCAGGCCGACGCCAGCACCGTGGTCCCGGTGGGATCGACGATCAAGGGATTGGTGATGCGGTTCAGTCCGTCAAAGTGGGCGCTCAACTGTTCGGCATTCACGAAGAAGAAGATCTTGTTCGACTGGACCGGCCCGCCCAGCGTGGCGGCCTCCTGGTTCAGCCCGTGAAGCAGGTCCCGCCCCGGCGCGAACCGGTTGCCGGAAGTCATGGAAGCAATCCGCAGATAGCCTTCCGCGGATCCGTGATAGCCGTTGCCTCCGCTTTTCGTTGCCGCGTTCACCACGCCGCCCATGTAGCGCCCGAATTCAGCCGGCGCATCGGCGGAAAAAACTTGCATCTCCGACACCGCGCTTTGGGAGATCTGATTGGCGATGCCCGCCCGCTCCCCGTAGTAATCGTTCGTGATATCCAGCCCGTCGAGCACGAACGAGTTGGAGACCGCCTGGTTCAGGAATGCCACCTGCCCGGTGGTCGCCGTGTTCACCGCGGGCGCCAGCAACGCGAAGGTATCCAATCGGCGGTCGCTGGCCGGCAGCCCTTCGATCTGTGCCTGGGTGATCAGAGTGTTGACGCCGCTCTTGCTGTCGTCTACCAGGGGGAGCACGGTGCCGGCCGGTACCTTGGTGGTGGCCGGCGAGGCTTGCGGCGCGGCCGCGTCGGTCTGCGGTGCGGCCGCTTCGGCCTGGGGCGCGGGAGTTGCCGTTTGAGGCGCGGTCCCTCCGCCCTTGAGTGCGGTTTTTCCGGGCCTGGTCGCGGACCCTTCGCCCTTCACCAGGTCGACTTTGAAGTTGAGCGTGCGGCCGAGAAAGACTTCAAACTCGCTGGATTCCCAGTCGGCAAACGAAGCTCGCGTCACCTTGATCCGGTAGCCTGGGGCGGGCACGAGCGCGGGCGCAAAAAAAACGCCGTCGTCGCTGGTGAGCATGGTCCACCGCACCCCCAGGGTCGCATTGGAAACGACCACCTGGGCGTCGGGCACGCCGTCGACGGTGTTTTCGAGAACGGTTCCGGTGACTGACCCAAATCCGGCAACCGCCTGGGCCCACGCGCCGCCGGCACATACCAGCGCCAGCACCGACACACTACTCACGTTTCGCATTCTAGCCTCAAAAATAGGTTCACCCGGTTAGACGCCCGGCGAATTGCGCCGGGTTCCGGAAATCTCGCGCTTTCCGCGGATAAGTACTTACCAGTGTGAAGTATACAATGCGGTGTGAATGCCTGGCAACAGCGCCCGGATGGGTGAGATCCTGCGGAATCCCGTAGGCCTGTCTTGTACTGCAACATTCCCAAATCTTCGCGGCCCGTTGCAAGCCCAAATCGAGCCCAACGCCGGTCAAAGTCCAAAATAGCGAGCTTTCGGCAAAAAGCGGCAAGCTCTAGCGGATGGGGGTGTCCTCCGGACCGCGGACTTGCCTGCCGATGATTTCAAGTTCCGCTGCCAGCTTGTGAGCAGTCGATTGCGGAGTCCCAACGGTGAGCATGATCTTTTCAAACTGTCCGACGTGATCGTGGAAGCCGAGCGTGGACGTACCAGCGCTTTTGAGAACGCTGTCAATCTCTGCCACCATGGAGTCCGCCTGCGGCTCCTGCAAGGCCGCCGGACTCGATGAGCGAACCGTGGCCAATCGCGACCAGATAAGATCTCTCGCGAACTGCTCTACGGCCGAGCGTGCCGGTTCGTGAGTTTTCTCCGCCAGCACCATGATGTGTGCGGCCACCTGACCTTCAGAAGTGCGGGAAAGAGAAAGCAGGTCGGCCTTCAACAACCCCTTTTGGCAGTTAGCCGGCATGCACAGAGACAATAGGCACGAACACAGCAGGAGCACTCTCATGCCGCCAGTTTACGCCCCTGGATGGCGGGTTGCAAGGCTCGCTGCGCCGCTGAATTGGGAACGATATGTCGGGTTGAACTAAGCCGCTTCGCGGCAGTTGGGAGTGTCGGCTTACGGGCCTATTGCGCTATCATCAACTTGGGAGAGCCTGTGGGCGGATTGACACCATGCGGCGATTTTCACCAGCCCCGACCCACCCCCAATATCTTGGGGTGCCACCAAGACGACCCTAGTTACAAATTCAGGGTTCAGTTCCACGACCCAAGGGACTCGCAACCATCTGCAAAACAACCACTTTACGATCGACAAAACATTTCCTATCGATTCTGATTAATACACCGTAAAGCAATTCCCCGGCCAAACCAGCCCGCGGCTCAGTCCAACGAATTCTATCGGCAGTGCCGGCGATCAAACCTTTCGATCCGTTCATCGAAGACTGTACCCGCGGGCACTGCCGATAGAATCCTCTTCATTTTGAACCGTCTTTACTGAACGGTCCAACTGCCGGAAGCCTGCCAGCCGGAGTTCTCCGTGTTGTTGCGCGCGGCCAGCCAGGCGATGCGGTTGCCACGGAAGCCCTGGCTGAACGAGAGGGAGAGCGTCAGCGTCAAAGTGCTGCCGGCGGCGCTTACGGAACTGCCCGTTCCGTTGACCGTGCACTGGCTGTTCTGCGTCACTCCCATGCCCGGCAAGGTGATGCCGCCGAAGGGACCACCGGCATCGCCGCCGTCGTCGACCAGGTATAGGGAGCCCGCGGCAGGTCCCGACGGAACGAACGCGAGGTAGCATGCCGCGCGCCCGTCGATGGCGCTGTTGATGAGGATGTTGGCCACAGCGATATCCTGCCAGCCGGGCCCAGGGGGCACCGCGTCGCTGAAGGTAAACTGAAACGTCTGACTCGACCCCGCGCCGTTCGAGGGGGTGACCGCCCCGGCGCCCGGACCCACGGGAGGCGGACCGCCCGGCAGGGTCGCGAGCGCTTGCCATCCCGAGTTGTTGCCGGCCATGTCCCGCGCCGCCAGGTAGACGACCTTGTTGCCCGTGGAAGTGAATGGGCTTTGGAACGCGATCGCCAGTGTCAGATTCAGCGCGTTGCCGTTACCCGAAAACGAGCTGCCGGCGCCGTTGATGATGCACTGACTATTTCTGGCAGTCGCGGAACCGGGCAGCACAATGCCGGTGTACGGGCCTCCCGAATCGCCCGCGTCGTCCACCAGGTACACCGAGCCCGTTGACGGATTGAACGCCACGTAGCAGGCCATGCGGCCATCGAGGACCGTGTTGATGAGAACGTTGACTACGCCCAGATCCTGCCAGCCGCGCGGATCGGTGTAAGTGAACGTCATGGAATTCGGGGAGATCGTCACTCCCGTGGGCTCGGGCAGGAAGTTATTAGGTGCGGGGGCCGGTCCAGCGGCGCCGCCGATTTCCACGTTGACGCCGGTGGGATGCGCCGCGGTGCTATTGGTCACGATGAAGTCCAGGATATTCGCCCCGCTGATGAGGCCGCTCGCCAGCGCGAAAGGTGTGAACGAGGAAGTGCTGTTGCTGGTACTCCCGGCCGGAGTGCCGTTGAGCTTGATCAGGCCGTTGCCGTCGCTGGCCCATTGGCCGGTCAGCGTCACGGTGGAGACGGGTATGCCGGTCAGATCGAGTGTGGTGCGGTAGGTGTATGACCCGCTGGCGTCGCCATTGACGGCGTCCGCGCGCGGCGCGATCCACCGGGAGGTTGCCCCGCCGGCGGTCCATGAGGATGGCAGCGATGCGGCGTTGACGACCAGCGCGGCAGGGCCAGGGTACGAGGCGTCGGCGCTGGCGAACAGGCTGTAGTGAAGGTCCACGGCGCCATCCGCCGCCGGCGCTCCACTGGCATTTACTCCCGTATTGAAAACCGGCAGGGTCGCAGGTCCCGCTTGGGCTATCGACAGGGACGTCCATGGGAACGTCACGACGCCCACTCGCGGCTGGGCGGTGGTATTGGCAGTCACCGAAAATGTGACCGATCCGTTGCCGCTGCCCGAATCCGCGGAAGTGATGGTGATCCAAGCGGCTTGGCTCACTGCATTCCAAAAGCAAGTGGGCGGGGCGATCACCGACACGGTCTGACTGGCGGCGCCCGCGGGCATCGACAGAGCGGAGGTTGACAAGGCGTACGTGCAACCGCTTTGAGCGGTGGCGACGAAGAACCACGCCGCGCCTCCAGGCGTGTCCGCGGGACCTTCGGAGAGTATCGTGGAGCCGTCGCCGGAAAGCGCCACCGCGGAGCCCTGTTGCGATTGGCCCGAGGGGTCCGCGCCCACCAGCTTGTTCCCCACTTGAGTCCAGGTTCCGTTGATGCGGGAGAAAACCCATACAGCGCCGGTACCTGGGTTGGTGAAATTGGAAAAGCCGTCGGCCGGTCCGCCGGCGATGGCGGTATTCCCGTCGGAGGAGAGTGCGACTGACGTACCCTGCCTCGCGCCACTTCCCGATACGCCAGCACCTGGCGGCAGGACGACAGGCTGGCCCCACGCGCCGTTCGCCCGGGTGTAAGACCATACAGCCCCCGCCGCCGTTTCGACGCTGGCCGGGCCCCCTGTAACGCCGGCTAGCGGCAGGCCCACGAGGGCGGTGTTGCCATCCGCCGAGAGGGACACGGAAGAGCCGAAGCCGGACGCTGTGGAGAATGTCCCGCTCACCCCGGGTCCGGAGAGCTTGGCGCCCTGCTGGACCCAGGCGCCGCTCACGCGCAGGAACGTCCAGACAGCCCCGACAGAAGCCGATTGGTAAGAGTAGTTGTCGCTCGGCGCACCCACCAGAACCGTGTTCCCATCGGCGGAAATGGCCACCGAAGATCCCTGCCCACTCGCGCCGGCCGATCCGGCGCCTACCAGTTTGCCGCTCTGCGGAATCCACGCTCCATTGCCGAGCCGTACGAAGATCCACGCCGCGCCCACATTCGAGTTATCGAGGGGTCCTCCGATAATCGCGGTGTTGCCGTCGTTCGAGATCGCGAGCGAAGAGCCCTGCAAGGCGTTTCCAATGATTCCCGACCCTCCGAACTTGAGACCCAGTTGAGTCCAAACGCCCGCCGCCCGAGTGAAGATCCAGAAGGCTCCCTCGCCACCGTTGTCCTGCGGCCCGCCGACGAAGACCGTGTTGCCGTCGCCGGAGATCGCCACCGCGGCGCCCTGTTGAGCGTTTCCGGCGGCGCCGGTGCCGATGAGCTTGGCCTGCAACATCCAAACTCCATTGCTGCGCGTATAGACACTCGCGGAGCCTGCGCCGCCCCCATCGGATTGGTTGCCCACGACGGCCGTGTTGCCGTCGGACGATAGCCCGACCGATTGGGAATTGGCGCCACCGGCTTTGGGACCTTGCTGAATGTACGGTGGAGACTGCGCTCCGGCTGCGATGGCGATGAAAAGGAAGCCCTGAAGTAACCTGCGGGAACACCGCATAATCCAGACCCATTGAAAGCGTAGCAGAGCAGTACAGTCATAACAAGGAGACGACGGTGCTCCCGACTACATCCGCCACCGGCTGGAGCTCGGCATCGCGGCCAGATTGAAGGCCGGCTTCGCGGGCTTCCGCGCGGCCTTCCGTGCTTCGCACAGAAGGTCCCATTGGTCGAGGGTCTCGTGGTACTCGCTCCGGGCGTCGTCCAAACTCCGCTCGATCCACATGAGGTCGTCTTCCCCCAGCGGGTTTGGCGAGCCTTCCGCTTTTCGGATCTCCTCGCAGATTTGGGCTTCGACTTTGTCGAGGCAGCGTTGCTGCCACTCGCAGTAGGCCAGCGCCTCGACGACTGCGCGCTCCACGTCGGTGTCAGGCGCGTAGTCGGCGACGTACTTCGCACGCAGGACTTCCAGTTCGCCGGCGTATTCTTCACGCACCGCCTGTAGATTTGCTTCGAATTCGAACGCGCCGCCGGCAATTTTAGAACGGCTGGGCTTGTTTCCCATATGAGTATTCTCCCTCTCAATTCAACACTTACCATGCAGGCAATCGGCGGCACGTTTTACGGATACCCAAAGTACTTTAGAATCAATGGAAAAGAAAGGTTTGAACTTCGGAACCGATTAGCGGCTGAAGAGCGGGTTTTGGATGAGGTGACGGTAAGTGCTTGTCTCATTAGGGCGACCCCAGGGGCGAAGCGTAAGCTGCGAGGAAACGGGCCGTGAAACCCGGCTTGACAGTGCCGTTGCAAGTTGCGGATACTAGCCACAGCGTGCGACAGGGCGCCACCGGCCCGCGGCAAGGGAACACTCCCACCTGGTTCGATCCACATAGCGTGCTTTGCATCTTCTTTCAGCCTGTATCAGCGGGTCACAGGCGCTCATGAAAGGAGATCGCCATGACCGCATCGAAGCTTCCTGCTCGTCCTTCACTGGAATCCCTGCGCAAGCAAGCCAAGAAACTGGCGCGCGGCATCGCTGCCGGCGATGCAGACGCCATCAGCCGGGCGCGTGCCCAGTTGCCGCAAGCCAAACTGCCGCTGTCACAGCGTGATGCCCAGCTCGTGCTGGCGCGCGAATATGGGTTTCCAGGCTGGGAGGATCTGGTCAAAGAAGTAAAGCAACGCCTGGGCCGGGGAATCGAGTGGGCCGTATCCCAAGCCCGGCGAAGTATCCATGACAATGACATTGAAGATCTGTGGGTGTTGTTGGCTGAATACCCGGCGCTATTGTCGTGGAGGGCGGATGAAAACGACGGCGGGCTGCTCGGGATGGCTACCGAATCCTACGGCGACAGCTTCGAGCCGTACCGGGAACAGCAATACACGCGCGCGGCATGTGCCGAGCTTCTGATCGA
>OMOG01000071.1 GCA_900290305.1 Candidatus Sulfopaludibacter sp. SbA4
CCTAGCCGGACTGGGTTCGCCCTGAAGACAGGCGCCTCGGGTCTCGCCGCCCGCAGGCTAGCTAGCCTACAGCTTCGGCGTTTGCACCGTCGCGTTATTATAATTCAATACTTATGGCTGATAATGCAGACAGCAAGACGCCATCTCCTCGAATTGACCCGGCGCGGCTTAGATCGCTCTTAACGGCCCTGGATGAGCAAGACTCTCTCTTGGCAGACCTCTTAAAGAGCAAGGTCCACCCGGAAGTTTCGATGCCACAATGTGGCGCAATAAGGGCCATTTTCAACGATATCGACTCCTACGTCCCGGGTCTGGTGCGCCCCTTCGAATTTTACGGCGATCCGACTGGTGTGCGGGCTCAACTCAGGGCAGCGCGCGCTAGGCTGCAGGCCAAAATCGAAGAATTAATGCCTTTCATCAGCGACGTGCAGACAAAGGATAACGTAATGTCATCGGCCGTATCGGAAGCATCGGACAAGCGGAGGGTTTTCGTTGTGTTTGGGCGGAATACCGCTGCCCGAGATGCTATGTTTACCTTCTTGAGGGGGATCGACCTCGAACCAATCGAGTGGGAGCAGGCCGTAGCGATGACAGGCCAACGCTCACCATATATCGCGGGCCGCGCTTGACAACGCATTCTCTAATGCACAAGCTGCCGTTATCCTTCTAACAGGTGACGATATGGCGCGTCTCGGAAGACGATATTTGTCAGCCCACGACGGGCACGAAGAAAAATACTTAACGCCGCAGGCCCGGCCGAACGTGCTCTTCGAGGCAGGGATGGCGTTCGGCAAATATCCGGACCGTACTGTGATCTGCGTCCTCGGGGCGACTCGTAAATTCAGCGACATCGAAGGCCGTCACGTGGTCCATCTCTCCAACAAGCCTGAAAGCCGACAAAAGCTCGCTGATCGCCTGAAGACAGCCAAGTGTCTCGTCAAGACCGAGCACAAGTCCGACTGGCTACACTCGGGCGATTTCGATTCGGCTCTGCATAACCCGGACATTCGAGACGGAAACAATCCGTTCCGCCTAAAACTTGTGAAAAGGTGGGCGAACTGCGATGAACACGCAACATACAAGCGCAAGGTCTGGATGCATATCAGAAACGATGGCGACGATTGCCTCGCAATCAGCCATTCCGGATGGAAGGCCATGTCAGGAGGAATGAGGGCCAAGATCGTTTCCTCTACACTCCAATTGAAATTGGGAGGCACATGGTGTCCAGAAAAGCAAGGCGTTGATCGTCTGCATTTGCCGCCTGGTGAAATGATGCAAACCTGGATTGATGTTGGGTCGTATTCCCCGGACGAAATAGAGCGCCGCTGTGAGGCAGAAACGCCTATCGGCACGCTCGTGTTACTAGTGAGTGGCACCGAAGTTGAGCTTCCAGTTTGACGCCAACCGCCTCCCACCCATCAAAAAATCGGCGCGCACTGCTGGCCGGCAATGCGCGCCCATCTCGGAACCGGGGTGGGACGGCTGCCGAGAAGACCCTGAAAATAATTTCGGCCCGCGCGATGAATCCGTTTGGACAATATTTCGAGGATTCGCGCAAAACCTGCCCTAAACAGCACTCCTAACGCATTGGCCGTTCAAGAAAAATCAACCAGTTGCGGAACCACGATAGAATGAAATTTATGTTCTTTCGCAGAGAGGCTCCCAAGAACCCCACCTTCGCCGAACGCATGGAGAATCTTCGCAAGGCGGGCTTCACGGTTGCCGCGCTCGCAGGCGGCGGGGTGCGGGTCACCCGCGGGAATTGCGCGATCGATCTGAAAGACGACGGCGGCACGGTGCGCAGCTTGGGACGCGCCGGCGTGCTGATGGGCACGGAGATCGGAGCCCTGGTGGACGGCGGCTTTCAGAAGTTTTTCCGCACACCTGGGGGAAAGAAAAGGCCCGCGCTGGCCGACGACCTCAAGGCCTTGCACGAGTTCGAAGAGGATTTGAAGGAAGCCCTGGGCCAGGAGAGCTACTACAACGAGTCGCTGGGAACCGTCTCGACCTTCTATCTGTACGACCGCGTGAAGGACCGCGACCACGGCGTCCCCAAGCGCGCCTGGGAAGCTTGAACCGGGCGGCGATCCTTCCCATACCTCACTCTTCTACACATCCATCGTCTAATATGTAGAAGAGCGAGGTGTATCGGTATGACCTGGTGGCAGCGCCTGTGGCGCAGAACGCAGATGGAAGAGCAACTCGCGAAGGAACTGCGCTTCCATATTGACCAATACACGGCAGATCTGATCGCCCATGGCCGCGATCCGGAAGAGGCGCGGCGGCAGGCCCGGCTGGCCTTCGGCGGCGAGGCGCAAGTGAAGGAGACGTGCCGCGATGCCCGCGGCACACGCTGGCTGGAGGACCTGTGGCAGGACTTCCGCTACGCCGTTCGCACCCTCCGCCAGAAACCGGGGTTTGCGGCCGTCGCGCTATTGACCCTGGCGCTGGGCATCGGAGCGACCACCGTCATGTTCACCATGATCAACGGGGTGCTGCTGAAGCCGCTGCCTTATCCGGAGCCGGAGCGCCTGGTCAACCTTTTAGAGGAGACCGATTGGTCGAGCGCGTATGGCAACCGGTGGACCTTCGCCTACCCCAACTTCCTGGATTGTGTGCGCCAGAGCCGCTCGCTCGATATGGCGGCTTCGCGATTCAACGGAGGCACGGTGAGCGCGCCCGGTGATGCCGCGGCGGTCTCGGGCCTCGAGATCTCCTTCAACCTGTTCTCCGTCCTGGGCGTTTCCCTCTTTCGCGGGCGCGCCTTCCTGCCCGAAGAAGACCGGCCGGGCGCAACTCCGGTGATCGTCCTCGGCTACAGTTTCTGGCAGCTCCGCTATGCCGGAAGCGACGGAGCGATCGGGACGCCGCTGGTTCTCGACGGAAAGTCGTACACCGTGGTCGGGATTGCACCCGTGGGTTTACGGCTGAACAACCAGGAATGGGATGTGTTCACGCCGATCGGTCAAAATACCCTGCCGAGTCTGCAGGATCGATCGCGGCATCCGGGGATTGGCGTGGATGCGCGCCTCCGCCCCGGTGCCACGCTGGCGCAGGCACAGACGGAGTTGGCGCTGATTGGCCGGCATTTGGCCGAGCAGTATCCGGAATCCAACAAGGGCCGCAGCTTCGTGGCGGAGCCGCTGCGCCCCGATGTCGGCGATGTCCGGTCCACGCTGTGGCTGCTGCTGGGCGCGGTGAGCCTGGTGCTGCTGATTGCATGCGCCAACATCGCGAGCCTGCTGCTGGCGCGGGCGGTTTCGCGGGAGCGGGAGTTGGCCATGCGGGTGGCGCTCGGGGCGGGTCGCAGCCGGCTGGTCCGCCAATGCCTGACGGAGAGCGCGGTGTTGGGACTTGCCGGCGGCGTCCTGGGAATCGCGCTCGCCGCTGTGGGTATCCGCCCGTTTGTGTCGTTCTGGCCGGGCAGTTTGCCGCGCGCCGAGGAGGTCCAGCTCGATTGGCGCGTGCTGCTGTTTGCCATTGTCGCGTCGCTCGCGAGCGGCCTTCTCTTCGGACTGGCGCCGGCCTTGCGCGCTCCGGAGCGCCAACTGGAGCAGGCACTGCGTGCGGGAGGGCGGACACTGGGCGGCGGCTCGCGGCGTGTGCACGGCGGGTTCGTGGCATCGGAGATCGCGCTGGCGGTGGTGCTCCTGGTCTCGGCGGGAATGCTCGGACGCACGCTGCTGCGGCTCTCCTCGCTCGATCCGGGGATGAACTTCCGCAACGTGCTGGTCACCCGGATGGCGATCTCGCCTGCCGCGCTCACTAATCCCGGACGGATCCGCGCGGCCTGGCAGGACATGCTGGAGCGTGCCCGCCGCGTGCCCGGAGTGGAGGCCGTGGCGATAGTGGATACCGTTCCGATGCGCCAGGGGAACAACCAACTCTATTACTGGCCCTCGGCCGCTTTGCCGCCGGAAAGCCAGAGGCCACTGGCGCTGGCCACCAGCGTGACGCCCGACTATCTGAGGGTGATGGGCATCCCGCTGCGCGCAGGCCGATTCTTCAGCGACCTGGACCGCATCGGCAGCGAGCCGGTGGTGGTGATCGACGAGGTGCTGGCACAACGCGCCTTCGGCGGGCAGGAGGCCATCGGCAGGCACCTGTGGATTCCGCAAATGGGCGACCCCGTCCGGGTGGTCGGGGTGGTGGGCCATGTGCGGCATTGGGGGCTGGCCAGCGACGATCAGGCCCAAGTGCGCGCGCAGTTCTACTATCCTTTGGCCCAGGTGCCGGACCCGCTCGTGCGGCGTTGGTCGGAGGTGATGTCCATTGCCTTCCGGACCAGCGTTCCACCGCTGGCCCTAGTGGAACCGCTGCGGCGGGAAGTGCGCGGAGCGGGTAACGACCAGGTCCTCTATGTGGCGCAGACGATGGAGGGGCTGGTGAGCGATTCGCTGGCGCGGCAACGCTTCCTTCTGCTGCTGTTCGGCATCTTCGCGGGCCTGGCGCTGCTGCTGGCGTGCGTCGGCATCTATGGCGTGATGGCTTATTTGACCACCCGGCGCGTGCCGGAGATCGGAGTGCGCATGGCGTTGGGGGCCAGCGCCCGCGATGTCCTGTGGCTGGTGCTTCGGCAGAGTCTCGGCATGATTTTCGCCGGTGTGGGAGTGGGGATGGCCGGCGCTCTGGCAGCCGGGCGTATTTTGCAGCGCCTGGTAGATGGAATGCAGCCCATCGAGCCGGCGACTCTCGCTCTCACGATTTCGGTGCTGGTGGCGGCGGCCCTGTTCGCAAGTTTTGTGCCGGCCCGCCGCGCCAGCCGTGTAGACCCTTTGAGCGCGCTTCGCCAGGAGTAGAGGTGGGGCAGACGATCGCTTTTTGTCGTCTGCCTCTTGCCGGGCTTTTAGGCGCGGCCCTCCTGGCCGTCATTTACTTAGTAGGCGCCGGCAGCACCGGCGTCAACTCGGGGTGCAGGTGTACCGTCTTGCCGGCGGCGACATATACCTTCTGGGCGAACTGGGATTGGCCCCCTTCGCGAATCTCGATATTGTAGCTGCCCGGGCGCAGGTGCATCGTCTTGTTCTCGTGAGTGGTACCGGCGAAAGCGCCATTGATGAACACTTGGGCGTCCTTCACCTTGGTGTCCAGCTTGACTTCGCCCGCGTAGGGATATCCATAGTAGTAACCGCCGTAAGGAGCCCAGTAAGGTCCCCAGAACGGGCTGTAAAAACCACCGTAAAACGGGCGGCCCACCACCACGAACCCGCGGACGGCGGCCGAAGCACCCATCGGCGCCAGTGTCATCAGAGCAGCAGTCAGAATCAGCAAACCTTTTTTCATTTTCGACCTCCGCCCTGTTATATGCAATCGCCTTGCCACACCGCAAACCCTTTGCTGTCAGGCAGTTTACGGAATGCAACTTGGTTGCAAGCCACCGGGTTGGCCGAAATCGGCCACCGGTGCCTGGCGTAGTACGACGTTTCATAGGTTCGGTCTCGTATTCCCGGAAGACCGCTCCCTGACGGTCGCGGCTCCGATCAGAGCCGCGCGCGTCAGCAAGCGGTTCCTGGATGCGCGACCGTATTTGCGAAGACGCGTACTTAGCTGCTATCCGCCGCGGAATTCGTACTTGGAGATGGTGACGGCCGTGCCTCCGGCATCGCTCCGCACGATGAAGCCGTGAATCGAGAGACGCAACGGCTGTGGGGCATCGAGCGGCGACGGCCAAGCCAGCTCGGCCTCGATCAACTCGCCCTTGGGCAGTAGTGAGTCGCAGCGGAAGAGCAGTCCACTGGAGCTGATATTGACCAGCTCGCCCCTGCCGCTTCGGCCTGACAGGAGTCGGTATTGTAGCTCGAGCGAAAACGGAAACCGGCGGTGTTGGCGCCGGTCGGGTCGCGGCGGGGTCTCCGTGGGTGTGGGCCTCCTTGCCCGGAAACCCTGTTATGAAGGTATTTCAGGGTTCGTTCAATAGATCACGAAGATAAGAAGATCTAGTACCCTTAAATGCTTACCTGCGCGCCCCAAAAAAATCCCGCAAAAGTTCCACGCAGTCGACAGCTAGTACTCCCTCGACTACCTCCACGCGGTGGTTGAGTACCTCCGAATCGGCCAGCCGGAACTTACTGCGGACGCCGCCGAAGCGCAGGTCGCGCGCGCCGAACACCAGGCGGCGCACGCGCGCCGCCACCAGCGCTCCGGCGCACATGACGCAGGGCTCCAGGGTGCAGTAGAGCGTGGCGTCCTCCAGGCGGTAGTTGGCGGCATCGGCGGCCGCTTCACGCAGCGCGAGGATCTCCGCGTGCGCCGTGGGGTCGTGACGCGCGATGGGCGAATTCCAGCCACGGCCGCGGATTTCGCCGCCGATCTCGACCAGCGCGCCGACGGGGACTTCGCCCGCGGCCGCCGATCTCGACCAGCGCGCCGACGGGGACTTCGCCCGCGGCTTGCGCCTGGCGCGCCAGCCGCAGCGCCTCGCGCATGAACCTTTCGTCCGGGGTCACTAGCTTATAATACCGGCATGCCTGAACTCGAAATCCACCACGAATCGGAGCACGCCATCGATCCGGCCGGCCAGAAGGTCGGCGTCCTGGCCGCCGTGCTGGCGGTCGCGCTGGCTGTCGTCACGATCGCCTCCCACCGCACCCACACCAGCGCGATCATCCACAAGTCCAACGCCAACGACTCCTGGTCGTACTATCAATCGGGGCGCGTCAAGTACCATAACCTGGAACTGGGCGAGAACCTGTTGGCGGTAATTGGCGCGAAGGGTGAAGCCGCCGACAAGATGTTGGCCGACTACAAAGCGCAGGAGCAGAAGTACGAGGCACAGGGGAAACAGATCCAGGAGGAAGCGAAGAAGTCCGAAGAGGCCGCGGAAGCCGACGAGCGCCGCGCGCTGCGCTACGACTTGGGCGAAGGGCTGCTGGAGATAGGGCTGGTACTCAGCTCGCTGTACTTCATCTCGCACAAGATGATGTTCCCGGTGATGGGAGTGATTGCGGGGGTGGCGGGCGGGGCCATCGCGGTCACGGGCTTGCTGTGAAACCGCGGGCCCGGTCGACGCGACGATCGTTTTGTGCCGCGATGCTGGCCGGCGGGGCACAGCTCCGTGGCGCCGCGCAGACCATCAACCAACGATTAGCGGAGGCCTGCCTGGAGGGAAATCTACCAGCGATACAGGCCGGGACGTTCTCGTCGAGCAAGACGATCGAGATCGGAACCGCCGGCGTGCGCAAGAACGGAGCACCCGAAAAGGCCACTCTGGAAAACAGCTTCCATCTTGGATCCATCGCAAAGGGATTCACCGCCACCCTGGTAGCCAGGCTGGCGGAAAGCGGGAGGTTGAGCTGGGATGTCCGGCCCGGCGATGTCCTCCCGGAGTTGAAGACCTCAATCCATCCCGACTATCGGACGATCACGATCGACGACCTCTTGCTATGGCGGGCAGGGGTGGCTCCGTTGCTCGATCCACATGCGGCCGACTATCAATCCATTCCTCGCTTTTCGGGAGACCCGGCAGAGCAACGGCGGAATTTCGCCCTACACGTTTTGCGCAGTGCACCCGGCTATCCTCCCAGGTCGAGGACCGTTTATTCGAACGGATCGTATGGGATCGTGGGCGCCATGGTCGAGGCGGTGACCCGCAAGAGTTGGGACCAACTGATCGTCATGGAGGTCCTCCAGCCGCTGAAGATGCAGGGAGGATTTGGCTGGCCGGCGGCAAAGAGCAAGAGCGAGACGTGGGGGCACTTCGAGACCGAAGACGGACTACGCCCGCACGATCCCACGGACTCCTATCAATTTCCGGCCTGGATGCAGCCGGGGGGCGACCTTTATATGAGGCTGTGCGACTACATCGTGTTCCTTCAGGAGAACCTGAGAGGGCTCCGGGGCGCATCGACGTTTCTCAAGCAGGAGAGTTTCCGCCGGTTGCACACGGCTTGGGATGGGGAGAATGCCCGGGGTTGGGGGGTTGGCGACGACAAGCGGTCGAGCGAACAGGCAGGCAGTGCGAGGACGTTCCTGGCCATGGGGCGAATTTGGCCTGACGACGACCGAGGGGTGGCGGTGGTCTGCAATGCGGGCGGGCGCCGAGCGGCCAAACGGTGTACCGATGTGGCTGCAACTCTGGCGCTCAATGCCGGAAGTGCCGCACGCCGGTGAAGACCATGGCCAGGCCTAAGCGGTCGGCGGCGGCGATGACTTCGGCGTCGCGCACCGAGCCGCCGGGCTGGATGAACGCCGTGGCGCCGTGCTTGACGGCTTCCTCGACTCCATCGGGAAAGGGAAAGAATGCGTCCGAGGCGACCACTGTTCCGGCCAACGGCAACACCGCCTTCATGGCGCCCAGCTTGACGGAATCGACGCGGCTCATCTGGCCCGCGCCGACTCCCACGGCTTGTCCGGCACGGGCGTAGACGATGGCGTTCGATTTGACGTGCTTGGCCACCTTCCACGCGAATTCGAGCGCGGTCCACTCGTCGTCCGAGGGCGCGCGCGCGGATTTCACGACGGCGGCCGAACGGTCGAGGCGGGCATCGTCGGTGGTCTGCGCGAGGAAGCCGCCGGAGATCGACTTGACCACCAGGCGGTCGGCGGTGGGGGCGACCTCCAGCAGGCGCAGATTCTTCTTCGCCGACAGGATGGAGAGCGCCTCGGGCGAATAACCGGGAGCGGCAATCGCTTCGATGAAGGTCTTCGAGACCTCGCGGGCGGTCTCTTCGTCCATCGCGCGATTGAAGCCGATCACGCCGCCGTAGGCCGAGACCGGATCGCACTCGAAGGCCTTGCGATAGGCTTCCGCGAGCGTCTCCTGTTCGGCACACCCGCAGGGGTTGGTGTGCTTGATGATGGCCGCGGCCGGCGACGCGAATTCGCACGCGAGCTGCCAGGCGGCGTCGAGATCGACGAGGTTGTTGTAGGAGAGTTCCTTGCCGTGGAGTTGCCGGGCGCCGGCAATTCCCTGCCCTGGCCTGCCATAAAGCGCCGCTTGCTGGTGCGGATTCTCGCCGTACCGCAGGTCCATCAGCTTGGGAGCGCGTAGGGCGAGATCGTGCGGCAGGGCGTCGGGAGAATCCACCTGCTCGAGGCGCGCGCTGATGGCGGCATCGTAATCGGCGGTGGTGCGGAAAGCCTTCTTGGCGAGCCGCCACTTGGTCTCGGGGGATAAGGCTCCGCCGTTGGCCTGCAACTCCGCGGCGATG
>OMOG01000092.1:0-613 GCA_900290305.1 Candidatus Sulfopaludibacter sp. SbA4
GACCACAATGTACGGAAGCCGAGGAAGCACGAATTCGCGTGTTCCCGCTTTCCTGCCCGGACGCCCACGGTAAGGAAACGTCAGCAGCGCGGACGGGGCATTGTAGATTTCGCGCGCCAACTCGGCTGCCCGCCCTGGCGCGTTTTCAAATAAATAGTCGGTGATATGTTCCAGGTCGTCCGCGGCTTCTTCGGTCCAGCGGAGTCGCATTTACGCGTGGGACTGTTTTTCAGCCAGCCGTCTTTCCATCCGGGCTCCGACCTCTTCATGCGTTAGCACTTCGCCCTGCTCTATCTGGGTCAAGCCTTTCTCTACCTCACGGATAAACCACTCGTCGTAGTCCACCAGGCGCTCTATTGCCTCACGCGCAAGCGCTTCCGTGTCACGGCCCTGTTGCGCGGCAAGATGAGTGAGTCTGGCTTGCAAGTCGGGATTGAGGTGTACTTCCATGCTTCAAGCCTAGAGATTTCAGCGCCTTCTGTCAATGAGCCGATGTCTTGCGCCCCGCTCCGCCCCGTAGGCGTTAAAATAAGGTCCTTGCGAAAACGCCGGGATGATTGGCGCTGCCGATCCCCTAGGGCGTGTTGGTGGGTCGCGGGCTTGACGCGGAAGG
>OMOG01000092.1:623-7416 GCA_900290305.1 Candidatus Sulfopaludibacter sp. SbA4
TGCGCATGGTCCTTGTCTCCGATGGCTTCCCAGAAGGCCGTTTGGGGACCTTTCGGACTGTAGCACTTCTGCGGGGCCCGGCAAAACGGATTCGTTGAATCGGAGCAGACAGAGCCCGTGAAACGGGTGCGAACTTTTGCAAGGGATTTTCGCAACACGGCCAAGAGCGGCTCCAGTGCTGCGACCAGCCCGTTTCCCCTTCATTATCGCACCTGACCTTCCCAACATGCAGGGCCCAGTGTTTACGGGCCCTCCGGCGATGTTGCAAACTTACCCTTTGTGCAACAGCGAACGGCAGGTTCCTCAAAAGGCATCTGGCGGTTCCCAGCCAAAAGCGGACCTCGGGTTATTGTTACACTGACAATGCGGCGACAGATCGTGTCCATTCTCATTGTGCGGAACGTCGCCTCAAGCTATTCTGAAGAACCTGGGGAGGAGATTTTGTACCATGGCAAAGCTCGTCTACGGAATGCAACAGTCGTTGGATGGCTACGTCGACCACCTGGAATTCCGGCCAGGCCCCGCGCTATTTCGTCACTTCGTAGAGCACGTGCGCGAGCTAGCCGGCAGTGTGTATGGTCGCCACACGTACGACATCATGCGTTATTGGGACGAAGACCTGCCCGAGTGGGACGCGGAGGAACTCGACTTCGCGGCGGCGTGGCGAAGCCAACCGAAGTGGGTCGTGTCGCGCTCGTTGAAGTCAGTCGGCCCCAACGCCACGCTGGTCCAGAATGACGTCGGGACCGTGCTGCGCGAGCTTAAGGCTCGGCTCGTCGGAGAGATTGACGTCGCCGGACCAGACCTGGCGCGAAGCCTGACCGACCTTGGTCTTGTTGATGAGTATCGACTCTACTTCCGCCCCTTCGTGCTCGGTCACGGCACGCCATTCTTCGCCGGCCCCCGGCCGCCGCTCCGCCTTGTGGCCAGCGATCCAATTGGCGAGGACACGATCAAGTTGACGTACGTTCCAGCTTAATCACGCAACTCGTCCGACGGACTGCGCCGACGCGTCAGGTCCGCTTTGGGTCACGTCCAGGCATTCCAGCTTGCGCGCCAATCTTCCCCGAAAACGGTCGCACCAAGGAACCCTTTCGGGACGTTGCAAAACCTGCCGATTTTGCGACGATATTGGGCTTATGGGCGGCCAGTCGAACGAAGGCCGCCCTACCGCATAAAGCCGGGCCCGTGACTAGCAGCTCGTTGCCGGCGTGGATGAAATGGTGCGAGTTAACCTGGCCGTTGAGAGACTCAAGTCACATTTGTTGATGGTCGATGAAGTCCGAGACACCCTGAATGATCTCCACGGCTTCGGACTTGGTGAGAGCCTTGGTTGCGTGAATTACCTCGTTGCGCCCTTTACCATTACGCTTCCAGAGGTCAATAAGCTCGGGGCGACCGCTCGGCAGGGCACTCATTGGCAGATCTTCTACCAGTGCTTTGAAATTGTCGGCCCTCACTTCGTGAACGTCGTCCCTACCAAGAATCTGGCGAATCGTGCGCTCCAGTTCTATGTACGCGATCGCCGCTGCGACATTTGCATCTATTGGAACATACGACATGGCGAGATCGAGTCGGCTTCTGCCTTTTAGTGATTCCGCGACTCTGAAGGCCCGTCTCTCAGCGACCCAGGGGTCCCGGAAGAAGCGACTACGATGTTTCCTCTTCTCTTCTTCCCTGCCGTAATTCGAGAACCGGTACCAGGTCCACAGAGCAAACTCCGTTTCTACGGCAGAGAGGCGGCGGCGGGAAGCTTTTTCGCCCCAGAGCCTTAACTCTCTGCAGTATTCGACGTAAAACTTCGGTACAGTTTCGGCGCCTGCGATGTAGAGCAAGCTGGCGAGATGGTGGCTGCACATTGCATAGCGTCTGGGGAGGACATGATGCAGCACAAGTGCCGTTAAACTAAGCTCCCTGAAGCCGCGGACAATTTCGGCAATTAACTCCATTTCCTGATTGTCGCCGGCACTTTTCAGCCTGTGAATAAGTTCAGGAACCGTTGCTCCGTCTCTGCCTTGCATCGCGATCTCAAGTTCTCGTTGGTCCGGCGTCGTCCAGTCCTCGAAATATGGAAGGTCGTGCGAAAAAAAGTTTCAGGACGTCGCCGACTTGAAGCCTGCGGCTATTTTCCTGCCGTAATTTGGTAAAATGTTCTTCTATCCTTGGAAAATTCATCCCTAAACGTTCTTCCGCCAT
The DNA here is from genome assembly GCA_900290305.1 of Candidatus Sulfopaludibacter sp. SbA4. GTDB lineage: Bacteria > Acidobacteriota > Terriglobia > Bryobacterales > Bryobacteraceae > OMOG01. The sequence goes on from OMOG01000092.1 coordinate 2,820, forward strand.
ATTTGCTGGCCAAGGCCTTCTCGAACCACTTGTCATAATATTCCGCCAAGTCCAGCGCCGCCGAGTTTCTCATATCAGCGCATTATACATCTGGGTTCCGGGCCGGTCGACGTCGGCGAATCGCGTCGTCGTGGACAATACCGGTATGGTGGGCAACTATGGCTCGGCCATCCTTTCGGCAGTCGCGAACACGGGCAGCAGCTGCGCGAAACCGCTATGCCAAATGGCCCGGTGGTCTTTTACTGCCCCGAGGCAAGGTGCTGCTTTAGAGCGCCCATGTTGACCCGGCAGGCTTTGATAAGCACGGGACCTTTTTTCGGACCACTCGAACAGAAGAAAAACGGAATATCGCGGCCTCCGGGAAGGCAAATCGTATGGAAAGCAGTATGACCCTCGCCGTTTCGATGCCAAGAGCCTTTCAGTCGGACTCCGGTGTCCGCGAGCATTCCGGAGATGAACTCATTTATGAAGTGAGCGTTCGTCGCCGCACCCGCCGCGAGAGGCATTTGGATGCGCAGCGCAGCGCCTCGATCCATACCGCGGCGTCGGCGCGCAGCATGTCGATGAACTGCGACTTCAGCTCCCCTTTGCGGCTGTTCGTTGCCCGAGGTGACAGATCAATATGTGCGGCATTCGAAGTGTAGGAAACCCCGAGTTCCGAGAGAACTGTCTCCCACGGCTGGAACCACGGATGCTGGACGCGCTCATCGTTGGTCCAGTAGTTGACGAGCTCGTCCGGAAGGGCGGCGTCAGTAACCCCTGACCAGTTCCGTTTGTTGGTGAACTCCCCCGTTGACGGGTTCAAGCCGAAGGTAACAGCCTCGGCGTGCTCGATCGGGCCGAAGAAGGCCAACGGACGACAGCGGCGTCTCGACGGCATCAATGCCGAGTACTCAGTAGCTGTATCTGTTGCGATCCGCAGGGCTGTACGGACTAGATCCTGCTCCGCTGTGCTCGCCTTGAATGGCTTAGCCATATACCCGCAAGCATATCCCCTTTTGGGGCCTCATGGGGGCGTGGAGCGTCGATGCTGGTTACGCAAAGGACCCTTTACGAAACGTGATTATGCCTGCTTCGTTGGATCTCGGCGCCGCAGACGTGGGCAAAGGACCGTGAAGTCCGGTTCTGGGAAGTTGCGGCCAGACCAGAACCCGCGACCGGATCGTGCGTAGCCGAGGTTGGGGGAAGGGGAAGGTGGCTTGTTGCGATCGCGTCTTTTCTGGATGCTTCACGCGTGGGCGGATTTGGCGAGAACTTCGTGCAGGCGGCGCGCCACGATCATGTCTTCGCCCGGCTGGAGCATCCAGACTCCCACCACGATGGTGTTGACGCCGGTGGCCATGCCGGCGGAAGCTCCCCTCGCGCTCCCGGTTGACGGATTCAGCTCGATCGAGGGAGTCCCACGGCGCAGCTCCATCATGACGTCGCGGGCTGAAATCTTCAAGCGGTCCCGGCTGTAGCGGATCAGCAGTTGCGGCACGTGGTTGGCCACCGGCGGAATGGAAACTTCGGTCTCGATGCTGGGCAGGTCCTTGAGATGCGCGGCGATGCGGTCGGCGCGGCGGCGGAATTCCTTCTCCAGGCTCTCGTCCGACTGGCTGAGGAACCAGTCCACGGCGGCCACCATGCCGACGATCTGTTCCTTGGCCACCTTCATGCCGCGCCCCACTCCATCGAACGGATTATTGCTGGCGGCCGCGGCGGCGATGAGGTCCTTGCGGCCCAGGAGCAGACCCGCGTTCTGCGGGCCGCGGATGCCTTTTCCGCCGGAGAAGGTCACCAGGTCGAACCCCATCTGCGTGTAGTTCCAGAGATTCGAAATCGGAGGGACGTCGGCGGGGGCATCGTTGAAGCACGGCACGCCGTGGGCGTGGGCCACACGTCGAACTGAGGTGTAATCGAGGACGCTGAACCCTCAACTGGCCCACCGTGCGCGCGCTGCGTTATCACCAGCACAAACGTGATGGCACCGTCATCCAAGCCGAATGGATCACCAACTTCTCCATTACCAAATTGGGCAGCCTGAGCTTCTACCGCATGGCCAAGAGCCGCTGGGAGATCGAGAATCACGGCTTCAACGATGGCAAGAACCGCTATGGCATGGAGCACATCTGCCACCACGAATCCAACAGCATCCTGATCGTTTGGCTGTTGATCTTGCTGGCATTGGTGATCGAACGCCTGTACCCGGCTGCGCTATCTGCACTGTAGAGCATGGCGTTCGCTCCGCCTTTGATCTACATGATTATCTCTGGCTGAGCCTGAGTTCCCGCAGTCCGCCCGACGCCAGTTGACCCGGTGCCGTGCGGACGGCTGGCTGCTCTCCGTCGCTCTTTGACAACGCGGTCGCTTTTTGTGGAGTGCATTTCCACCTGGAGCCCGCCGTCGCTCAACGGTCAGCAGGACCACCGCCTCCCCCACGACTCAAATCCACTCCACCGCGCCGATTCCTGTCTCGCAGCGATTCCGAGACTGCTGGCAGCCATGGCAGCCATGTCGGAGGATTGACGGATACTAACACATATGTTAGCATAATCGTTGATCGACGTTTGCGAATATATTGACGGCTCTGGGAAAAGCCCCTTCTCGAAGTGGCTGCGTGGCCTCAACCCGCACGCCGCGGCGAAGGTCACAACGGCCCTGGAAAGAATCGCCGATGGCAATCTCTCGACCGTCAAACCCGTGGGTGGCGGCGTTCTGGAATACAAGATCGATTTCGGCCCAGGCTATCGCATCTATTTCGGGCGGGACGGCAACCGACTGGTGATCCTGCTTGCCGACGGCACGAAGAAGCGTCAGCGGGCCGACATTGAAGCCGCCAAGGCACATTGGGCAGACTACAACCGGCGCAGACAATAGGAGAAGAGCAGCCATGGCCCTGACAAGGGATTTTCGCGAAACGATTCGTGACCGCGCGCAGCAAGAGCCCGCCTTCCGCAAGGCCCTGCTCCGTGAGGCCATCGAACTCATGCTCTCTGGCGATGAGAAAACAGGCCGCGCGATCCTACGCAACTACATAAACGCCACCGTCGGATTTCCGCAACTCGAACAGGCGACTGCCATCCCGGCCACCAGCCTCATGCGGATGTTCGGGCCCAACGGCAACCCCTCGGCCAAGAACCTGTTCCGCGTCCTCGCCCATCTTCAGTCACAGGAAGGCGTGAGTTTCGGACTCCGCCCACAACGCTGACCTACACTCCGCCTTGGTAGGCGATAATGAGAGGCTCTTATGTCCGATAGCAGATTTTATCGGACAGAAGCAAGGGGAACTTTCTCTCTGTTTCTCCCACCGTTTACCGGTTTCCTTCCTCATGCAATCCGACACTAGCTAGAGGTCCTTGTGACCCATCTTCGAAAATTGATGCTCGAGGAACTGTCCGCACTCCCAAGGCAACCCGCAGCACTCTCCTGGTCGCCTTCTTCCGGCTCGCCGCGATTCAAACCCCATAACGGCCAAGGTCCCCAGTAGGCTCACTTCAAACGGCTGTATCGAAAGCGACCCGGCTGTCCGCCTCCGCCCCTACCGTCAGGACTTGTGGGGCCGGGTCGCTTCCGATACAGCACTAGCGTTTGTGGGGGGCTTACGACCGGACGCTTTGAGGGGATACCGGCGTTGCAAGCCTGATTGATCGGCGGCCGCAAGGGCTTTACGGGGACTGATCGGGCGAGCCTCCAAGATGGTACTCACGTGGGTGATCGGCGAGGAGTCGCAGGGACGTGGGCGCGGCGCTTCTACAGAAGTTTCTGCAGGTCCTCTACAGCGAGGCAGCAATCGCGAAGAATCTTGAGAAACAACCCCGGCCCAATAATCTCGCCCGAGTGAACGGGCACCACCGTCGTCCGCCCGTCTTCATGACCGAGAAAGTGATGGCTCCCCTTGGTTCGAATGACAGCAAAGCCTGCTTTGCCGAGCGCCGCCACCAAGTCGGAGCCGGTAACCCGCGGCCTCCGGCTCATGCCGCGATCGTGATGCGCTGAATGCCGATGAACTCCAGACTGTGTTCGGGCGCACCCTCCACTGCAAGGCACAACTCCAGCGCTTCCCGAATCCTCTGCATCACTTCGTCCAGCGATCGCGCTTGCGTATGGCATCCGCGGATTTGCGGGACCGAGGCGATGTAAAAGCCTTCCTCATCACGTTCGATGACGACGTCGAATTGGCGTTGCAATGGAGTTCCTCGCTCTTCATTTTAGCCGCTCTTACCACCAGGCGCCAGGTCCGAGACGACATTCCGGGCCGGCGTGCTTGGCAGAGCTAGCGGCTTCGATAGGGACCGCATGGCGCCGATCTCCCATAAGGCCGTTTGGGGTCCGCCACGCCGGGTTGGTGGTGCGAAGGGGTTGTTGTCGACAGGAATCGGTAAGCTCTTCGTCGGCTGATCGTCGGCAATCGGTCGCGCTCGGCTGAGCCGAGCGTGCTTCCGGATCGCCGACAGTTCTGGAGTTGGCAAATGCGGCCAGAAAGGGGTACCTTGACTGATACGGGAAATCGCTCAACGTTGGCGCTTCCAACATTGACGCATTTGGTTACTGAAGTGCTCGGGTAAGCGTTTCTCGTATAAGGACAGGCTACTCGTCGAGCGGAGCGGCACCGTCC
>OMOG01000744.1 GCA_900290305.1 Candidatus Sulfopaludibacter sp. SbA4
CAGGTTCGGCATCAGCGGCACCAGCATCAGCAGGATATTGGAAGGCAGGTGCGTAAACACCATCGTCCGCACCAGCCCGAATCGCGCCGCCAGCCTGGAGGCCACCAGGGCCGAGAAGCCGGCAAACACATTCGCGCCGAAGAAAATGCCGCCCAGGGTGACCGGCTTGACGCCAAACCGCAGATAGAACCAATAAGCCGCGAGGCTCTGGATCACGAAGCCGCCGCCGAAGGCATCCAGCGCGAAGAGCGCCGACAGCCGGAGCATGATCGCGCGTGAAGCAGGCCCTACGCCGAGCCGCGTGGTCACCGCGGGCGCGGCAAGATCCGCATGTGCCTCCGCGGCCGTCGTGAGCCGGCGGAAGAGGAGCGCCAGCAGCAGCCCCAGCGCAGCATAGAGCAGCACCACCGCCCGTTCGCTCGCCACCAGCGTCACCAGGCCGGCAGCCAGCGAGCCTGCCGCGGTCGCCAGTGCGCCGGTGAGCGTGTACCAGGCGAAGACCTCGGTCCGCGATCCGGCGGGGACTACTTGCGAGAGCGCCGCCTGCTCGATGGGCAGGAAGGGCCCGACTTCGTTTCCACTCGGGCTGATGACTCCGATCGTGCCGGCAATCACCAGAAACAGGAAGTTGAACGCGAAGGCCAGGCCGGCGCCAGCCATGAGGAAGGCTCCTACGATGAGCATCCGCCGCCGCCCGATCCGGTCCGCTTGCGTGGTAAGCACCAGCGAGACCGCGGTATCGCCGAGCAGCGTCAGCGTAAGCAATAATCCGGTTTGCGATTCGCTCAGGCCGAGCGAAGTCAGATAAAAGACCAGCACGACCGAGAGCGCGCCGTAGGAGAACAGGCGGGTGAACCGCGTGACGAACAGCAGCACGCCATCCCGTGCCAGGCCATGCAGCATTCCGCCCTCCCGGACCGAGCGTATCACGGAGGGGGGCTTATCCGATGTGGGGATAGTGCGGCTCAGTCGGGCGAGGCAGGCGAAACCGCCTGCCCCACCTCTGAGAACGCAGCATTTGTTGTGGTGGCGCAGGCGGTTTCGCCTGCGTCGGAATTCTCTTACGGCTTCCGGCGGGTCGCGACCGGGCTAACATATAGACAAGGGACAACACTTGACAACCTTCCTGATTCTTGTTTTGGCGCTGCCCGCGGCTCACGCGGACGATCGCGCGCTGGTGGACCGCGTCGGCTCGACCGGGTTCGTGCAGCTCGAAGCGGAGAGCTTCAAGAAGCTTTCCCCGCGCCAGCAGGCGCTTACGTACTGGCTGGCCCAGGCGTCCATCGCGATCGATCCCATCAACTACGACCAGAACTCGGTCTACGGATTGCGGCAGAAGCGGCTGCTGGAAGCCATCATGCTTCATCCGGGCGCCGCCAACCCGCAGGCGCGGCGCAAGATCGAGGACTTCACCAAGCTTTTCTGGGCCAATCGCGGCAATCACAACGAGATGACCGCGCAGAAGTTTCTGCCGGAATTTTCGTTCGACGATCTGAAAGCCGCGGCATCCGTGGCGCTGCGCAGCGGGGGCTTCCGCGGCACTCCGTACGGCACCGGGGCCATCCGCAGCCAGGCCGATCTCGATCGCGAGATGGAGGCCCTGCGCGCGTCTCTATTCGACCCGAATTTCCAGCCCATGATCACGGCCAAGAGCCCGCAAGGGAAGCTCGACATCCTGCAGGCCAGCGCCAACAATTTCTATTCCGGCGTCAGCATGGCGGACGTCAAGGACTTCCACGATCCGCACCCGCTGAACTCGCGGCTCGTGAAGACCCGGGACGGCAAGCTGGTGGAAGAGATCTACCGCGCCGGCACGCCCGACGGCAAAATCCCGCCTGGCATGTACGCCCAGTTCCTCAAGAAAGCCAACGAGTACCTGGAAAAGGCGCGCGCCTACGCGGAGCCGGGGCAGGACCAGGTGTTGGCGGCGCTGGTGCGCTATTACCAGACGGGAGACCCCGCCGACTGGATCAAGTTCGGCATCGCCTGGGTGCAGAACAACCCGCCGGTGGATTTCGCC
>OMOG01000695.1 GCA_900290305.1 Candidatus Sulfopaludibacter sp. SbA4
TCATCGATTAGTGGGTATGTGCTTGACTCAGGTTAAAGGTTAGTGCCGTTGGCAGCCGTTTGTGCGGACGGACGCCTCGCCCGCAACGAAGCTCTTGCGTCCGCTTGTGCAGCGGGACGAGGGCGTCCCGCGCGGTCCAGGGGGACCGCCCCACCAAACCGCTGTTAGAGCGATTACCTGAGTCAAGCACATACCCAACTTCTTGTAAATTGTTCTTCCAGACGCGGCATACGCTGGCCGAAGGAAGTGGAACCTTCGGCCATCAACCACTTGCCGTATCAGGAGGAGCACGGCCCCCTACGAAACCTGCCGCCGCCGGTCGTTCAGCCGAATCAGGAAAACCACGGCCAACGCCAACGCCAGCGCGACTCCGGCCAGCGTCCAGCCGTTGCGTTGGAGGAAGCCTTGCGCGTCCTCGCCCAATTGGATGCCCAGCCAGGCCAGGCCGAAATATCGGATGATGCGGGCCAGCAAAATGACGGCCAGGAACCTGACGAACGGGGTCCGCAGGACGCCCGCGGAAATCACGAACACCTTGAGCGGAAGCGGAACCACGGGAGTCACGGCCGGGATGAAAACGGTGAGCAGGCCGTAGCGATAAAACCACTGCTCGAATCTCTGGCTCCTGCCGGGCGCCGGCTCGCTTTTGCTGAAAAGCCGCCGTCCATGACGCGCCGCCTGAAACAGCCCGATGTTCCCGGCGAGGGATCCGATGATCGCCAACAGCGCCGTGAAGTAGGCGTGCCCCGGCGAGTTGGCACTGGTTGCCGCTACCCCGACCACCAGGAGATCGATGGCAGCGGGCAACGGGATGCCGAACGAGTCAATGGCCGCCAGCAGCAGGATTCCCCAGGGGCCGTATGCCGCCAGCGCTACGGCGATTTTATGCAGCAGTGGACGCATTCGAAGTTAGGCAAGATTTCTCATTGGGTTGGGGCCAAGACATGCCGGCACGACTGCCGGCACGGCACGCTGACAGCGTGCGCCACGGTTCAGCGCGAACATACGAACCCATTCTGTCTCCTGACTCCTCAGATAATGTCGGCGAAAGACTTGCGGAGCTTGTAGAACCAGGCGTGGCCCAGCACGAACACCACCGCCGAGAGCAGCCACAACTTCCACAACGCCCCGAAGGCCGGTGCATGGCCGTCGAGGAAGATGGCCCGGTAGCCGCGCACCAGCACGTAGATCGGATTCTTGGACAGCACCAGAGTAGCAGATGGCCCGAGGGAGGTTTCGGGGTAGCAGATCGGGGTGAGGAAGAACCAGAGCGTCAGGATGTAGCCGATGATTTGCCCCAGGTCGCGCACGAAAACGCCCAGCGCCGCCAGAAACCAGCTCACTCCCGCGGTGAACAGCAACTGCGGCACCAGCAACGCCGGCAGCCACAGCACCGTTGGCGGAAGTCCATGCCCCACGGCCAGGAGGAAGAGGCAGTAGAGCACCACCGCGAACAACTCCGTCACCAGCCCCGAGATCACCAGGTTCACGGGCACGGTCTCCACCGCGAATACCAGCTTCTTGACGAAGTTGCGGTGCTCCAGCATCACGGTGGGCGAGCGGCCGGCGGCCTCGCTGAAGGCCAGCCACGGCAGCATGCCGGAGAGGAAATACATGGCGAACTGCGAGCGGCTTTCCCCCGCGCGGTGCAGCACGATTCCGAAAACGAAGAAGTAGGTGAGCATCAGGAGCAGCGGGTTCATAGCGGTCCAGAACGATCCGCCGAACGAGCCGCGGTAGCGGCCCAGAATGTCGCGGCGCACCATCACCCGGATCAGCCCGCGGTTCCGCCAGATCGTCAGCACCGGGTACGTCAAGGCCCGGCCGATGGCACGCAACTCGCGCTCCCGCCGCAGGAGAGCGCTGGTGGCCACGCGGACGCGGCCGAGCGTGGTGACGTCGTTCTCGGTCGAGGCTTCCACCAGCAGGAAGGGCCAGCCCTTTTCGTAATACCAGCAGACGTCCTCGCGCATGGGCGAGACCACCACCTGGTAGCGGCCGTCCTCCGGCGGCACGGCGATATCGAGAATCACCGGCACGGCCTCTCCCGGCTTGAAATCGTGTCTAAGATGCAGGCGCGGGCCATCCGCGATCAACGTGCCGGTCTCGACATCGTACAGATGATAGCTGATGGCGAAACCTTCAGAAGCCAGCCAGGGCTCACTCGATTCGTTGCGCACGAGGAGTTCGATGTGGATCGTGCGGGTGGCCGCATTCAGCTCGTCGTTCACGATCATGTAGTCGGCGCTCATGAGTAGAGCCATCCGGGATAACGGTCGCGCACCGCCCCGGTCTTGCGGCCCACCGCGTAGATGCCGTCGCCGCGCAGGTCCGTCTCCAGGCGATAGCGCTCCAGCAGGTGCACCACCCAGCCGAACTCGGGATGCGGGATGTCGCGGAACTCGCCGGTTTCCAGGCGCGCCACCTCGAAGCCCGAGTTCTCGAGCAGCCGGTGGATCTCGCGCGGCGTGTATTCGCGATTGTGGCGCGCGTCCACCTCGCCCGATTCGGCGGGGCGTATGTAGGCGTGGAAGAATCCCGGGTGATACCCCTGCAGGATCGCCGAGATGCCGCGCAGGGCCGCCACGTTCGGGGTGGTGAGGACCAGGTGGCCGCCGGGCTTCAGAATGCGGTTCACCTCGCTCATCAGGTGCATGGGATCTTCGAACAGGTGCTCGATCAACTCGCCGCAGAGCACGGTGGAGAAGTGGCGGTCGGGGTACGGGAACGGATCCTTCTCGGCGTCGAAATGGTCGATGTCGCACTCGAAGGTTTCTCCTTCGGTGGAGGTGACCACGCGGTGATCCGTGCGTCCGAGTTTCCCGTAGTAGCAGCCGCGGACTTCGCCGTAGCCGAGCTTGCTGTGCAGCGCGGGGGTGATCTGGAGGTACGCGCCCATTTCCAGGATGCGGTCGTGCGGGCCGCCGGGCGGAATCATCTCGAGGGTCTTGACGAGGCGGGTCTGGTGGGTCTCGAGGTAGCTTTGGGAGGGGGGAGTCGTGGCCCAAGTCTGAAGGCTCGCGGCGGTCACGGGGGTTAGGGGTTGGGGGTTGGG
>OMOG01000009.1 GCA_900290305.1 Candidatus Sulfopaludibacter sp. SbA4
TCCCCGACCAGATCATCCTCGACCTCGCCAACTCCCGATACCAATTCGTCGAAATCGCTCCTGGCGGCTGGAAAATCGGCGGCCTGGCCGCCGCCCCCGCCCTCGGGCTGCACCGAGGAAGAAATCGAACGCGCCTTCGACCCGCCGCCGCCACCCCATCCCATTGTCGAGGCCATCCGCAACCTCCTCGATCAGCGCAAACAATGGGCCGGCAGCGCGACCGAACTCTCGGAACTCCTGGAACCCTTCGGGGTCTGCACCACACCGAGAGCCGTCTCGCAGCATCTCCAAAACTGCACTCGCGTTTGGCGAGCGATGTTGACCCTGGCCGACCACTCCGTTGCACGGAGCGACGGTATCGAGTTGAAATTCCGTCACTTACATGGGAATAGGCGGGTCATCGACCTGCGCCAGGAGAGCGGGGGCGCAAATTGTAAAAACGACCCTGAATCTGCGCCCCCCGATTTTGAGCCCTCTCCGCAACCCGAAGAAACAGAGGAGGTTACGCCGTCATGAAAAACAAACTGACATACCGGGCCAAGGTGCGCCCCCCAGAGTGGGGCAGGCGCTTCCGCCCAATGCCGCTTACCTTGCGATCCTGCACCTAATTGTGGGGCGGACCCCCTGGTCGGGGTGCCCTCTGGGCCAGGACGCCCTCGTCCCGCTTTCGCCAATAGCAACGAGATTCGGCAGGACGCGAGGAAGGCCGACGAGGGCGCTCCCCCGAGAGGACTCCGTTGCACGGAGCGAGGGGGTCCGCCCCACGGCCAAAGTAAGTTGCATTGCGCCGACAGCCTGCGCCGCGGCTGCATGACAACCGCGCCCCAGTATGCCGCGCCGCGCCCCAAATCTGCTCGAACGAAGACGGCATGGCGCCCAACCCGCGCGCACGGCCGTGCATCGTGATATAAATCGGCTGTTGGTCACTGGGCGGCCGTCCGTCCAAGAGTTCCAGGGAGTTTTCGCATGCCTGAGTTAGACAAGCTGCATGAAGCGGTGATCGAGGGAGACTGGAAGGCCGCGTCCGCGGCGACACAGGCGGCCATCGCCGCAGGGGTGGCGCCGCTCACGATCGTGGGCGGATACCTGGTGCCTGCCATGGACGAGGTGGGCCGGCGCTTCGACTGCGAGGAGTATTACGTGCCGGAGATGCTGCTCTCGGCGCGCGCCATGAAGGCGGCGATGGAGATCGTCCGCCCATTGCTGGCGGCCACGGGCGCCGAACCGGTGGGGCGTGTGGTGATTGGTACGGTCAAGGGCGACCTGCACGACATCGGGAAGAACCTGGTGGCTTCCATGCTGGAAGGCGGCGGCTTCGAAGTGATCGACCTGGGCGCGGACGTGGCCCCGGAGCGCTTCGTCGAGGCGGCAGCCGCGCGCCATGCCGGCCTGGTGGCGCTATCGGCACTGCTCACGGTGACCATGGGTTCGATGAAAACCACCATCGACGCCTTCCAGGCCGCGGGGCTGCGGGAGAAGGTGAAGATCATGGTGGGCGGCGCTCCCCTCACGCGGCAGTATGCGGATGCGATCGGGGCCGACGGTTACACCGACAGCGCCGGGGGCGCGGTGGCGCTGGCGCGGAGACTGGTGGCTGCGTGAGCGTCTGCGCGAGTGGCTTCGCATGCGCCTCAAACTGATCAGTTGCGAAGTCCTGTTCCGCGAAATGTGCGACGCGTGCGCGCATTCGCCGCACCAGGTGGACCTGGAGTTTTTGCCCAAGGGCCTGCATGACCTGGGCGGCAAGCCGATGGCGGCGAAGATCCAGGAGGCAGTGGACCGCACGCCGGAAGGCGTGTACGAAGCGATTCTGCTGGGCTACGGGCTGTGCGGCAACGGGCTCGACGGGCTCACGGCCCGGCACACGCGGCTGGTGCTGCCGCGCGCGCACGACTGCATCGCGCTGCTGATGGGCAGCCGCGAACGCTACCAGGCGTATTTCGAACAGAACCCCGGCGCCTACTACCGGTCGACGGGCTGGCTGGAGCGCGGCAAAGGCCTGCAGCAGTTGACCCACGACACGATCGGGTTCGACCAGCCGCTGGAATCGATGATCCGCAAATACGGCGAGGACAACGGCCGCTACCTCTACGAAGAGATGACGCGCTACCGCTCGCAGTACGGCAAGCTGACGTTCATCGAGACGGGGCTGGAGGCGGGTGGCGGCTTCATCGCGGAGGCTGCCGCCGAAGCCAGGGAGTGCGGCTGGATCTTCGAGCGCCTGCCGGGCGACCTGGCGTGGCTGCGGCGCCTGGTGGATGGCGATTGGGCGGAGTCCGAGTTTGTGGTCGCCGGGCCCGGCCAACGGATTGCGGCCAGTTATGACAGTGGGGTGGTGAAGGTCGAGGCGTGACAAAACGAATTCAAAACCTGAGTGCGCCCGGGGCGGGTAAACGCCGCAGGCAGAGAGCGCCGCGAAACCGTGCCCGCCGGGCGCGAATTCCAAACCGGGAATCGCTGTTTCCTGCCGCGATGATAGTGCGCTACTGGTGCACGGCGGTGAAGAGGGTCTGCGTTCCGGCGGCGCCGTTCAGGGTGAATGCCAGCGGTACCAGGTCGCTGTTCGGCACGGACGGGACCTTCACGTTGAACTGGTACAGGCCCACCAGCCCCGGCGCCAGCCCGGCGTAGTCCGGACTGACCGGCGCGGCGTTGCCGAACTGCACTTTCATCGGATTGGTGAGCTGATTGGAGGCCTGGACGATCTGCCCGGCGGGAATATTCACATTCGACGAAGTGATGACCGGACCGAATCCGATCCCGTAGAAGGTGATGGTTTCCCCCGGCTTGGCCTGGCGTGTGGTCAGACCCGCGATGGAGTTCGGCGGAAGGACGAACGAGCCGTCCGTGAACTGGGCCACCGCGTACTGCTTGCCGCCGATATTGAAAGCCGGCGGGGCCAGCAGCCCGGGCTCGAGCGCGTTGACCGTGATGTTGTAGGCCGCACTGGTTCCGCTGGGATTGGTGACCGTCAGGGGCACCGCCGTTCCGGGAGCGACGTTGGAAGGCGCCTGGGCGTTCACTTGTCCGGAGCCGATGAAGTCCACGAAGGCCGCTTGCCCGCCGATGGTGACCTTGACGTTATCCAGGGAAGTCGGCGCATCCACGCCGTTGAAATCGGAGCCGGCCCATTGGCGGGAAGTGGCGGAGAGATTCGCTCCGTAGATCTCCATCCACGAACCCGGGGCGACGGAGGAAAAGCCCCCGAACGCGCCGGCGCTGACCACCCCACCCGCGGAGATGGCCGGCGGGTTTCCCGTGGCCGCCGCGGGAGTGAGGGTGAAGGTGGCGGTGTAGACGTGAGCATTGGTGGCCACCGGCGCCCCGGGCGGGCCGGCGTTGCCCGCCACGTAGAAGATGACGTTGCCCACATTGCTGGCCGGCGGAGTCCAGTCGAACTGGTAACTGGCGGAGCCGCCCTGACCCAGCGTGGTTTGATAGCCCAACAGACTATGCTCGATATAGGCCAGGGGATGGTTCGAGGGGCAGGCCTGGCTCTGCGGCAGATTGATCTGGTTTCCGCCGTTCAATTCGTCTTCCACATTGGTCGCCGAGGCGCACTGCACGCCGGTCAGTTGGTCCGTCGAGGTGAACGAGCCGGCCATGGAGTTGGACTTGCCCGCCAGGCGCGCCGTCAGTTGAAAACCCCAGGCCCGCTGCGTAGGGGCGGCGTCGGAAATCGTCACCGTCAGGTGCTGCGCCGTTCCGGGCGTGTAGGTGTTGCCGTTCGGAAACGCGATCTTGACGCTGCCTCCGCTGCCGTTGAGCGTACCGACGTGGCAGAGCGAGCCCAGGCAGGTGCCGAGCTCGCCGGGCACCCCGCAGTAGCCGGCGTCGGGTCCGTACTCATGCGCCCAGATCACGAACGGGATGGCCCCCAGAACCACCGCCGTTTTGGCCACGAACAGCTTGCGTTTTCGCTCCATACTGTACTTTATGAACACCGGCTTTCCGCAGTTTACTCGAAGCGCTTGCGTGAATTGTCCTTAATGCGCGAAGTTTACAGGACCTTCGACAAGACCAGTGCCTTGCGCGCGCTGGTGCTGAGGGGGATTTCCGCACATTGGGCCGGCGCGAACCATCGGAATGGCGGACCCGGTGAACGCGATAAAACGGCGGCCCGCGCCGTCGCCGCCTGCACTGTAAAGGTGTAGTGATGGTGGGTGATGGTGTGACGAATCTCACCGAAGGTGTCTCCGATACGCACGCGGGGCAGGTCGCCGGGCGTGGGCAGATCCCAGAAGCCCGCCATGCGGCGGTCCCCGGCCTCACGCTGCCGCAGCAGGACGCGGCCGCGGCGGCGCACGATCAGCAGCACGCCTTCGATGCGCACCGGGGCGGTCTTGCGCAGCTTGACCGGCAGTTGCGCGGCGGCGCCTTCCTGGCGGGCGCGGCACAGGGACTCGAGCGGACACACCAGGCACAGCGGATTGCGCGGCAGGCACACGGTGGCGCCCAACTCCATGAGCGCCTGGTTGAAGAGGCCGGGGCTGCGCGGATCGAGCCAGGACTGCGCTGCCTCGCGGAACCGCTCGCGGGTGCGCGGCGACGCGATGTCGGCGGCGTCGTTTTCGACGCGCGCCACCACTCGCAGCACGTTGCCGTCGAGGACTGCGTGGGGCAGCCCGAAAGCGATGCTCGAAATGGCCGCCGCGGTGTAATCGCCGACCCCGGGGAGCGCGCGGATGGCCGCATATTCGCGCGGGAAGGCGCCGGCATCCACGATGCGGCGCGCCGCCTGCCGCAGATTGCGCGCGCGCGAGTAGTACCCCAGGCCGCTCCACAGCGTGAGCACGTCCTCAACGGCCGATTCGGCCAGAGCCTCGACCGTGGGGAAGCGATCGAGAAAGCGCTCGAAGTACGGCATCACGGCTTGCGCGCGGGTCTGCTGCAGCATGATCTCGGAGACCCAGATGCGGTAGGGGTCGGAGGTGCGGCGCCAGGGGAGATCGCGATGCCCGCGGCCGTACCACTCGATGAGCAGGTGACTCACTCGATGACGCGCAGCCATTCGGCCACCACGGCGAAATCCTCGGGCGCGACATCCCAGGCTTCGAACTCGGGATTCAGGGGCTCGAGGCGGATGCGTTCGTGGCGCCACTCGTCCTCGCTGGTCGAGACTTTGATGCTGGTGTAGCGCTTGACGGTGTAGCGGGCCGTCTCGTCCAGCACGCCGAAGCGCTGGATGAGCAGGATCTTGCCCTGCCGCGATCCGGCGGGATGCAGGCGGAACAGGTTCAGGCTGCCATCGGGGATGCGCGGCTCCATGGAGTGCCCCTCCACGTGGGCCACGAACAGGTCGGGCGAGAGGCGCATGCCTTCGGGCGCGCGCACCCAGTCTTCCGCCGCGGACTCCATTTCCTCGCCCAGCCCGCCGGCCGCGGCCCGCAGGCTGTAAAGCGGCACGTGCGTGCGGAAGGGCGCGACCGGCACTTTTTCGACGTGCTCGTCGAAGAGGCGGTCGAGCACGCGCGAAAAGGCGTCCACCGCGACCGTCTGGCGTTCGCTCACCCGCACCGCGTTCGAGAGGGAATCTTCCATGGACTGGAGCCACGGTTCGGCGCCGCTCTCGGCCAGGCAGGCCTGGATGTGTGCTTCGAGAGCATCGAGGACTTCCGCGTCGTCGGGGCCGGCGCAATCGTCGTAGCGCTGGCGCAGCCGCACCCAGGCGCGGCCGCTAGCGGGATCGAGGAGCAGGACGCCGATGTTCCGCGAGGGGCGCTCGGGCAAGCAGGACTCCAGGAGCACGTAGGTGCCCTGTTTGCGTCCGGTGATGGGAATCACGGTGGCCGGCATGGGTCAAACGCCGTTTCTTATCCTATCTTCTTATCGGATGGAAAGGGAAGGGCTTGAATGGGAAGCTGGCAGCTTACTCACAACCGGCACGACTTTTCTTACAAGCGGCACGACTTTTCTTACAACCGGCACGACCAGGCCGGTGGCGCATCTCGTGGCTGCCCGTCCCGCGACAACAGGAAGAAATGATCCGGCACATCCACCACCTCGTGACCCGGCTGTGCCGCGGTGTCCAGCGCCGGCCGGTAGCGGTTCGGCACCAGGAAGTCGCTGGCGGGATGCATGCGGATGAGCTGCCCCAGCTCTTCGGCCGTCGCCGCGACGATCAGGGTTCCGATCGGCTCTGCGGAATCCAGGCCCCACTCGCGCAGGCGCTGCCGGAAGACCGGCTCCTGGCGGGCGAGGTCGTTGAATTGCGGCGCCGTGAGAGTGATCCCCAGGTCCTCGAAGGGCATGGCGTATTGCCCCATGGCCGCGGCCCCCACTACGCAGTACCGCAGCTTCGCCAGCGGCAGGGCGGATGCGTAGAGGTCGTCATCCACCCCCACCACGATCAGCTCATTGGCCCGATTCCGCTGGCAGTAGCCGGAGAGCAACGGGGCCACCGGCGTGACCGTCCCGGAAGCGAACGAAATTCCCCAGGGTGCCGACGGGAAGCAGGCCTTTCCGGCGAACGCCGCCACCGCCACCAGCAGCATCCAGGTGGGCAGGCGCCCTGCCGAGAACGGCCCGAATGACGCGGCCAGGATCGCGGCCGCCGGAACCATCGGCAGCAGGTACGAGATATTGCGATATTGCCAGACCAGGACCGCGGTGAGCGGCACGGCGATCCAGCAGAGCAGCAGCACCGCTCCGGCGGACCGCTTGCGCAACTCGCCGAGGAACCCCGGCACGGCCACCAGGGCGAAGGCAGTCAGTACCGGATCGACCGCGGCCATGCGCATGAAGTAGAAGAGCGCGTGGTTTTCCTGCGAAGTCTGGGGAGGCGCGCCGGCGCCGAAGCCCAGGATTTCCACGCCGATGTGCTCCGCCCAGAACCATCGGCCATTGGCCGCCAGTTGGTAGGCGAACCACGGCGCGGCCAAGGCCAGAGCGAGTGAGGCCGCCGCGCACACGCGGGTGAAGGCGGGCCGCTGCTTGGGCGGACCGGCGAGCCAGTAGAGCCCCAACATGCCCAGCGGCAGCAAGCCGGCCACGCTCTTGGTGAGGATGGCGGCGGCCACGGCCGCGGCGAATCCCCAGAAGGCGGGGTGCGTCTCCAGCCACGGGTCCGCATACAGGCAGTACATGGCGGCGGTGTAGAAGGCCACCAGCAAACCGTCGGTCATGCACATGCCGCCCAGCACGTGCCACAGGTGATTGGAGGCCACGAGCAGGGCGGCCGAGGCTCCCGCCTGCCACGAGCGGAGCTCCGCCGCCCACAGGAATACGAGGCCCACCGCCAGGCTGGCCAGCAGCGCCACCGGCAGGCGCAGGCCCAGGCGCGTCACGCCCAGCAGGCGCGCCGAGAGACCCGCGAGCCACAGCAGGAGCGGAGGCTTATAGAGCGCGAGGCGGCCCATGAACATGGGGGTGAGCCAGTTGCCCGATCGCGCCATGTGGATGGCGCCGTGCGCGTAGAGGGCTTCGTCCTGGGCAGTGATTCCGCCGATGGGATCGACATAGTCCCCGGCCAGGCCCACGCGGGCCGAGCGCAATAAGAGGCAGGCCAGCGCGAGCATGGCAACGGCACTGAGGGCCCGTTGCATCCCAGTCAAGATACCACGGCTGGGGAGGCGAGAGAGACTCGGAGAAAACTGCTCTCCCGGTCTTCCTCCGCGCTTTCTCCGCTCCGGAGTTTACCCGCTTCGGGCGCCTCCGCGGTGAAGTCTTAGTCTACGCTCGTGCCGCGTCCAATACTTCCCGCACCTTGGCCAGCAGCGCCTCGGGAGTGAATGGCTTGTACAGGAAGTCCCTGGGCGCCTCGCCGAGGGAGGACACGACGGGGTTATCGCGGTATCCCGAGACGTAGAGGATCTTGAGACCGGGAGCGCGTTCGGCGAGCCGGCGGCCCAATTCGATGCCGGTCATCTGCGGCATCATGATGTCGGTCAGTACCAGGTCGATTTTGTGGGCGTTCTTCTCGTACGCGGCCAGGGCCGTCAAGCCGCTGTTGGCCTCCAGCACCTCGTAGCCGTTGGCCTGGAGGACGGCCACCATCAGCTTGCGCACGTCCTCCTCGTCGTCCACCAGCAGGAGGGTTTCGGAGCCCTTCGAGAGGGCCTTTCGGGCCGGTTCGGCGGCGGCATCCGCGAGGCGCGGCAGGTAGATCTCGAAGATGGTCCCGCAGCCCGCCTGGCTGTAGACCGAGACCTGGCCTTCACTCTGTTTGATGATTCCGTAAACCGTCGCCAGCCCGAGCCCGCTGCCCTGTCCCGGGGGCTTGGTGGTGAAGAGCGGCTCGAAGAGGCGCGAGCGCGTCTCCGGGTCCATGCCCAGCCCGGTGTCGCTGACCGCCAGCATGACGTAGGAGCCGGGCTTCAGTCCGAGATTCTTGCTGGCGGGGCCGTCTTCCAGGTCGACATCGGCGGTCTCGATGACCAGCTTTCCGCCCTGCGGCATGGCATCCCGCGAGTTGGCGGCCAGGTTGGCGAGGACCTCTTCGATCTGGGCCGCATCGGCTTTTACGCGGCCCAGCCCGGGAGAAGTCAGGAGGATCAGTTCAATGTTCTGCCCCAGCCGGCGGCGCAGCATGGGCGCCATGCCGGAGACGATCGCGTTGAGGTCCAACACGCGCGGCTGGGCGGAGGCGCCGCGGCTGAAGGCCCGCAGATGCTGGGTGAGCGCGGCGGCGCGCTCGCCGGCGTGGACGATTTCGTCCACGAAGCGGCGCAGCGGGCTGGAGGCGGGGACCTCGGCGTTGAGCAGTTCGGCGTAGCCGGTAATCACGGTAAGCACGTTGTTGAAGTCGCCCGCTACGCCGCCGGCCAGGCGGCCCACGGCGTCCATCTTCTGCGCATGGGTGGCCTGCTCTTCCAGTTGGCGCCGCTTGCTGATGTCGCGGAACACCAGGATGCCGCCGCGCAGCTCGCCGGCATCGTCGCGCACGGGCGATGCGCTGTGCTCGATGGGCACCTCGGCGCCGCTGCGCGAGACCAGCGCGGTGTGTTCGTCCATGGCCACCATCACCCGGTCGCGGAGCGCGCGGGCCAGGGGGTTCTCGACGGCCTGGCGGGTCTTCTCATCGATGAGCCGCAGGACCTCCGCGGCGGGCTTGCCGCGGGCCTCGCTGCGGGGCCAGCCGGTGAGCGTTTCGGCCACCGCATTGAGGAAGGTGACGCGGCCTTCACGGTCGGTGGCGACTACCGCGTCGGCGATGCTCGAAAGCGTCGAGGACAACAGTTGCCGGCTTTCGCGCCAGGACGCCGTCACCCAGGTGACCAGCAAGGCCATCGCCAGGAACGTTGCCGGCACCAGGACTAGGTTGCCCTTCGGCGCGAGCATGGGGAATGTCTCGGGGCGCAGGAAGAGGAACACGATCAACGCAACCGAGGCGATGGCCGCTGTCAATCCGCCGGTGCGCCCGCAATACCAGGCGCTCAGCCACACCGCCACCAGGAAGAGCAGGTACCGGCCGGACTCCAGGTAGGTTCCGAGCCAAATCGAAAGGAGCAGCGCCAACGCAGTGAGGGCCAGCGCGATGATGCTGCTGTTCAGAGGTGACGGCCGGAGCGGGATCATGAGGGGCCCGGCTACAGAATACTACAGGGTGCCGCCAGGGCATGGTCAGTTGGGGGACTTTTCATACAATGAGGGCTCGCCCGGCGGACGCGTCTTCCAGCGCAGGATGTAGCGGCGTTCCTCGTCCGACCAGAGGGCAAAGCCGGGGATCACAGCGGCGCCGCTGTGGGCTGCGAGCTTGGCGAAGCCGGAGGAGGCGCAGGCGGGTATGCCGAAGAAGTCGACGAACACGCCGCTATCGAGCGACGCGTTCTGGTCGATCAGGATACCCACGGCCTCGTTGGCGGCGAGCGCCTTGAGGATGGTGCGGGCGAAATCCTTCTTGAGCACCAGGCGGTTGCCGGAAAGCGCGCGGCGGCGTTCCACCAGGGCGTCGATGAGGGGATTGTCGAGCGGGCGGACGATTACGTTCATGGGCGATGCGAGCAGCGCGTGGGCATAAGCGCTCAGCTCCCAGTTGCCGAGGTGGGCGGTGGCGAAGAGCACGCCGCGGCCCTGGCGGATGGCGGCGTCGAAGTGCTCGGCGCCTTCGCAGCGGATCCATGGCGCGAGGTTGTCTTTGCGGATGGAGGGAAACCGGGCGAACGCCACCAGCAGCCGGGCGATGGAACGGAACACGCCATCGGCGATCTGGGTGTGGTCCGCGTCCGGAAGCGCGAGCGCGAGGTTGCGATAGGCCACCTGGCGCAAGCGCGGAATCGCCAGATCGAGAAGCCGGGTGTAGACGCGGGCCAGCAGGTGAGCCAAGGGCAGCGGCGCCCATTCGAGCGATTTCAGAACGGCCAGCGCGAGCGCGTATTCGAATCGGTTCCGTAGGGCGGAGCGCCGGCGCATCAAGAGGCATTGTAACTGCTGTTTCGATGTGCCAGCAGGCTGTGGTATATTCGCCAAGCCGGAACCCTGTCGAGTCTGGCTGCGGCGATGTTCAGCACGCTGCCGGACCACCAGACCTGGCGCCCAGTCGCGTCCGCGACGCCGGCGCTGGATTACCGGCTGGGACACAGCCTGAACCCGGTCTATTTTCACCTGTCGGCGTTGCTCTGGTTCGAGGTTCTGGGCCCTCCGCCTGAAGCCCGACTTTCCGCGCGGAACAACCTCGCGTGGGCGAGGTCGCACGCCGGCGCGAAGGCTCCGCCCGGCCGGTGACGTTCCGGGCACATCGAGGCTACGCGTGCCGGTGGCGGTGCGGCATTGATACGATGAGCCCGCCGAGACCCCAGGAAATCAAGGCGATGAACACGAAGCCGAAGAAGAGGTCAAAACTCCGCGTTTGAAGATCCGGCGGGATGGGCGTAAGTCCGAGTACCAGGCTCGCAACGACCGCCAACAGGTGCCAATACCAGTGTTGGGAATGGAAGTGGTACAGCAGGAAAACCGGGATGGCGATTGCAGCCGTGTAAACCAGGACAGCCAACAGAGTGTACATGACTATCCTCCTGGTCCGTATTGTAATCCTAATAATCGGAGTTGGGAATCCTATTAGGTGATAATCTGGTTTTGGTGCGGGCAGGTACCGCGATGCCGAGGGGTCGCTTCGGGCGGGCACGCCGTGAGGAAGCCGCAGTACAATACCGTGAGAGCGCTTTCACGCAAGAGGAGGTAAGGATGAAGCTCAAGATCTTGGTGGCCGCGGGTCTGTTTGCCGGCCTGGCGCTGGCGCAGGGGACTCTGGCCGATTATCAACGCGGCCAGGGGCTGCAGGCGAAGGCCCGTGGGCTGGTGGCGAATGCTCCGGGGCCCGCGAACTGGATTGGCGAATCGGACCACTTCTGGTACACGAAGCCGGTCGCGGGCGGCACGGAATTCGTGCTGGTGGACGCGGAGGCGGGGACCAAGAAGCCGGCTTTTGACCATGACAAACTGGCGGCGGCGATCAATGCGGCATCGGCCGGCCACTACACGGGGCTGGCCTTGCCATTCGCGCCGGCACCCGGCGGGCGCGGCGGCGGTGGAGGCGGCGGGCGAGGCTTTGGAGGCCCCGCGCCCGGTGCGCTCACGTTTTCGGACAGCGACCGCACGATTCAGTTCGGCGCGGCGGGCTTCCTCTATAAGTGCACCCTTACCGACTACGCCTGCACCAAGGGCGAGCGAATACCAGCAGTGACGGGGGGCCGCGGCGGGCGCGGGGGCGCTCCGGAAGACGACGGCCTGCTGGCCGCGCCCGAGATGGTGGGCGGCGACCCGGTCGACGGCCTGGAGTATCAGCCCGCTCCGCAGCAGGGGGCGGGAACGGGCGGCGGATTCGGCCGCGGCCAGAGCGGCTGTGGTCCGCGCGCGGGGGCGCAAGCGCAAGGCCAGGGACGAGGCGGACGCGGCGGGCGCGGGGTGGTCACTCCCGCGGCAACCGGGCAGGCTGCCGCGGAACCGCAGGTGTGCACCTCGTTCGACGGCAAATGGGAAGCCCTGATTGAGAACTTCAACGTATTCCTGCGCCCGGCGGGCAGCAGCGATCCGGCCACTCCGTTGAGCTTCGACGGGTCGGAAGGGAATTCCTATACGCTGCGGTCGGTGGCATGGTCGCCCGATTCCACGAAGATCGCGGCTTACCACACGCGGCCGGGATATGACCGGCAGGTGCACTACGTCGAGTCGTCACCCGCCGACCAGATTCAGCCGAAGCACACCTCGATTTTGTACCGCAAGCCGGGCGACGCGCTGGACATCGCGTATCCGGTGCTTTTCGACGTGGCCGGCAAGAAAGAGATGGAGATCGACCACGCGCTGTTCCCCAATGCCTTCAGCCTCTTGCCGCCGGTGTGGTGGAAGGACAGCCGCGCCTTCACGTTCGAATACAACCAGCGGGGCCACCAGGTGTACCGGGTGATCGAGGTGGATGCGCAAACGGGAAAGGCGCGCGCGGTGATCTCGGAAGAGAGCAAGACATTCATCTACTACAACACGCTGGCCGAGGGGCTCTCGGGTGGCCGAAGGTACCGCTACGATGTGAACGACGGCAAGGAGATCATCTGGGCCTCGGAGCGCGATGGCTGGGAGCACCTTTACCTCTACGACGGAGTCACCGGTAAGGTGAAGAACCAGATCACCAAAGGCGATTGGGTGGTGCGCTTCGTCGACCGGGTGGACGAGGCCAGCCGGCAGATCTGGTTCCAGGCCGGCGGCATGAATCCGGGGCAGGACCCGTACTTCACTCACTATTACCGGATTAACTTCGACGGCAGTGGACTGACTCCACTTACCGATGCCGACGGCAACCACACACTGACTTACTCACACGACCGGAAATACTATGTGGATAGCTGGTCGCGGGTGGACCTGCCTGCCGTGGCGCAGCTTCGGCGCACGGAAGACCGGAAGGTGGCGATGGACCTGGAGAGGGGGGATGCCTCGGCGCTGCTGGCGGCGGGCTTCCGATTCCCCGAAGTCTTCGTGGCGAAGGGCCGCGACGGCAAGACCGACATCTGGGGCACGATCGTGCGGCCCATGAATTTCGATCCGGGGAAGAAGTACCCGGTGATCGAGCAGATCTACGCCGGCCCGCAGGGATCGTTCGTGCCCAAGACGTTCAGCGCGGTGCCGGCGACGCAGGCCCTGGCGGAGCTGGGGTTCATCGTGGTGCAGATCGACGGCATGGGCACCAGCAACCGCTCGAAGGCCTTCCACGACGTGGCCTGGAAAGACCTGGGCGATGCAGGCTTTCCGGACCGCATTCTGTGGCACAAGGCGGCGGCCGCCAGGTATCCTGCCTACGACATCAGCCGGATGGGTATTTACGGAACGTCGGCGGGCGGGCAGAACTCACTCGGGGGCGTGCTGTTCCATCCGGAGTTTTACAAGGTGGTGGTGACTAACAGCGGGTGCCATGACAACCGCATGGATAAGATCTGGTGGAACGAGCAGTGGATGGGCTGGCCGCTGGGTCCGCAATACGCCGCGTCGTCCAATGTGGATAACGCGTATCGGTTACAGGGAAAGGCCCTGATTATCATCGGCGAGATGGATAGCAACGTGGACCCGGCGTCTTCGCTGCAAGTGGTCAATGCGCTGGTGAAGGCGAATAAGCATTTCGACATGCTGTTTATTCCCGGCCAGAATCACGGGGTGGCGGTGCTGGGGAGCCAGCACTACTTGCAAGATTACTTCGTGCATAATCTGCTGGGGGTAGAGCCGCCGGATTGGAACAAGGTGTCGCTGCCCGCGGAGCCTTCCACGGCGGCGGGGAATTAAGGGAGGCCGGGTTGCAGCGAGCGGCATCATTTGATACCATCGGAATGGCCTGAATGGCTTCCGTCAGGGCCGGTGATCTACGCGGCTTGTGGGTCGCAAACGCGAAGCACCTGGACTCTAAGGGACACTTTGCGGATTACCCACCGAAGCGGCGACAGGAGGTCCTTAAGAAAGGCTTTCTCGGCGAGTGGCCGCCCGATCGCACCACTATCGTGGCGAGACAGGAAGTGGAGTTCGGGTACGAGTACCGCACTCCAAAGTTCGTGAACGAGATGCGTGACCATTTTGGTTTTAGCCGGGTGACGAGATTCGGCATGCGTTGCTCGACATCTTAGGCGAGGTTCCTCCAGAATCGTATGAACCTCCTCGCCAACTCCAGGAACCACCTGGATGCCCGTTCATCTTTCATTGCAAGCGACTGGGTCACCAAATCTACCTGAAGATCCAGATTCAGGGCGGGGTCAAGAAGCCGAGGATATTGTTCTGGTCGTGTCATCCGCCCATGCACGGATTGGGAAAGAGAGGGAAATGATGAAGTGTTTCCAGTGCGGCAAAGGCCGCCTCGTCAACAAGTTCGTCGAGATTCCAGGACAGGTTCGAGGCGAGAGCGTATGGTTCGAGGCGAGAGCGTATCGGTGCGCGCCGAAGCGAGCGTTTGCGGCAGGTGTGGGTTCCAGGTTTTGTCGAGCGCCCAATCGGCGGCGTACGGGCTCGCAGTCGCGGACGCCTATCGGGAGCGCCACGGCCTGCTGACCTCGAAGGAACTGAAGGAGATTCGAAAGACGCTGGCAATGAGCCAGCGAGATCTCGCCGCTTTCTTGCGTATAGGGGTCGCGAGCGTCAAACGGTGGGAGGTTGGACTGATTCAGGACGAGGCCATGGACAGACTGATCCGCCTGGGGACTAACCCACAGATTGCGCGCGCAAACGCCGAGCAGTTGGAGCGGCGGTTGCAGGGCCGCATTGTGGAGCGCCGCGCCAAGCCCCGACTGACATATTCTATGCACTGCAGACCACTTTATGCAGTGTTCTCCGTCCGGAAGGGAGTGACATCAGGACCCACACTTCTGCTTGCCGCTGCTTGACGCGCTATGTCTCTGACTGTCTCGTTGACTGCCACCGAAGCCGAATCAGCGAAGGCGCTTCAGGCGCGCCTTCTTCTTCAGGACGTTTTCCTGTGGCGTTGCGAAGCGGACGGCGCCGGCCCGCCGGTTATGCCTGCCGAGCCGGTCACCGTGGAGGCCGACGACCCGAAGAGGGTGAGGCTTTCGCCAAGAGCCAAGGGCTACTCGCCGCCTGGCCCTACCTGAGAGAGTTGGTGCAGAACACGACCGCCCGCATGGGGTTGCCGATCGAATCGCTGCCCGCGTTGCGCCTCGTTCTCCAAACGACGCGGAAGACCCAGACGCTGCGAAAGAAAAAGCGTGCAAGGAGAACCTCTTGACCGGGCACTGGCCCGAAGGCCGCTCGGTCCGCAATACGCCACGTCGTCGTGCCCCACGTCATTGGACCGAGACGTTGAGGGTCTGGCTGCTCTTACTTCCGACCTGGACGACAAGCGGGAGCGTGCCGGAGGGCTCGTTGGCATCCAGTTGCACGTTCACCTGCATGATCCCGGCACTGCCCGGCAGCGCGCCGGCATAGATTACGTTCGCGCTTTGGCTGTTTAAGCTCACGGCCACGGTGGCGACCGGAGTCTGCAGCGGCGCAGCCGCAAGCCTTCCGTCGATTGGCAGGGTACTCCCCGACGCGGTCACGAGTCCTTCGCCTGTCACGAAGAAGGTGATGACGGACCCTTTTGGCGCCGGATTCGCCGGACTATTTTGCGTGCCACCTGGTATATTGACGACCAAGGGCGATCCTTTTCCAAGCGGTTGGTTCGTGAAGATGCCGGGCGCCACGTCAGTGACCTGGACCGTCAACGGAGCCGAGACCTGTCCGTTGTATTCGACCGTCACTTTCGAGCTGGTCTTGCCGGAGACTCCATACGGAACAATCGCCACGACCTGCGCGGCTTGCGCGCTGACGATCGGCGCGGGAACGCCGTCAAAAAGCACGCGGGTCGTCCCGGCGGATGTGTCGATGTGATTGTTGGCGGTGATCTTGAGACTCGCGGCCTGTGCCGGGCCCATCCCGAATCCGTTAATGGCCACCATTTCTCCCGGCGCGACCGAACCGGCGGCGGCACTGGCGTAGTTGACGACCTGCGCCGGCAGGATCTGAGTCGAGACCGGCAACAGCCGCAATGCCGACCCAGGGGGCTGGCGCAACTTCGTCGCCTGCTCATAGGAATACGCCAGCGAGATCAGAGTTGCCTCGGTGTACGCTTTCCCCGTGAAGCCGATGCCGTAGGGAGAACTCGTGGAAAGGTACCCGGCGGGCACGATGACGGTGGGATACCCGGCCTTGGCGGCGATTCCGGCGCTGCTGCTGCCCGGGAACACGAGCGCGGTCAGGTTGTTGCCGTCGATGGCCGCGTCGATGCCCTGTACCTTGGCCAGTTGCAGGTCCATGGCACGATCGGAGATGTACTGAGGTTCGGCGGCGTAAAGGTCGGTAGCTTGAGACGCGAGCGCCAGGACCTGACCGTACTTGAGAGCCACAGCGGCGTGCGCGCTGTTGTACGCGATCACGTCGGCCAGGGTCTTGATCGGCGAGGTTGGCCCACGGCTCGCCAGGTAGGTGTCGAGATCGCGCTTGAACTCGTACTGGAGAACCGACGACGAAAACGCGTTGAGCTGGGCGAACGAGGCTATGCTTACGTTCACCACCGTAGCTCCCATGTTCCGCATCACCTGAAGCGCAGCCTGGCCAATGGCGTTCTGCTCCGCGGAAAGGGTGGCCCAATATTCCTGGGGCACTCCGATCCTTGCGCCGTTGAGACCATCGGCTCTCAGGTACGGAGTGTAATCGGAGAGGGCATTCCCGATGCTGGATATGGTGGCGGGATCTCTGGAGTCCACGCCCGTGAGCACGCCGAGAAGGATGGCCGCATCGGTCACGGTGCGCGTGATGGGGCCGGCCGTATCCTGGCTGGCCGCAATGGGCACTACTCCCTGCCGGCTGATGAGGCCCACCGTGGGTTTGATGCCGACGTCGGAGTTGGCGTTCGACGGGCTCAGAATGGAGCCTGAGGTTTCCGTGCCGATGGCCGCCGCGGCAAGGTTCGAAGAGGAAACGACGGCGGGTCCGGAACTCGATCCGCTGGGTGTCAGGGCCTGCCTGCCATCGCTGTTTGGTAAAGGCACGGGGATCGGACGCGGATCGTACGGATTCAGGACGTAGCCGCCGAGAGAGCTGTATCCGGCGGGCATGCCGTTGGTCAGATAATTGGCGAACTCGGTCAGGTTGCCTTTTGCAATGACGATCACGCCCGCGGCTTTGAGCCTCTTCACCAGGAAATTGTCGTCGAGCGGGAACGTATTCTGCAGAGCGACGGAGCCGGCCGTGGTCGGCATGTCCACCGTATCGATGTTGTCCTTGACAACCATCGGAACACAGAAGAGCGGACCCGGCCGTTGGGACTTGGGCATTTGATCGTAAGATGCGGCAGTCTGGAGCGCCTTGGAATTCCGCACGCGCACTGCATTCAGCGTGGGGCCGGCGATATCGAAGGCATCCATCCTGTTCAGATACCATTGAACGAGCTGCGTGCAGGTAATGGTTCCGGCCGTCAGGGCTGCTTCGATTTGTGGAATGGTTGTCTCAAACGGGTCGAAAGCCGGCGTCTGCTGGGCGTTGCCGGGCGCCGCAAACATGACGACGACGGCCAGAGAGATTGCGGAGTCGATGCACATCGACGTCCAACTATGGTGTTTGTTCATAAGCTTCCTCCGAGTCGGCGCCGTGGGGCAAAGCTCTCCGACTGGGCAGCGAGTCTATATCACGCCGACGCCGAATGCAAGGGTATGACCGGCCATGTCAAGGCAAAGTAGAAATGTCCCCATCCCGGCAAAGTAGAAACGTCCCCTTTCGGCTGGGCCTCTGAGAAGTGCATGTTAATCTGCGAGTGCCGG
>OMOG01000651.1 GCA_900290305.1 Candidatus Sulfopaludibacter sp. SbA4
ACCTCGACCTCCGTGAAATCGCGAGCCGCAGCGCCGTGACCCTGGTGATGGAAGAGCGCGCGGACCAGAAACCGTTCGCCCACGTGCTCTACCGCGGCGCCTACGACCAGAAGCGCGACCGGGTGGAAGCCAATACGCCCACGGTCCTGCCCCCTATGGCCTCTGCCCTGCCGCGCAACCGCCTGGGCTTCGCCCGCTGGCTCTTCACCGAAGAGCATCCGCTCACCGCCCGCGTGGCCGTCAACCGCATGTGGCAGGAGATTTTCGGCATGGGGCTCGTCAAAACCGCCGACGATTTCGGCAGCCAGGGCGAACCGCCCTCGCACCCCCAACTGCTCGACTGGCTGGCCGTCGATTTCCGCGAGAGCGGCTGGGACGTCAAGCGCTTCTATCGCCAGGTGCTGACCTCCGCGGTCTACCGCCAGATGGCCCTCACCACGCCCGACAAACTCGCCAAGGACCCGGAGAACCGGCTGCTCAGCCGCGGCCCGCGCTTCCGCATGGATGCCGAAATGCTCCGCGACTATGCGCTCGCCGCCAGCGGCCTGCTCGCCCCGCAGATCGGCGGCCCCAGCGTCAAGCCGTACCAGCCCGAGGGCATCTGGGAGGCCGTCGCCATGTCCAACTCCAACACGCGCTTCTACAAGCCCGACAGCGGCAGCGGCCTCTATCGCCGTTCGCTCTACACCTTCTGGAAGCGCAGCGCCCCGCCCGCTTCCATGGATGTCTTCAACGCCCCCACACGCGAATCCTGCGTGGTGCGGCGCGAGCGCACCAACACGCCGCTGCAGGCTCTCGCCACCATGAACGACGTCCAGTTTGTGGAGGCCGCGCGCGCCTTGGCCGAGGCCGCCATGGAAAGCACGAACGCGTTCGACGCCCGCCTCGATTACATTTCCGCCCGCGTGCTGGCGCGGCCGCTGGCCGCCAACGAGCGCCTCATCGCCCGCCGCGCTTACACCGATTACGAGCGCTACTACGGCGCCCACCCCGAGGACGCCCGCAAATTCCTGGACGACGGCGAGCGCAAGGCCGACCCTTCGCTCGCTGCTTCGGAACACGCGGCCCTCACCATGCTCGCCAGCCAGTTACTGAATCTCGACGAGGTGCTCAACAAATGAACGGTCAGGACCAGAGAAATCGGTTGGCAGGCGAAAGCGCCTGCCCCACTCACTACAGCCGCGAGACCCTGCGGCTCGACCGCGAATCGCACCGCGCCGTTCCGCCTGGCCGCCACCCAATCGACCCGATCGCGCAGGAGATGGCCATTCAGGAAACCCGCCGCCGCTTCTTCTCCCGCGCGGCGCAAGGCATCGGCGCCCTGGCCCTGGCTTCTCTCCTGCCGCAAAATGCGCGCGCCGCGGAGGCTGTGGGCGGCCTCCCCGGCCTGCCCCATTTCAAGCCAACCGCCAAGCGCTGCATCTATCTGCACCTGGTCGGCGCGCCCCCGCAGATGGAAACCTTCGACTACAAGCCGAAGATGAAGGAACTGTTCGACAAGGACCTCCCCGAATCCATCCGCAACGGCCAGCGCCTCACCACCATGACCAGCAACCAGACCCGCTTCCCCATCGCGCCCTCCATCTTCCAGTTCGCGCAGCACGGCAAATCCGGCGCCTGGGTCTCCGAGCTTTTGCCCTACACCGCCCGCATGGTGGACGATATCGCCATCATCCGCTCTATGCATACCGAGGCTATCAACCACGAGCCCGCCATCACCTTCTTCCAGACCGGCCTCATGGTGGCGGGACGGCCCTGCATCGGCTCCTGGCTGAGCTACGGCCTCGGCAGCATGAACCAGGATCTGCCCACCTTCGTCGTGCTGCAGGCCAAGCACAACCACCCCAAGGCCAACGTGCAGGCCATCTCCGCCCGCCTGTGGAGCGCCGGCTTCCTCTCCGGCCAGTATTCCGGTGTGAGCCTGCGCAGCGCGGGCGACCCCGTGCTCTTCATCAACAACCCGGAAGGCGTGCCCGTGGAGGTGCGCCGCCGCATGCTCGATTCGCTTTCCGAGATGAACCGCCTGCAACTCGAGCGCCTGGGCGATCCCGAAACCCGCACGCGCATCGCCCAGTACGAGATGGCGTTCCGCATGCAAGCTTCCGTGCCCGAGCTGACCGATACCAGCAAGGAACCCGCCAGCACCTGGAGCCTTTACGGCGAGGACGCACGCAACCCCGCTTCGTTCGCCCAGACCTGCCTCATGGCGCGCCGCCTGGCTGAGCGAGGGGTGCGCTTCGTCCAGGTCTACCACCGCGGGTGGGACGTCCACGGCAACCTGCCCGAAGTGCTCGCCAGCCAGTGCAAGGAGATCGACCAGGCGTGCTGGGCCCTGGTGCAGGACCTCAAACAGCGCGCAATGCTGGACGACACGCTGGTCATTCTGGCCGGCGAATTCGGACGCACCATCTACTGCCAGGGCAAACTGACCACGACCGATTACGGCCGCGACCACCACCCGCGGTGCTTCTCCCTATGGATGGCCGCCACCCGCGGTGCTTCTCCCTATGGATGGCCGGCGGCGGCATCAAGGGCGGAGTGGTGCACGGTGAGACCGACGACTTCAGCTATAACATCATCCGCGATCCGGTCCACGTGCGCGATTTCCAGGCCACCATTATGCGCGTCTTCGGGATCGACCACGAGCGTTTCACTTACAAGTACCAGGGCCTCGACATGCGCCTCACGGGCGTCGAGAAGGCGGAGGCGGTCAAGGCGCTGCTCGCCTGAGGCGGAGCCGTGTCCTTGACGCGGAGGCGCGGAGGAACGGAGACAAGCGCGGAGAAGACCGAGAGAAAGTCAAGACCGGAGAGCGCCCGGGACGGGTAAACGCCGGGAGCGGAGAGCGCGGAGAAAAGCGACCGCTCGAAGGAATGGGCGGCGGATCTGTCCTGAGTCATGTGCGTGGCCACCCCCTCGGCTGGAAATAGCATCGGTCGTGGATTGTGCCCATCGAGTTGCACGAGGGGCANNGCGGGTGATGGGGGTTCTTGGGGTTGAAGCCGCGGGGCTTTTCAGGGGCCGGCGTGGGAGCCGGCTCCTCCGGGGCGATTTCGGGTTTTTCACCAAACGAAACCATTTGTTGAGTTTGGGCTGTGGATTCAGTTGGTTGGATTGTGGATAAATCGGGGTCCACAGGCTCGGGAGCGGGTGATTTGCGGAGGGCGGCGGCTTGGGAAAGGGTGAGGGTCGCGATCTGGGTTGGGGTGAGGTTCTTGGATAGCTCGCTGAGGATGCGGTTCAAGCCCACGAGGACGACGACCGGGGGTTGAGGAGCGGGGGCCGGGGGAGCAGGGGCCGGGGGCTGGAGAACAGGGGCCGGGGATTGAGGATCCGGGGAATCAGCGGCCGGGGCCGGGCAGCCGGGTTCGGCCGCGGCTTCGGCGGCGGGCGTCGGGGGATCTGGCGGGGCGGCGGCCGGGACTTCGTCGGCGGGCGCGGCCGGTGGGGCGGG
>OMOG01000335.1 GCA_900290305.1 Candidatus Sulfopaludibacter sp. SbA4
ACAATTTGAAGTCGACCCCGCTTAACCTCCACGAGTCGACTCCCCCAAATCGGTTAAGCACCCTCGCTGCCGCCGAACGCCGTTGCATTGGGCGAGGCGGTCGGTTAGAGTCGAGTAGACCGGCATGAGAGCTTACTTTGGCTGGTGTCGCACGCTGATTCTGGGGACCTTGCTGCTGGCGCGTCCGCTGCCAGGCCAACCTGCCTCGCAAATCAACGCCAGCCCCAACTCCCTGACTTTCAACCCGCCGGCGGGTCAAACCGTTACCGCGTCCATCACCCTTTCCACGAGCAGCACGACGCCCATCGCGTTCACCTTAACGACGAGTCCGCCGAATAGCTGGCTGTCGGTTTTCGCCAGCGCTTCTCAGGTGAGCGCCGCCAGTCCCGCCGTCCTGACGGTTACCGCCAATCCCGCCGGCGTGGCGGGCACGCAGACGGGAGTGATTGCCATGGTCCCGGCCACCGGCGGTCCACCGCTCCCGATTCCGGTGGTTCTGATGGCCGGCTCTGGCTCGACCTATACAGTTGTTCCGGCCAGCGTGGCGTTGGCTTATCCGGGCGGCCCGCAGACTCAGTTGGTCCAGGTGTTCGCCAACAATTCCCCCGTAACTGCTTTCAATGCCCAGGTGACCAATTGCAGCGGCCTCAACTTCCTGTCCTTGACCGGCGGAGCGGCGCCGGCGACGGAGCGGCGCCGGCGCCGCAGATCTTCAACGAGCCGGTCGCGGGTGGGCTCAGCCTCACGCTGAACAACCCCCAGAGTCTGCCGGCGGGCAGCTATGCGTGCCAGGTTGTGATCAGCAACCCCGCCAACCCGTCCGATCAAGTCACGGTCCCCGTGTCCTTGACGGTGACTACGGGAGGAGTTCCCGGCGCGACCCCGGCATCGCTCTCGTTCAGCACTCCGCCGGGTGTGATGCCGCCCCCGCAGGCCGTCGCCGTGACCGCACCCGGCGGCGCATCATTCGTCGCCACGATCCAGGCCTTGGCCGGTCCGATTTTCATTGCCTTTCCGTGCAACAACTGTCCGTTTCCGGGGAGTCAGCTCCTGCCGGTTTCGGTGAACCCGGGCGGCCTGCAGGCGGGCACGTACACCAACTCCATCATTCTGTTGTCGGGAGGCAGCCAGTTCGCAACCGTCACGGTCACGCTCACCATCACTGGCGGAAGCGGGAACGGACCGGTGGCGGCGCCGCCGTCGCTCTCGTTCGCCTATCAGACCGGCGCGGGGTTATTCCCTCCGCCACAGACGATCACGGTCGCGCCTATCGGACCCTTCGTGGCCAGTTCGAATCAGCCCTGGCTCATCGTGAATCCTCCGGGCGGCACGGCGCCAGGCAATTTGAGTGTCAGCGCGATCCCCTTCGGTCTCGGAGTGGGGGTCTATCAAGGCGCCGTCAACATCAGTACGCCCAGCGGCAATCAGACCGTGAGCGTTACCTTGACAGTGACCTCTGGAATGGTCCTTTACGCCGACCCGGGAACGATCTATATCAGATACATCGTTGGGTCGCTGATGCCGGCCCAACTGTACACGCTGGTGTTCCTGGCCAGCGATAGCTCGTTCCCCGCGGTGAACGTCACGCCGCAGACCCCGTGGATCAATGTCATCAGCCAGACAGGCCCGCCGGGTACCTATTTCGTCTCGGTCAATCCGGCGGGGCTGTGCAACGGGCTCAACACCGGCGGCATTACAGCGACGGCGGCCGGCGCGGCTAACAGCCCTCTGACGGTTCCGGTCGTCGTGCTGGTCAGTGGAGGCGCTTCGTGCGGCGCGCCCGCCACTCACTTCGCGCTTTCGGCGCCGCCCATGGTTATTCCCGGAGTGCCGTTTCGTTTCTCGATCGCGGCGCTGGATGCCAACAACAACGTGGTTACTTCGTACGGCGGCACAGTACACTTCACCAGCAATGACCCCGCCGCTGCGCTGCCCGCGGACTCGACTCTGTCTTCCGGCGCCGGCACTTTCTCGGCGACCCTGAATGCCCCTGGTAACCAGACGATCACGGCCACTGACACGGCCGCCGGCTCCATCACCGGGACCTCCGGCGTGATTGCGGCCACCTTCGGCGGGCAATTAGCCGTGGGTGGAGTGAGTCCGGCCTCGGGCAGCGGAGCCTCGCAGACATTCACCTTCACGGTTACGGAGCCGCTGGGCGGGCAGGCCCTGGATGTGGTCGATATCCTGATTAACAATTCGCTGGATGCGCGCGGCGCCTGTTATCTCGCTTACAGCCGTACAGCGGGCGTGCTGTATCCGGTCAATGATGCCGGCGCGGCGCTTCCAACGGGAATCCCGCTGAACGGGAACGGAAGTGTGGGTAATAGCCAGTGCAGCGTGTCCGGACCGGGTTCCTCGGTGTCCGGCAGTGGCGGTGTCCTGACCCTCACGTTCGCGGTGACTTTCAGCCCGGCCTTCGGCGGGAACAAGGTGGTGTACCTGGCGGCCCGCGATGGGCAGAACAATACCGGGTGGCAGGCCGTGGGCACCTGGGGTGTTCCGGGGGCGCCGCCGGCTTCGCTCACGGTTCCGGGAGTGACTCCGGCGCGCGTGACGGGTTTGAACCAGGCGTTGACCTTCACTTTCAACGATTCGAAAGGGGCGCAAGACTTGGGCGTGGTCAATGTCCTGATCAACGATTCCCTGGATGGGAGCCAGGCGTGCTACCTGGCATACAGCCGCTCCGGCAACGTGCTGTACCTGGTGAACGACGCGGGCACGGCGCTGTTGCCGGGCCTGGTGCTGAACGGGTCCGGGAGCCTGTCGAACGGCCAGTGCACTGTGAGTGGATTCAGTTCATCCGCGGACGTCGGGGGCAATTCCCTGACGCTCACACTGGGTTTGAGCTTCCGGCCGACGTTCGCGGGCAATCGCGTGATCTACGCGGCGGCGCGCGACCAGGGAGACGCCAACAACTCCGGCTGGCAGGCGGTGGGGACCTGGACAGTGCAATAGCAGTCCGCTCCCTTTGGTCGTGGCTCGGTAACACGCGCGGTTATCACCTCAGTAGTTCTACTGTGTCACTAACAACAAGAGGTGCTAGCTAGAATGTTTTTGTGGCTGCTCGCTCTGCCGTGCGGCGGAAGCCCAGCCCGGGGAAGTTCGCTTCTTCGCGATCCACGACACCAATCCCTAGCTAGCGCTCCCTCGATTTCATATGGGGAATCCGCAGGATCTGTCCGGGATGACGACGGAGGAGCGCACGGCTTATTGGAATTATGCGATCGCGAAGGCGAACGAGCTATGGGGAGACAAATGG
Organism: Candidatus Sulfopaludibacter sp. SbA4; assembly: GCA_900290305.1. Lineage (GTDB taxonomy): Bacteria > Acidobacteriota > Terriglobia > Bryobacterales > Bryobacteraceae > OMOG01. The sequence continues at coordinate 3,263 of OMOG01000335.1, forward strand.
GCGCTGGCAATCAACAGCTTGGAGCGCCGGACTCAGTGTCATATGCACATCCACATCGGGAGGCTATCCGCTGGCGCTGAGGATGAACGATTCGTTGCAGTGAATGGAGCGGCCGAAATTCCTTTACCCCGCGACGGCGATGGCCTGTGGGTGCATTCCGTCGGTGCCAAACTACACGCTCACTGGGGCAACGATGCTCCGGAACTGCTCCTCGAACATTAGAGTGCCGCGTTAGGGCCGTGGCAAAACTCTTTCGAACCCGTACGGCCCACGGTCCCCATGTCACCGGCTGCGGCCGAACCAACAGGAGCTCCTCGTTGAGGAGAGAAGGTGCCCAAGCTAGCCGCGGCGGCTTCTGCCCCTAGGGGTCCCCGTGGTCTGGGCAACGTTGCGCCATCCTTCGCCAAGCAGTTGCGGGTTGCCGCCCCCCGGGTTCCCTAGCCTCCAAGACAGACCGATTATGGCGGCCCGTGGGCATTGTGCGGATGCCGGGCCTTTGGCGAGGATCTTCCCACGGGGGTGTCGCATGCCCGACCAGTCACCGATTCCAACGTTGGAATCCGGCCGTTAGAATTGCGTCTAGTGCCTGGGATCTAATGGAGCGGGAAGCAATGGTCGCATATTGCGTATGGGGCCACGATCTTGTGCCGCCGTAAGCCGCAGTTCCGACACGGCTCGGGCCTGCCCCCGTCAAACTTGCGCCACCGCTTGTCTGGCACCGTTTCTGGCCTCCCGGTCCGTCTGAGCACGATAGGCCGGATTCTGGGGCAGGTGCCTCGTCCGCCGCCTCATCCTCAGTAGGGAGTGGATCGGTAGGTTCAGGTTCGTGGCCAGGCTGGAGCCGGTCACCCTCTGCGGCATGAATCTCCGGGCTTTCGGCCGCGGCAGGAGACTGAGTTGGTTCGGGCGGGGCGATTTCATCAAACTGGGCCTCGCAGCAGTGTTGGGACTGCTCGGCGTCCTCCCAGGGCAGCGGTCCCTCAGTTTCAGGTTCGTGAGCCTGCTCGAACGGGCCGCCCTCACCTCACCCACACTGCGGATTTGGAAAAACACCTCCAAGTGGCGCTCAACATCTACGATCTGGCGCTCGCCGGACATGATGGCGAGAACGATCCCGCGCAACTCGAATCCTCGCTCCGAACTCGGACGCAATTGGAGAAGGAAAGGCTTCTCTTCCGAAGTCGACCCGGACTACCTTCGCTCCAAAGTGCGCCTGGCCTCTGGATGGCTTCCAAAAACACAGGCCGTGGCACTCGCCCCTGGTTCGTCAGCGTCTCGACCTTATCCTCGATTCTGGAGCCGCCCGTCCGACCCGTTTAACACTCGATCAACGAAGCGAGGTTTTTGGGCAATTTTGGGCAATGCACGACTGCAGGACCGGCAAATCTGGCACTCACGGCAACGAGAAACCTGTAACTTACATATTCCCGACTCGGCCTGGTGGTTCGAATCCCACCCTCACCGCCAGAATAAAATCAATAAGTTACGGAGAAATCCCCCAAGCAGTCGGCAAATCGTACACCTGGCGGATCGTTTAAGCGCCGGAACCAGTCGGCGCCGTTCCTCGTTCTCATAGGACCGTGGTCACGCACCCGACTCCGCCCGAGATGGCTTTGGCGCAATTTGAACCGGCTCCGGCCCGATCGTCGCCCACTCGGAGAATGGTCCGAGGCAGCGGCTTGGCACGCGCGTCAAAGGTAGCTGCCGATAAATCCCCTTCCCACCAGCAAACGCCCGGAGTCGCGTTCTGGGAAGTTGCCGCCAAACCAGAACCCGCGACCGGATCGCGCGGAGCCGAGGTCCTACGCGTCTGCTGCCGCGCTGTGCACGCGCTCTTCCAGTTCTTCGAGGCCGCCGGCGAAGAAATGGTCGGTGGACTCGACCCAAATCAGACGCTTCGGCCCGGCGATGCGCGTGTAAAGGGCTTCCATCGCGGGACGTGGACCATACTGGTCGTGGGTGCTTTGGATGAAAATCTTGGGGACAGGGCACGCTTCGAGATATGCGGTATCGCCGAAATCCGTGGGGAATCCCGCGGCCATCAGGAAGCGCGCGTCCGTCAAGGAACAGCCCAGACTCGAAATCACCCGCGCGCCAAAGGAAAAACCCGCCAGGGCGAATGGCAGGGCCGGATAGCGGGCGCGCAGCCACGCCAGAACTGCGCGCGCGTCCTCGATTTCGCCGGTCAAGTGCGCATGCTCGCCCTGGCTTCGTCCGACGCCGCGGAAGTTGAAGCGCAACACTGCCAGCCCGGCCCGCCGCAGGCCGCGCGCGATCCGGAAGACCACCTTGTTATGCATGGTGCCGCCGTAGAGGGGATGCGGATGGCAGACCACCGCGGCCGCGCGGGGCGTTTGGCCGTCCGGTTCCTCGAGCAGGGCTTCCAGGCGTCCGGCGGGGCCGGAGACGAAGTGCGATTCGATGCGGCGCGCCACTTTAGATCCGATCTCCAGGTGTAAACCCACCTACAAAGCGAGCGTCCCCATGAGTGGGGGCGTGCGCCACGTCCCATTCTGTCTCCTGACTCCTGTCTCCTGACTCCTAGTTCGTGCGGTAGTTGGTGAACTGCATGTCGATGCCGAAATCGGACTCGCGAAGCAGCTTGATCACCGATTGGAGGATGTCGCGGTCGCGGCTGGCGACGCGCACGAAATCGCCTTGGATGGAGGCCTGCACCTTGAGCTTGCTGTCCTTGATCTTCTTGACGATCTCACGCGCCTTTTCGGTGGAGATGCCCTGCTGGAGCGTGATCTCCTGCCGCACCGTGGAGCCGGCGGCGGGGACGATCTCGCCGTAGCTCAATCCCTTGAGCGGCACTTTGCGTTTGACCAGCTTGGATTCGAGGATGTCCACCACGGCCTTGAGCTTGAACTCGTCCTTGCTGGCCAGCAGGATCTTGTTGTCCTTCTCGTTCAGCTCGATGTTGGAGTGGGAATCCTTGAGATCGTAGCGCTGGTGCACTTCCTTGAGCGCCTGCTGAACGGCATTCAGCACCTCGGGCAATTCGATTTTCGATACGACGTCAAAAGTGTTGTCAGGCATATGAGAAAGGGGGGTTAGGGGTTGGGCTCGCCAGAGCGCGAGTGGGTTGGGGGTTGGGGACTGGAAGACGGCTCATCGGGTTCGGGGCGGTTTAGGCTCAAGCCCAGGATGGAGCCGGAGCGGATGCGCATGGGAGTCACGCGGCGGATGGCGTCGGTGCGCGGGAAGGCCTGCACGGGTGTGGCCGGCATCGGAGCGTCCACGATCGCCGGTGCGGGTGGCGGCACGGGTGCGGCGTTCTTGGTGGTGTTCAAGGCAGCGACTACGCGGCGCGCGATCTCATCGACCATCGCTTCCATGGCCGCATCCAGCGCCACGGTCACGGCGGCGCGCACCTGCTCGGCATCCACCACGGCCACGAATGGAACGGCTGCCGCGGTGCGCGGTTCGCTTTCCCTGGCCCCGACCCCTTCGGGGTGCCCCGCCTGGACCCCGGCCCCCGATCGTGCGGCCGCGGCGGCTTCGGCCAGCGGCTTTACGGCTGCGAGAAGCGCGCTCGCCTCGAAGGGCTTCCTCAGGATGGCGTCGGCTTCCACGCGCCTGGTCTGCTCTTCGTCCAGCGGCTCGAGCACGCCGGCGGTGAGGATCACGCGCACGTGCCGGTGTCGCGGGCTCATTTTCACGTACTGGCAGATATCGAAGCCGGTGCGGCCGGGCATGACCGTGTCGGCCAGCACCACGTCGGGATCCACGTCCTCCAGCCGGATGAGCGCGGAATCGGCATTGCTGACGGTGACGACCTCATAGCCCTCTTCGCTGAGGATGCGCTCACCCATGCGCTGGGCGTGCGGGCTATCGTCCACCAGCAGGATGCGGCTCATTTGGTGGCGGATTTGACAGCAGCGGCAGTCGGCTTCAATTTATCGATGACCTTCTGCGGAACCCCGGCCTTGATCAGGTCCTGCACGGAGGTATAAGGCCGGAAGGCCATCGCTCTCTTCACAAGTGTTTTTCCGACAATTTTAGTCATCTCCGCTTCGGATGCCGTGTTGAGATCGATCCCGGCGCGGGTGATCGCGACCGGCGGCGGTGCTGGGGCGGCGGCGGGCGCCGCAGGAGCCACCTCCGCGGCGGCGGGCTGCGGCGCGGCCAGGCGGGCATCGGGCATGGTGTTGATCGCGTTGGGATCGGTCACTGCGGTCGCGGTCACATCGGTAGTGCCCGATTGGGGAACCGGCGCCCCCGGCACACTGACCGGGACGGACGGACGGAAGCCGGTCATCTGCGGGCTTCCCGATTTGGCCGACGTGCTCATATCGGGATGCGCCGCGAACGGTCCCCACACTTTGTTCAGCATACTGCGCTTGGTACGGTTTTCCTGCTCGTACTTCATGCGGCTCACCTGCACCGGATCGGCCTCCGGCACGGGCCGCTTCATGGCCGTCAGCTTGGCCTTGGCCTCGTCCATGTGGGCGCTGAGCGGGTAGTCCTTCACGATCCGGGAGTATTGGAGGGCCTCCTGGTTTTCGTACTTGTCGCCCATGCGGTGGTAGGCATCGGCAAGCTGCCAGAGCGCCTCGTCGGCCTGGCTGAAGAGGGGGAACTGATCGGTGACGCCCTGCAACCGGTTGGCCGCGGCGCCCATGCTTCCCTTCTTATGATAGAAAGTTCCGACCAGGAATTCCTTGTTGGCCAGCACCTCCTGGATATTGCGCAGCATCTGCTGCACGTCGGGCGCGAACTTGCTGTTGGGAAACTGGACGAGGAGGGTGCGGCATTCGTCCTCGGCGCGCAGGGCATGCACGGAATCGCGATCGGACTTTTCCATCTGGCCGTACTGCATCTTGCAGATCTTCTCCTGCGCCTCGGCGGCCTCTTCCATGGTGGGATAGAACAGGATGAAGTCCTTGTACTCGGCTTCGGCCTGGGCGAAGCCGTGGGCGCCGCCCTCGCGGAACCAGCTATCGGCAATAGCGAGCTTGGACTTGGCCAGGTATTCGCTGGTGTCGTAGGTGTTCATGAGGGTCTGCAGCTCGAGCCGTGCCCGCTCGAAGCGGCTGTGCTCGATGTCGCCGACCGCCCGGTCGAACAGCACCTTGTCGGGCTGCTGGGTGTCCTTGGTGATCGGATTGTCGTACTTGTGCCGCTTCAGCCCGCAGGAAGTCAGCAGAACCGCGAGTGCCAGCAGCACGGCGGCGTATCGAAAAGCGTTTCGTACCATAGTTGAATCTCAGCCCTTGCCCTACACCCTGACCGCGGTGGCGTTGGCCGCGATCTCGCGCATCTCGCGCACGGTGGCTTCCGGGTCCGGACTGTGAAAGACAGCCGACCCTGTGACGATCCAATCACACCCGGCGCGTACCACCTCGCCCAGGTTTTCCCCATGCACGCCGCCATCGATTTCGATGGGCAGCGCTAAATTCTTCTCCCGCCGCATTCTATCGAGCTTGCGGACTTTCTCCAGCACGTACGGGATCAACTTCTGTCCGCCGAAGCCGGGATTCACGCTCATCAAAAGCACGTAGTCGGCCACTTCCAGGATGTCTTCCAAAACGTTCACCGGAGTTGCCGGATTGAGCACCACTCCGGCCATGGCGCCGGCCTTGCGAATCAATTCCAAGGTGCCGTCCAGGTGGCGGCAGGCCTCGTAGTGCACCGACACCGAATTGGCCCCGGCCTCGACAAACAGGGTGGCATAGCGGTCGGGATTCTCGATCATCAGGTGAACGTCGAGATGAAGCCGCGTGGCCTTGCGGATGGATTCCACTACCGGCGGCCCGATCGTCAGGTTGGGGACGAAATGGCCGTCCATCACGTCCAGGTGGAGGATCCTGGCTCCTCCGCGCTCGACGCGGGCGATCTCTTCCGCCAGCCGGGCAAAGTTCGCCGACAGTATGGAGGGAACGATTTCAACCATGTGCAGCTTGATCCGATTTTATCACAGCGGCCTCGAAACCATCGCCAGGGTCGCGGCCGGGAAGGCGGAGCATGGTTTCGAGGACCAGCGAGCGAGGAACGGACGCGACCACCGCCTCGTTCTCCTCCGGTTCGAGCGAGCAGGTTGCGTAGACCAGCAGGCCGCCGGGAGCGAGTGCCGTGCGCGCGTTGGCCACGAGCGCCACCTGGCGGCGTTGCAGATCGGCGAGATCGGCCGGGGTGAGCCGCCACTTGATTTCCGGATTGCGGCCGAGGGTGCCGGTGCCGGAACAGGGGGCGTCCACCAGTATGCGATCGAACGGGCGCGCGAAGGGGAGCGGCCGCGTGCCGTCGAGGACCACCAGGTCAGGAGTGAGGTTTTTCATCTGCGAGAGGCGGCGATAGTGGAGGTCGCAGGCGATGGCGCGCACTCCCGATTCCAGCGCCTGGGCGGTTTTGTTGCCGGGCGCGGCGCAGAGATCGAGAAAGGACTGGCCGGGCTCGAGGCGCAGCAGCGGCACGATGGATTGCGAGCCGATATCCTGGATGCGGCCGCCGCGGATGTACTCGACGGGCTCGGCGAGGGCGGCCCGGGCGATGCCTTCGGCGGCCGCCGCGCCGTAATGGCGCTCCCAGCGGGCGAGCAGCCACTCCGGGCACGACAGCTCCACTTCGCGATTCGGCCATTCGATCGGCTCGCGGGTCACCTTCCGCAGAATGGCGTTCACGAAGCCGGTGGCCGAGTGTTTGCGGGCGCGCTTCACCAGCTCCACGCTTTCGGCGACGGCGGCGTGCGGCGGAATACGTTCCAGGTAGCGCAGTTGGTAGATCCCCATGCGCAGGGCGATGCGCACCTCGGGGTCGAGCCGCAATTTGCGGCCGGAGTAGTGCTCGATGAGGCAGTCGAGTTGCGCCTGGCAGCGCAGGGCGCCGAAGACGATTTCGGAGGCGAGCCCGGCGTCGCGGGGATCCAGTTCGGCGCTGCGCGAGACGAGGAGATCGGACGCGTAGCCGCCCGATAGCACCTTGCGCAGGACGCCGAATGCCGCCAACCGGGCTGCTGAGATTCCCATGCTGATGCAATTGTAACGGTGCGCGGCGGCGGCGAACCGGTCGAAGAGGAATCTATCGGCGATTTTCTTAGCGCGCCGGATGAGTCGCGGGGACTCGCCTCACAATAGCAGCAGGCCAGCCTGCATCATCGTCTGCCTTTCTCTGATCCTTTCCAGCCGATTCAACCGAAGCAATTGTATGGTCACACGGGCGATCGCCGCGCGGGCCAGAATCTGACCCCCTCTAACCTCCATTTCTCACAAGTGTTCGGCTGCGGTGACGTGGCGCAGGCACTCGTGCCTGCCGCGTCGGCACTCATGCCGACGCCTCCCTTCGACACTGTGTCACAACTGCGAGAAGGTGTCCGACACGGCAGGCACGAGTGCCTGCGCCACATCGGTCGGCGGAGTGTGAGAAATGCGGGCTAAGTTCGAAGTGCTCGTGCCACGAGTCCCGGCGAGGATGGAACAAGCGCTCGGTGGCGCCCGTTTCCGGATCGATAGATACCAGGTCACTGCCTTTGTGCCTGTTGCAGAGCGCGCAACAAAGTGCCAGGTTCTCCACGCTTGTGCCGCCCCCGTGCTTGGCGGCAATAATGTGATCGATTTCGTGGCCGACGAGCGCCAGGCTTTCAGGAACCAGGCAATATTCGCAGCGGTATCTCGCCCGCCTGCGGACCTCGGTGCGAACGGCCGCGCGGACATCAGGCATCAGCGTGTGATTTGATGCCGAGCTTCAGGCGAGCCGTTGTCTTAGCCATCCTGACGAGGTGCTCCAGGAACTCATAGCGTTCCCAGGCCCGTTCTTCTTCAGCGCTCAGTGTGCCCGTGCGGCTTTTTTCAAGTAACTCCCGCACTTGGCGCTCGAGGCGCTCGGAGGGCCTGAGATTCAGAATCTCCTTCGGACTTGGCAGACTGGCCAGGAATTCCAGAACCCCGGCCGCGCTTTCGAAGTGGGACGACGTATCCCGTTCAGCTCGCGGAGCCCAAGTTCCAGAATTTCGGGCAGGCGCTCTTCGTGCCTGCGAAGGCGCTCCGCTAATTCGTCCGAAAGCTGAAGGGTGATCGCTGGCATCTGCACGAAGTATATCATCCGGTTCAATATGGAGTAGGAGATGGAGAGTAGGAATATCAATCCCAGTCGTGCATTCCTTCATCCTGGAGTGCGACTCGAACGGCGCGAAAGCCTGGATCGTCGATCCCGAGTACCTGAATTGTCGCGCGGCCTATTTGTGTTTTCCCAATCAAGTCAGGACCGTTCCATTCAAAATGGTCGCCCCACGGGTCCCGTCGGGGATGAAAGAGTTGGACGATTTCGCCGGTTTTCGGGTCCCTTCCCGCGATGTTGGGGCCTTTGCGCTGGTTGCAGTGCATGCACGACAGAGCCGGATTTTCCAGGCTGGTTTCACCGCCGTGCTGGCGAGCTGCGATGTGGTCGACGTGGTAGGAAGAAACGTACGCGGTTGCGGGCATGTGCCAATATTCGCAGCGCCGCTTTGCGCGATCCCAGACGCTGCGGATCAGGCTTTGGTTCACAAACTGCCAGAGTCACGCGAGCACTCGATGCCGACGCTCCGGAGGGCTACTCGAGCCCGTGAGTGCATAACCGACAAAACGTTCGCGATGTTAACGTAACCATCAAGTTCGGCGTCCTCGTCAGACGTCAGCGTGCCCTCGTTCGATTTGTCCATCAGTGCCTGCATGCGAGAGTGATCGGCATCGCTGAAATCAAGGGACAGAAGATAACGGGCGGCTTCGGGCGAAACCGGCTCTTTCGGCGTCTGCATCAGCCGGGCCCAGATGACGGGTTCGAAGTTCACGCTGGCTTGATGGGCACCCATGGTTTCAGTGTACGTCAACCTTAACACACCGGGCGCCGGCGGCTGGAGGGGCGCGCAGGAGGCGGCGGTCTTCGGCCTCGTAGAATCTGCGGATCGTTCGGCGCTGCGCGAGAGGAGGAGATCGGACGCGTAGCCGCCCGGCGGGCTGCTGAGATTGCCATGCTGATGCAATTGTAGCGGCCATGGCTGACGGAATGAAAAAAGAAACTCGGCTGGAGATGGGCCTCCAGCGAAACCGCGCGGGTCGCGTGCCGCGTCGACACTCTTCAGAAACCCCTGGACAACTCACTGATTCTGGACTGTTTGTGGGGCAGCCAATCCTGGCTGCCGCCGGCTTCAGCCGGCGCTCCTCGAGCCCCGAAGTTTCTGCCGCCAGGGACGCTCCGAAAGGATCGTCCCCCGCTCGTGTCGACGCTTGTCCCGCCGCGTCTCAACGCGCTACAGCCACAGATGCGCGAGCTGCGAACCCAGAGCGCCGGGAAGCCGCTGCGGACGCTCTACGCATTCAACCCGATCCGCTCGGCAATCCTCTGGATCGGGGGTGACAAAACGGGGGACGGCCGCTGGTATGAGAAATTTGTGCCGATCGCGGACCGGCTTTTTGAACGGCACCTGCTTGAGCTCAAGAAGGAGGGAAGCATCTAATGCCACTCGTAATTTTCGTGAATTGCTGGAAGCCATGCCGGCCGATCGGCAGCGGAGAATTGAGAAGCGGTTCCGGAAGAGTCTGGCCGCCATGCCGCTCGATCAATTGCGAAAAGCGCAGGAGATGACGCGGTTGCAACTCGCCGAAATCCTCGGCGTCAATCAGGGAGAGGTTTCGAAGATTGAGTACCGGTCCGGCATCTGCGTCAGCACCCTGGCCGAATACATCGAAGCCATGGGCGGCCGGCTCGAGATCCGCGCGGTGTTCCAGGATCGCGAAGTGCGGATCACGCAGTTCGAGAAGTTGGCAAGCTAGACGGCGTTCCGGAGAGAGGACCTCTTGCTCACGCAGTTCGAGAAGTTGGCAAGCTAGACGGCGTTCCGGAGAGAGGACCTCTTGCGCCGAGCGCAGTCGCACCCTGGGACGGGTAAGGTGGACCGCGTAGTGTGCCTTCGTTCGCCAGTCACTTCTACGACATGGCGACATCTTCGCCCAAGCTGGCTCTTTCCGCGTGGGCGACGATCCACTCGGAGCCCCGGAAATACTGACCTCAATACCGGCGCATCCCCGCCCGATTGCTGGTGGGAAGAGCTGTTCGCGCCAGCGATCGACTTCTACACGGTCCCAGAAGGGTGTGGCCCGGCCATTTTTCCGGTAACGCCACATCACGGGCAGAACTCCCGTTTGCTAATCCCCTGAGGCATGAAGCGATCCTCCTCCTGAGTGACGCAATTATCGATCTCGCTTGTCGAAGCANNACAGTGGCGACAAAAACCTGACGTGGTGCCAGCGTGATCGGCATGGATCGCGCAAAGGAGCCGTCCCAGCCATACCAAGCCGCCATGAATCCCTTCGCCTGTACGCATAGGCGTACAGCCGCCGTGGGAACAAGCCACCAATCGCCCATCTTGGTTCCTGAGGTCCAACGCTTCGGTTCGCCGTCCCGTTCAAGCTTGATGGCAATCTCTTCGATGGCTGTTCCGCTGGCGGCATTTCTCGCCCTCACCTCTAGTCGGCCCACGGGCTTCAGTCTCAAGATAATGCCCGATACTTCTCCTCCCACGGGCAGTTCTATCTCCGCCATGCCCTGTCCGTCCCAGAAGTTCGAACTAGCAAATGGGTAGAAGGCCTTTTCGTCAAAGGCATTCACATACGTGTGTCCAGGCAGTAGTCCCACTAGCGCAAACCGGCCTTCCGCGTCGGTTTGGGTGTGGGGCAACATTGTTCCCAGCGGGCCGGGAGGCGTCGCATTGACAGTTACGCCCACGGCGGGTTGCGCCCGCTCGTTTAGCACTATCCCGGATAGCCGCGCCCGGCGCGGATCAGTTGGATCTTGAATCGCCACTGTCTGCGCGAATAGCTGCACTAATAGGAACAACACGGCTGTGAACTTCATATACGGCATCCTCAACAATTGTCGAATGCAACTGCTTCAAAATCTACCGCCTGTTTGATCCCTCACGCAACCAAACGCTTGGCAGGATCAGCCCCAATCATGTTGGATGGTAAACGGCGTTACCGGACAGAACCGGTCCAATCTGCGGCTCGGCACGGTCCATCTCTGATCCCCATTCAAAACCGCGTTGAAACTTGAAAGGAAAATCGGCATGGGGGCATTGCATGGTGTGAAATCCTTGAAAAACGGATCATTGATCCGCCCAGAAACGGCATCCGTGCGATGCTCTGCCGTGCTGATGATCAGTGCTTGGATTGCCTATTTGGGGAACTTCCAGAGTCTCTTCGGGCAACCGAGGTCTGCATCGGTGGAAAGCATCCGCCGATCTCTCGCTGCCGTGGCCGACGCTCTGCCGACCTTTGAGACCTGGGACCTTATCTATAATCGCTCGTCTTTTCTGCCCCACTCCCTGCAAGGCCTGATTGAGGCGAATTACGATGCGGATCGCCTCACCGACGCTCTTGCAGACGAGAGACCACGTATTCGCACGCTCGCTTTGGCCCTCCTTTTTAGCAAGGAGGACCCGAAGTTGCTTGAGCATATCGCCCGGCACCTCGGTGACACGGCCGCAAGCTTTCCCGTTTTGTTGCCGACTGCCAATGCCGATCCCACGCGAACGGCCCCTCAGACCGTCAGTGATGTAGCCAAAGCGTTGCTGGGCGCGTATCTGCTCGCCGCCGGAATCAACGAATGGCGCGATCCGAGTTTTCACGATTGGAGCGTCTACGATGCAAACCACCGAAACAGACAGTACTGCCTGAGTTGGCTCATCGTACGATTAAGCCGGATAACAGAGATGCAGTCGCCTTTTCGCGAGGAACGGAGGCCCATTGTGTTGAAGTTTCGACGTGATATGGAGAAGCTACCTTCGGCGGATCGGGACTTGTACCTTCTCTGGCTTTGCCACGGGAACACAGACTTCGACGGTGGCCGTGTTCTCGCGACAGAAGGCGAACTCCTTGAGGCTGCCAAGCGCCTAGGCCGTCAGACACTGCTGCAGATCGTCGATGGTCGTGCGCCGGGAACTGACCCGGATCTCGTTACCGCTCTGGATAGGCATCGGGCCGTTGTCTACTTCCTGCTCACCCACGCAGACAGGCTTTTTACCCAGGCGGACGAGCCTTTCCTTGCAGCAATTGAGCAGGGGCAACGGGACAAGATCGCCAGGGGTGCCAATCCTGCGCTCGAACTTGTTTCCATCGAGGCACTTCGCCGGGCACGTGCAATGTTGCTCGCCGATAAACGCTAGCTCGGCGGTAAGTTCGCAACGGGTGCTGGACCGCCAATGGCTGTGAAACGGCGTTACCGGACTGAACCGGTCTTCGGAACGGCCCGGAGAGGTCGGCCAGGAACTTCATAGGGCGCTTTGCGGTCCTTTAGATCAGGCCGCCGCCAGCGATTCGGTTGTCGGGATGTGAGGCTTAAAGAACCTAACCGCTCCCACGCTCCACACGATCAACAACACGATGAGCAGTGTTCGTACCACTTCAACCCACGGTTCTTTGAAACCCAATGCGTAGAATGGCGCAAGAACAATGGAACTACTCGGGATGGTTAGCAGCAAGGCAATCCCTATCGGCTTCCAAAAGTTGATGCCCACCTTGTGCCGTGAAGCGATCCAGAAGAGAGCGAACCCGAGGAGTGGGCAAATCAGATGAACCGTCTGAGCGTAAAAACGTCCGAAGTCACGAATGTGGCTCATCGGTTGCCATCCGTGGGCGTAACTCCACAGCGCCTCCGTTGCGAACAGCATGTGCTGGAAGAATCCTTGGTACGTCGAAATCGGCAAAAGCTCATTCAAATACATGGCGGAAAAGACCATACCGTGCGTAAAGATTGCCGCCACCGCCGCACTCGTTCCGATTGCTATGGATCTGCGCATGAAACCCCCGCTGTTCTCATCGGCTCTTTCTGAAGGAACGTGAAAACGGCGATATCGGACATTGAAGTTCCCAGAAGGTTTGCTTTGTCTGGCCCAGTGCTCATGGGAGGCCTAATCACCTTGACCTCCTGAATTTGGCCTGGGCCATATGAAGTCATGCCAACGACTTCCCGTTCGAGACTTTCTGCCGAGTACATTTATCTGAGGGACAATTTAGGGATGCAACTTCATCGGACCCTCTTCCTAGCAGTATCCCTGGCCGGGACGGCCGTCGGCCAGGCCGGCGCACCCGCGCAGCAGGATACGTTGCAGGCCTTGCTGACGGAAGTCCGGCAGCTCCGCCAGACTCTGGTCGTGATCCAGCGCTTGGCGGTGCAACAGCAGCACGTAGAGGCCCTGTCGCGGCAGTTGGATCAGGTACGGGAACAGATCGCCCGATCCGCGCAAGAGAGCAACGCTCTGGCGGCGGCGCTGGCGGCGAACGAAGCGCGGCTCGCCAAGGAGCAACAGAGCGGGGCCGTGCGGCACGACATTGAGGATGAAATCAAAAAGGTCAAGGTGGTGATGGAGGAGAAGGCGGTGCGGGACCAGCAGCAACAGGCGCGGGACAGCCAGCTTGCCGGCCAGTTACAGGCGGAGCAGGCAAAGTTGAACGAGCTGAACGATCGACTGGACGGGCTTGAGCGCGCCATGCAGCCGGCGGCGGGCAAGTAGGTGCGGCCCGGATCCCCTGTTCCAGATGGTGCAGTATCTGCGCGGGCGACGACCGAGAAGCGCTAGTTCCCGATGAACTCCAGTGAAACGGCGTTTCTGGAAACTGGCCATGGACGGCCTGTGGGAGGCGTGATCAAGTCCGCCAGGCGATAGCTGGTGCGAAATCCCCTTCACACCAGTAAACACAGAAAGGAACTTCCGTTCGGGCAGCACATTCCGGCTGCTCCATCCGTATCAGGCACCACTCGCAAACAGCCCCATGCGCCAGGAACGCGACCGCAATCCTGGGGGTCTCCTGATCAAGGCTGTCGCAAATCCCATTTCGCATCACGAATCTCGGGGCACTACGTGACCGAGGGAATAGCCATGGATGGTGCGACCCGGGTGGACAGGGCCGATCCCGCGAGACCAATGCCAAATCTGGTCCGGTCTCGAGCTGTAGCATGCCGCGCTCGTTCGTTTAGGCCGATTCCAGATGAGCCACGGGTACTGCCTCGGTCCTTCCAGACTTCCGCTCTCCCGTGGCGATCTCGTGAACCGCGTGAAGGATATCGGCGCTGTAGTATCTGTTTCCACAGCGATCACAGACTCCGATGATTATATCTTCCAAGATAATGAACCCGTTCTTGTGCTTGAACGACTCACCCTCGACAAGCCGCGGCCTCACCGTGCCTTCGCAGTATTCACAGCGATATCCATACATAAGTCTGACTCCCAAGTCTACATGATCCTGTAAACCGTGACGACCAGGTACCGGTCGCTACTGGAAAATCTCCCCACTACTCCTACCAAAAACACCCTGAATCCACCCCTCCAAAAAACACGGTCACAAAATTTGGCGGAAAATTTTCTCAATCATTTCAACAACTTCCGAATTTCAAGACCCGCAACGCTGATGACTACCCCTTACCTTGAAATTAGGAGAGGAATTGATGCAACCCAAACTACTCACCAAAATGATCGACCTCGCCCGCCGCGGCTACACCTTCACCGCCGCCGATGGCCAAGCCTTCCTCCGCTTCAACACCTTCGATGGCTGCCACACCATCCCCGTCCGCTCCGCCGGCTTCCGCGAATGGTTCACTTACGCATGCTACTGCGAGC
>OMOG01000063.1 GCA_900290305.1 Candidatus Sulfopaludibacter sp. SbA4
AAAGCCTGCTCGTCCCCCAAATAATCCGCGCCCGCGTTGATCGCGCTCCCGCCGGTCCCGAGATGATCATCACGTTCCCCGTCCCGCCGAGATTGGGCAGCAACGCAATCGAGCAGTACCCGTCGTGCGCATCGCCCGGACCGCCCGTCTGGTACGTCTTGCCGCCGGCGCAGGTATCCACAGAATAGTAGATGCCCAAGCCGTCGAACAGGCAACCGGACAGGCCGACGCGCCAGCGCCCAGAGGCCGCCAGCCCGCGGTTGGGTCGGCTACTGCAAGAGCAAGCCTCGAACCAAAAAATGCTCCAAGGTCCCGGGCACCGTGCACGACAGCGATAATCTGAATCGGCTTGCGCTGCCAGACGTAGCAGACAACGTAGGAGTAGAAGTTCCAAAAGCGATAGCGCCGGTCCAAGAGCTCTTAGTGATAGTGGCCAATGCCGGGAGACTGGCCCAAGCGCTGAAAGGCCTCATAAATCTCGGACCGGATGCGCTCAGCGGTGTCGGGGCTGTCTTCGGCGATGTCGAGAAGAATTTCGCGCAAGTCGGACTTCGCCTCCGGCGTCAGAACAAAGCGCCGCCTCACGAACGGACTGCCTTCTTCTTAACCCGTCTGCGTTCCTCGATCAGCTCACGCAATTCCGCGAAAACCTCGTCGCCATCCAGCAAGTCCCCCCGATCAGCCTGGGCGGCGCCGCGCCGAAGCCTGGCTTTGAGCCTTCGAAATTCTTCGTCTTGTTCGTTCTCCTGACGCTGAAAACGTCTAAGGGCCTCACGCACGACTTCGCTGGTAGTCTGATAGCGGCCAGACTTCACACGGCTCTGAAGGAACGCATCCAGCTCCGGCGTGAGGGATATATTGACGGTCGTGCGATTGGCCATACCTGAGGGGTACCACCGTGTGGCACATTGTGTCAAGATGGTTGGGGCAGTCCCACCTAAACGCTCAGCCGGAGCCGCAGAGGCTTCGGTTCAAGACAGAAAGGAAACGCTTGCTGCGGGCACTGCGGTATTCTGTCATTGTAAGGAACTGGCCGCGCGTGACGAACCTGTTCGTATGATCCGACGAAGACACACGTTCAACCCAAAGCGACGCCTTTGCCCGGCGGATGCACTGCAAGGCCCGGCAAGAGGCCTTGTTGGCGCTAGGCGGTGGCGACGGCTTCCTATGACGCCTCCACCAGCGGCCTGATGGCCGAGATGTGTCAGAAACTTCGGATGGCAAATTACACCGGCGCAATACTCATGGAAGTTATGATGACGCACTCCCGATTTCAGACCCCGGACGAGTTCTTGCGCCAAGCGCAGATGGCAGCTCGGAGGACGTCGGAGGCAATTCGAGGCGTGGCATAAATCGACCAAATAGTCGAGGAACGAGTACGCCCACTGATAATGTGTATGGCTTGACACTCGTCACGGTCGCCAGAGCGCTCAGTCCCAGAAGACAGTCCGACCCGCTGACTTCAGACGTTTCCGATCCGGCATGGACTACGCGCCACCGGAACTTGGGGAGAGTGTCGTCACGTTGACGCATAACGCCCTGCCCATTGAAGTGCCGCCCTACAGCCATGACCCTGTCGGATACCGAATCACCCGCCTCACCCCCCCGGCACCCGGCACAGCTCCACCGTCGCATCCCGCGGCACCGTACTCCTCCCCTTCACCTTAATCAGCGCCTCGAAATGCGGGAACCCCTTCCCCGCCGGCAGCCTGCGCCGCAACTCCGCCAAGGTCTGCTCATCCGCCAGAAAATCCGCGCCCGCGTTGATCGCGCTCCCGCCAGTCCCCGAGACGATCAGCACGTTCCCCGTCCCGCCGAGATTGGGCAGCAGCGCGATCGAGCAGTACCCATCGTGCGCGTCGCCCGGCCCGCCCGTCTGGTAGGTCTTGCCCGCGGCCCACGTGTCCACCGGATAGTAGACGCCCGACTCCTTGTCGAATTTCCAGCGCAGCCCGATCCGCGGCTCGAAGGGTTCCACCCATGGGTTCGTGTGGCTGTTCCCCACCAGCAGCGCACTGTTGGCCTTCAACTCGCGAAATGAGTAGTCGCGCGCGAAATGCAGCAGCGTCCGCCGCTCGCCCGCTCCCGCCATCTGGAACAGCTTCCACAGAAAACTCGCGCTGGCGTAACTCGACTGGCGCCGCAGCACAATCGCCGAAGCCCGACGCTGATCCAGGTTGGCGCCCGCCGCCGTCCCCGGAAGACTGCGCAAATAGTCGCGATCGAAATACTCGGAGAGACTCAGCCCGCGGCCCGTCAGTTCCTGGTACAACCCTACGCCGGCGTCGTCGAGCACAATGTCGGTGGGCCTGTCCGCGCGAAACACTTGCGACCAGAACAGCGCGACAGTCGGGCTCGGCGCCGGCGTCGCCACCCTCGCGGCCGGACCGCGCATCAGCAGCAGCGCCGTGGAACAGGCAAACAGGCAGGCCGACGCGCCCAACACCCAAAAGCGCCAGTCCCGCGCCTGGGGGCTTGGCGGAACCGCGGTCACAGCTTCCACCGGCTCCTGGTCGCGCTCCCGGAATACGGGTGCGTAATTGCCCTTGGGAATCTCTACGATCAGCGGCTCCGCGGCGCCCTCGGAGGCGAAATACTGCTCCAGGCGCTTGCGCAGCATCGAGGCATGCACGCGCACGATATTGTCGCTCGCGGTGTCGTAATTGGCCGGCCGGCCGAACACCTTGTGCCCGACTTCCTGCTCGTGGATCTCGCCCGCTTCGTGGTCCAGCACCCGATCGCTGAGGTAAACCAGCAGGTCCCGCAGGCGGGCCGACTTGCTCAGGTATCGGCTCGCTACTACGCGTTCCACCAGCAGTCTCCGCGCATCCGCGATTTTGACACCACCGCCCTGAGACACGTTCGCCCTGTGGTAATTCATTATAGCTCGGTCATTAATCCTAGGCTTCGCCAGGCGGGCCGCCTTTGACGCCGCTCTTTACGTAAAGAACCTTCTGAAAAGCCCAAGAAAACAGGGCGCTTCCGCGAATCGCGCAGTATACCGTGAATTAACTTGCCAAACCCCTCGCCCCAACCTACCATGCCTGATGGGTGGGAAACTCCTATGACTATGACTAAGATATGGGCAGGCCTTGTGCTTGCGTCGTCGCTCTTCGCGCAAGAGGCCGTCACGCGGCCGAAAATCCTCGGTGTCGCCCACATGGCGATCTACGTCAAAGATCTGGCCAAGACCCGCCACTTCTACGAAGACTTCATGGGCTTCGGGGAGCCCTTCACCCTGCCCAAAAAAGGCGGCGAGCCGGGAGTCCGCATCGCCTTCGTCAAAGTCAACGACCGCCAGTACATGGAGATCTTCAATGAGGCCGACCGCGGCGAAGGCCAACTGAACCACATCTCCTTCTACACCGAAAACGCCGGCCGCATGCGCGACTACCTTGCCTCCAAGGGCGTCGAAGTCCCCGCCAAGGTCGGCAAAGGCCAGACCGGCAATAAGAATTTCAATATCAAGGATCCCGACGGCCACATTGTCGAAATCGTCGAGTACCAGCCCGATAGCTGGACCGCGCGCGAGGCCGGCAAATTCATGCCCGCCGGCCGCATGTCCGAGCACATCATGCACGTCGGGGTGCTGGTGGGCGACCTCGACAAATCCATGCAGTTCTACGGCGGCATCCTGGGCTTCAAGGAATTCTGGCGCGGCAGCAGCTCTCCCAGAATGCTGAGCTGGGTCAACATGCGGGTGCCGGAAGGCGACGACTACCTCGAATTCATGCTCTACAACAAGATCCCCGAGCCCGACGCCCGCGGCACCAAGAACCACGTCTCCATGACCACGCCCGACGCGCAAAAAGCCCTCGAGGAGCTGAAGAAGCGCGCCGCGAAGGTGGGGTATGACCGGCCTGTCGAGATCCAGGTCGGGGTCAACCGCAAACGCCAGATCAACCTCTACGATCCCGACGGCACGCGCATCGAGTTGATGGAGCCCAACACGGTGGATGGCCAACCGGCGCCCTCGTCCACCGCGCCGGCGCCCCACCCCAATCAATAGCTTCGAGTGAGGTGATCGGCCATGTCCACGAAGACACTTGCTTTCATCCTTTTCCAGAGACCGTTCGCCCGCGCAGGCCGCATCGCGCCCCTCCTCTTCGCCGGCCTGCTGGCCGCGCAGACCCCCACCGCGACGGTGGTGGGCCGCATCGTGGATTCCTCGAACGCCGCCATCGCCGGCGCCGCCGTCCGCGTCCGCAACGTGAATACCAACGAAATCCGCACCGCCCAGTCGCAGTTCGACGGCGAATACACGGTCTCCAGCCTGTCGCCCGGCGTTTACGAAGTCACTATCGAAAAGGCCGGCTTCAAGCAACTGCGTGAGAGCAGCCTCGAGCTGCAGGTCGATCAGACGGCGCGCCTCGACGCGCGGCTCGAAGTCGGCGTCGTCACGCAGAGCGTCGAGGTCACTGCCGATGTGCCCCTGCTGAATACCGAGACCGCCACGCGGGGCGACGTCATCGCGCCCAACGAGATCCTCGAAATGCCGCTCAACGGCCGCGACTTCAACGACCTCGCCTTCATGGTCCCCGGGGTTCAGCCCGCCGAGCAGGGCGGCAAAGGCTCCCCCTATGTGATCAACGGCGCGCGCGCCGACGCCAGCAACGTGGTCATCGACGGCTTGAACGACGAGAATCCGCGCGATGCCGGCGCGCAGGCCC
The DNA here is from genome assembly GCA_900290305.1 of Candidatus Sulfopaludibacter sp. SbA4. Classification (GTDB taxonomy): domain Bacteria; phylum Acidobacteriota; class Terriglobia; order Bryobacterales; family Bryobacteraceae; genus OMOG01. The sequence goes on from OMOG01000063.1 coordinate 4,671, forward strand.
GGCCTCCTCTCGATTCCCTCCAGGAGTTCAAGCTCGAGACCTCGGGATACTCCGCGGAGTACGGCCGCCTCGCCGGCGGGGTGGTCAACATGGTGCTCAAATCCGGAGCCAACCAGGTGCACGGCGGCGTCTTCGAGTTCGTGCGCAACGACCTGTTCGACGCCCGCAATTTCTTCGACGCCGCCAAGAGCGAGCTGCGCCGCAACCAGTTTGGCGCCACCATTAGCGGACCTTTGGTCATCCCAAAGGTCTACAACGGCCATGATCGCACCTTCTACCTGGTCAGTTGGGAGAGTTACCGGCAGATCGAGGGTTCCAACAGCCTGGGCGTCGTTCCCACTGCGCTCGAGCGCCAGGGAAACTTCTCGCAGTCGCACGATGCCACCGGTAAGCTCATCCTGGTCAAGGATCCGCTCGCTACCGGATCGTGCACCGCCACCAATGCCACCGCCTGCTTCCCGGGCAATACAGTTCCCGCCTCGCGCTTCAGCCCCATCGCGCAGCAGTTGATGACCTACTATCCTCTGCCCATCCTGGCCGGAGCCAATAACTACCTGGCGAACTTCCCCACTCCCGATAACTGGGACAGCTTCCTGTTCAAAGTGGACCAGAAACTGACCGCCAAGGACAACTTCAGCGTGCGTGCGTTGACCCGATGGGAACAGTCCACCAATCCCTTCAGCGGCAGCGGGCTGGGCACCTTCGGCGCCACCACCGACACGGGACAGTCGCTCTACGGCATTTCGGAGACCCACATCTTCACCCCCACCCTGATCGACGAATTCCGCGCGGGCCTCACCCGCACCACCGACGCCGAGCTGAGCGCCCACGCCGGTACCAACTGGGCGGCCATGTACGGCATCCCCGGAACCACCAACGACCCCAGTCTCGAAGGCTTCCCCAAGATCGCCGTCACCGGCTTCGAAACCATCGGGGACAGCACCACCAACCCCATCCGCTACACCGTCAACAACTACAACCTCAACGACATCGTGACCTGGAACAAGGGAAGGCACTCACTCCGCATCGGCGGCGACGTCCTCCGCGTGCAGTACTACCAGCCGACTAACTCGAACTTCAATGGAACCCTCACCTTCAACGGCAAGATGACCAACGACGGGTTGGCTGACTTTCTCCTTGGCTACGAGAGCAGCACTTCCCGCAAAATCGGCACGGTGACCAACCATATCTACAGCACCGCCATCGGAGCCTTCGTCCAGGACGATTACAAAGTGCTGCCCAACCTGACCCTCAACCTGGGAATGCGCTACGAGATTCAGAAGATGCCGCACGAAAAGTACGGGCAGATGTCGAACTACGATCCGTCCGTCGGCAAAGTGCTGCTGGCGGGCGTCAGCACGGTGCCCGATTGGCAGACTACCGTGGCCAACGCCGGGCTCACCGGCTTGGTCGGGCTGGCCTCCGCCTACGGGCTGCCGCAGTCTCTGATCAACACCAACTACGACAATCTCGCGCCGCGCGCCGGCGTGGCATGGCGGCCCTTCGGCGACAACCGCACCGTGGTGCGCAGCGGATTCGGCATCTTCTACACGGGGTCGCGATTGAGCGCCATCCGCACCGACCTCACCGGCGGATTCCCCTTCTCCGTCTCCCAATCCTTCACCGGGTCCACCAGCAACCCGGCCCTGCTGACGCTGGCCAATCCATTTCCAGCCTCCCTGGCGAAGACTTCGGGAGTGACTACCGCCAATGGCTTCGAAGTGAATCCGCCGTCGCCCTATCTGGAGAGCTGGAACTTCACCATCGAGCGCGAGCTGGGCCGCGGCGTGGCCCTGGAGATCGGTTATACCGGCTCGAAGGGCACGCATCTCGGCCGGAAATACGATATCAACCAGGAGCTGCGCACGCCCGCAGCAACCACGCGCCCCTACGCCGGTTACGGCGATATTGAGTATTACACCTTCGGCTCGAACTCCAGTTACCAGGCCGGCACCGTCACGCTGCGCAAGCGGTTCCAGCACGGCCTGTTCTTCCGCGCGAACTACACCTACGGCAAGTCGCTCGACACGGCTTCGGGGTTGAACTACGCGGGCGATGGCGGCTACGCGGGTGCGCAGGACTCCCAGGACCTGCTTCTGGAGCGCGGCCGCTCCGACTTCGACATCCGCCACGTCTTCAGCATGAACTTCGCCTGGCAGCTTCCCTTCCGGCAAAACATGCTGGTTCGCGGATGGCAGTTCGCCGGCAGCGGGACGGCCTACAGCGGCCAGCCCTTCACGCCCCAGTTGTCGGGCCCTTCGATCGACCTCGGCCAGGCCACGCGGCCCGACCGCATCTTGAGCGGTACGCTGCCCAACCCGTCGCCCAACCTGTGGTTCGATCTGACGGCTTTCTCCATCGTGCCGGACAGCGCCTACCGCTTCGGCACCTCGGGCCGCAATATTCTGGATGGTCCCGGCGCCATCGCCATCAATCTGTCGTTGTCCAAAGAGTTCCACATCCGCGAGCGGAGCCGCGCCCAATTCCGCTGGGAGACGTTCAACGTCACCAACCATACCAATCTCGAGCTTCCCAACGACACGCTTGATAAGGCCAACGCCGGCACCATCACCGCCAACAAGCCCGCGCGGGTGATGCAGCTCGGCCTACGCTACCAGTGGTAGCACAGGCATTCCTGCCTGTGTTTTTTTATGCTTAAAGGAGCACTCATGACGCCTCTTCGATTCGCCGCCATTACCGCCCTGTTCGCCATCGCCTCGTCAGCGCAGCAACCCTGCGCCGGCCTGCCTCCCGGAAAGCATTCGCTCCTCGAAAGAATGACCGCGCAGTTCGGCCTCACCTGCGAGCAGCAGCTCAAGATCGAGCCCTTGCTGCATGACGAGGAGTCGGTAACCAAGCCCCTGCTCAAGTTCACGTCCTTCTCGACCGATGAGCAGCAGGCCATCATGCTCACCATCAAGCTGGCCGCGCGCCGCCAGATCCGCGGCGAGCTTACGGCCGGCCAGCAGAAGGGCATGGACCAGGAAGTGGAGAGCGTTTCCAAGGGCGGCAAGAAAAAAGGCGAAGCCAAAAAACCCGATACCGTTCCCGGCCTGGAGACCGAAGAGGCCCTGAGCCAGGCGATCGTGAGCTACGTCGCATTGACACCTGACGAAAAGAAGGCCATGCTCCTGAAAGTCAAACAGGCCGCCCGCGCGGACGCCGCTTTGCAGCTTTCGGCCGACCAGCAGAAGAAGCTGGACG
>OMOG01000545.1:0-135 GCA_900290305.1 Candidatus Sulfopaludibacter sp. SbA4
GCCCACCGGCCCCGTCCGTAACCCCAGGACCCTCCGATCCCGAAGCCAAAATGACGCAACTTGCGTCATTTTCTTGTGCCATTTTCCCGTATTTTCAGTAGTTTGCATTTCCAGAGTGACGCATGATGCGTCACT
>OMOG01000545.1:145-19258 GCA_900290305.1 Candidatus Sulfopaludibacter sp. SbA4
ACAGCCTCCCCATGCGTCACCCAATTTCGAGCCGTCCCTGCAATGGAAAGAAACGAAGGAACTTATGCCAGCACATATTAATGGGTGTGCACACCTCTGCCAAGCGTCACCGCCGCAGGATAACTTTGTGACGCGTGGCTCGAAAAAAACGTCCCCCACGCGTCACAGAATTTCCGGGCGTCTCCGCAACCAAAACAAACCAAGCATCTTACGCCATCGCGAAACAGTGTGTGCAGACCCGCCCTCCAAGCGTCACAGCCGCCCGAAACCGGAGCCTCAACTCGGCCGCGAAATCTGCGGTCCTGCCAGGAGACGCGCGTACACTCGCCCGCCACAGTAAAATGGTACAGCCACACGTAATGGAAACGAACTCGCCCGACGCTCTGCTGCGGCAATACGCGGAATCTGACGATCCGCGGCAATCCGAGGCCCTGCTCGAAGCCCTGGTCGTCAACCACGCCCAGCCGGGCATCCGCAAGATCGTCCGCCACAAGCTCGCATTCCAGGGCGCGTGGGAGTCGCAGGATACCGAGGACGTGGCCTCCGAGGTTCTGGTCGAGCTGATCGGCCGCCTGCGCGCCATGAAGGAAGGCGACGCCGGCGCCACCATCGGCGCCTTTTCCGGATACACCGCCGTGGCCGCCTATCATGCCTGCAACGAGTACCTGCGGCGCAAGTATCCCAACCGTCACCGTCTGAAGACCCAGCTTCGCTACCTATTAAATACCGAGAAGCGCTTCGCCATCTGGGAGCGGGGCATCGGCGAATGGATCTGCGGGTTGGCCAAATGGCAGCCCACGGGCACGGCGCCCGTCTCCCAGGATGCCCTCAACCGCTGGCGCGAGACCCTGGCAGACCTGCCGCGCGGCCGGTCCGGTCACCCCGCGGACCTGCTGGCCAGGATCTTTGAACGCTTCGGCGCGCCGGTCGAGTTCGATGAGCTGGTCGGCATTGTGAGCCACATCTGGGGCGTGGACGATCCGCCCGCCGCGCCCGAAACCGCCGCCCGCGAGCTGGTCAGCGGCGATGCCGATCCCGCCGAGCGCATGGAATTGCGGCTGTGGATGAAAGAACTGTGGGAGCAGATTTGCGATCTCCCCGAGGCCCAGCGCGCCGCCTTGCTGCTGAACCTGCGTTGCGGATCGGCGGGTTCGGCGGCGGCCCTGATCCCGCTCACCGGCGTCGCCAGCGTGCGGGAAGTGGCCGCCGCGCTGGGATTTCCGCCCGAACAATTCGCCGCGATCTGGAACCGGTTGCCCCTGGACGACCTGGCAATCGCGGAGCTGCTGGGCATCAACCGGCAGAAAGTCATCAATTTGAGAAAATCCGCACGGGAACGCCTGACTCGCAGAATGGGTAGTAATATGCCGCGAAAATCGCCCTCAACCCAGGTATAAGATATGATACAGCCTGCACATCCTACGGAGGAGCAGTTCGCCCGTTTTCGCAGCCGCTCGCTCGCGCCCCTGGAGCTGCTGGAGGTTTCAGACCACATCGCCGCTTGCGGCGAGTGCCGCGGCCGGCTCTTCGAAGAAGAGCATGCAGCGGCGCAGTTGCGGAGCTTGCGCGCCGAGCTGTCCACTCACCTGGAATACGAACAGATCGCCGCCGCGGCCGAAGGGTCCGTCCCGCCCGGTGTGGAGCGGCACCTCGCCGATTGCGCCACGTGCCGCGCCGAAGTGGAGGATCTGCGCCAATTCGGCAGGGATTTGAAGAGCACGCCGCGCGCGCCCATCCAGATGCCTGCGCGAAAGGTCTCGTGGCGCCTGCCCGTAGCGGCCGCGGCGGCCATCGTCCTGGTCGCGGCAGGGGTCGGCTTCCGTTATCTGCATTCGCCCGCGCCGCATACCGAAGTCGCGGCGACGAAGCCCGCCGAGCCGCCGTTGTCCGCGGACCAGAACGCGGCCGTCGCGATGGCGATGGACACCCATCGCCTGGAGCGGTCGCCCATTCTCGATCGCGTGATCTCCCGGCGCGGCGTCCTGCTGGGCGCGCCCTCCGCAACCGGGACCTTCGATCTCATCGCTCCCCTGGGCACCGCCGTGATCGCCGATCGTCCGGTCTTCCGCTGGAGTCCGTTCTCCGGTGCGTCGCATTACGTGGTCGCCATCTTCGATGAGAACTTCAACCAGGTGTCCGCCAGCCCGCCGGTCACCGCCACCGAGTGGCAGCCGGACCGGCCTCTGCCGCGCGGCCGCATCTACATCTGGCAGGTGAGCGCCACCGTCGGCCGCAAGACCGTCAATGCGCCCGTGCCGCCGGCGCCCGAAGCGCGCTTCCAGGTGGTCCCGCCGGAAGTGGCCGCGCAAGTCGAAAGCGCCCGCCGGGAGCATCCCGCGAACCACCTGCTGCTCGCCGTCCTCTGCGCCAAAGCCGGAGCTTTGGACGATGCCGCCGTGGAGCTCGACGGCCTGGCCGCCAGCGATCCCGCAGCCGCCGCCTCCTTGCGCCAAAGCCTTGCCGGCATGCGCCAACGCTAGGTCTTGTCCACTCCCTTACGGTCGTGGCTCCGATCGGAGCCGCGCGCGTCAGATCGGAGCCGCGCGCGTAAGCAAGCGGTCTTCGCCGCCGCTCCCGTGCTCTTCAGCACATACCCATCGCACCCCGCGCCCGAGCTTGTCTTATGATGACGAAGACGCCATGTCCGAGGCACAGCGGCAATTCGATCTTCACCGCATGCTGGAGCTCGAGCGCCGCGCCGAGTTGTGGCAGCGCCAATACAAGCTGCTGCTGGAGAGCCTTCCCGAGGCCGTCTACACGCAGGACGAAGCCGGCAACCTGATCTCCACCAACGCCGCGGCGGAGCGGCTGAGCGGCTACACGCGCCAGGAAATCCTGCGCATGAACATCCGCCAGCTTCTGCCCGAGTTCTACGAACCGGCCACCGACCTCCTCGGTCGGACGAGTGCCGGCGAGCAGCAGTTCTCGGCCGCGGCGGAGTTGCTGGCCCGCGATGGCTCGCGCCGGCCGGTCACCCTGCACGCCAGCGTCCTGTGCGACCCCGGCTGGCCCCTGCTGGTGCAGTACGTGGTTCGCGAGTTGCCTCCGGAAAAGCGCTCGGAGGAAGCGGGCCACGCCGAAACCCGGTTCCGGCTGATGGCCAAGAACCTCACGGAAATGGTGCTGGCCTACAATATGGACCGTCGGCTGACGTTCGCCAACGCGGCCGCCGAAACCCTCACCGGCTACTCCGTCACCGAACTGGAGCGGCAGCAGTTCATCTGCTGGGTACATCCGGAAGACCGCGAGCGCATGCTGGGCCATTGGGACCAACTCTTCCAGGCGAGGTCGTTTTACGAAGAGGAATACCGGCTGATTACCAAGGACGGGCGGATGAAGTGGGTGGCAGCCTCCTGGGGCCCCATCCTCGACGATACCGGCAAACAGGTGGGAGTGCAGGGGCGCGAGCGCGACGTGACCGAGCGCCGCATGGCGGAGGAGACCCTGCGCCAGTCGGAACACAGCCTGCGCATCAACGAGGAGCGCTACCGCACGCTGTTCGAGAACTCGCCGTTCCCCATGTGGGAGGAAGACTTCTCGCGCGTGAAGGTCTATCTCGATGCCCTGGCGGACTTGGAGGTCACGGACCTCAGGGAGTATCTCACCGTGCATCGTGAAGCCCTGATGGAGTGCGTGCGGCGCATCCGGATCCTGGATGTAAACCGTGCGGCGCGCGATTTCTACGGTGTCGGCAAGGAGGAGCTGCTGGGCGATCTCAATGCCCTCTTCGACGAAACCGCCTACGAGGTCTTCCTGGAAGAGATGGCGACCCTGGCGGAGAACCGCTCCATCTTCAAGTCCGAATTCCGGGCCTCGACCGCGCACGGCGACGAGCGCACCGTGAGCATGATCGTCTCGCTGGTGCCGACCCCCAATAAGGATTGGTCGCGGGTGATCGTGAGCTTCTTCGATATCACCGACCGCAAGCGCTTGGAGGAGCAGTTGCTGCAGTCGCAGAAGCTGGAGAGCCTGGGGCGGCTGGCGGGAGGGATCGCGCACGACTTCAACAACCTGCTCACCGTGATCAACGGCTACAGCGAGCTGTTGATGCAGGGCTTGGACCCCGAGAACCCGCTGCGCCGCGGGCTGGCCGAGATTCAGAACGCCGGCACGCGGGGCGCCGAGTTGACCCAGCAACTGCTGGCCTTCAGCCGCAAGCAGGTGGCGCAATTGCGGCCGCTGAACGTCAACAGCCTGATTCGCGAATCGGAAGGAATGCTGGAGCGCGTCATCGGCGAAGACGTCGAGTTGGTCATCCGGCTCGACCCAGCGGCCGGGACCATCAAGGGCGATCGCGGCCAGATCCACCAGGTGCTGATGAACCTGGTGGTGAACGGCAGGGAAGCCATGCCGCACGGCGGCACCCTCACCATCGAGACGCGCAACGTGTATCTCGGGCCGAGCCTTCGGGAGGAGCCGTGCGGCCCCGGCGTCCGGCCCTTCCTGCTGCTGCGCATCGGAGATACGGGAGTGGGGATCGACGCGCGTACCCGGCAGCACCTGTTCGAGCCGTTCTTCACCACCAAGCACATCAGCAAGGGGACGGGGCTGGGCCTTTCGACGGTGTTCGGAATCGTCACGCAGTCGGGCGGGCACGTCTCGGTGGACAGCGAACCGGGGCACGGATCGGTGTTCAGCGTGTATCTGCCGCACCTGGCGGGAACGGCGCGGCAGGATTCGGCGGGAGGACTTCGCTGCGGTCCGCCCAAGGGTTCGGGAGCGGTGCTGGTGGTGGAGGACCAGGAAGAGGTGCGGAAACTGACCTGCATGATTCTGCGCGATCTCGGCTACGACGTCTTGGAAGCGGCGGACGGCGGGGAGGCGCTGGCCCTGGCGGAGCGGCACGGGCAGCCCATCCGGCTGCTGCTGAGCGACGTCATCATGCCGGGGATGAACGGCCGCCAGCTCGCGGCCGAGCTTACGGCATCGCATCCTCAGATGAAGGTGATGTTCATGTCCGGCTATACCGATCGCATCATGAGCGAGGACGGCGTGCTGGACAATGCCGTAGCCTTTTTGGAGAAGCCGTTCACGCCGGACAAGCTCGTCGAGATGGTGCATCGGGTGCTGGAGTGAATGGCGCCGCCCTCGAACTGACTCTGATCGAGGGGCGGTTCGCGGTCTGCCGCCTGGCGCCCGATGCGGCATCGCCGGCATGGGCCGCCCAGGGGTTCAGCTCGATAACCCGCACTGCCGGAGAGTTGTCGGTGGTATGCGCCGAAGACGCCGTGCCGCCGGGAGTCCAGCGGGAGCCGGGCTGGCGGATCTTGCAGGTGGCGGGGCCGCTGGATTTCGGTCTCACGGGAATTCTCCTCTCCATCGCCAGACCCCTGGCGGAAGCGGGCGTGAGTATCTTCGCGATATCGACATTCGATACCGACTGCGTGATGGTGCGGGAATCGACCGTGGAGAAGGCGATCCGCGCGCTGGAGGCGGCGGGGCATCGGGTGACCCGGTGAGGGCGCCTGGCTACATGTGGTCTTCCAACAGCTCGATGCGGATGTGGTCGGGGCCTTCGATGAAGGCGCCGGTTACCTTGACGCCGTCTCTCTTCAACCGGGCGAGCGTCTGATCGAGGTTGTCGACCCGAAAGCCGAGATGATCGACGGCGTGGCCGGCGGTCGACTCCAGCTCGTCGCGGCCCTTCCATACGTCGGGGAAGGTCGCCTTGGCGTTGCCCACCGGATAGATGCCGATGCTTACGTCGTCCATCACCATGGTCACCGAGGGCGCGGTCTGGCGGCCGCATCGGTAGCGCACCTCGGTGGAGGGCGGAGCCGTGCCGCGCCGCGCCAGCCCGAATTCCTTCATGTACCATTCCGAGGCAGCGATGGGGTCTTTACTCAGCAAATGCACATGGTAGAAGTGGCGATTGTCAGCGGCGGTAGTGTTCAGCTCGACCAGGGCGTGGTCGGGCGCGTCGATGTACGAGAAGAACGCCCGACCATTGCCGCCCTTTCCATCGCACTGGTCGCTGAGGTCCGTGATGGGCGTGTGGAACCGGGTTCCGCCCTCGACCTGTTTCCGGTAAGTCTCCGGCATGTTGTCGCCGCCGCCCCAGCCGATGTGCCAGATGGCGGAAGTGATGTCGGACTTGGGCGGCGCATCGACCTTGGTGAACAGCAGCCAGGATCGATGAGCCCACACGGCGTCCTCGGCGCCGTACTTGCGCTTCTCGCACTCCAACCTGGAAGTGTAGAACTCGATCGCAGCCTGAGGATCGGTCGAGTTGAGGTGCACGTGATGGAAGTGCGCCAGCGGCGCGGGCGGCGCGTTCTGCGACAGCGCCGCCACACCGGCAGCCAACAGGGCGCATCCGGCCGCCGCAACATGTGCCGTCTTTACTCCCATCGCAGAGCCTTCATGGGCGCCACGCGCGACGCCCGCAACGCGGGCAGGTAAGCTGCCAGCATGGCGACCCCCAGCAGCAACAGGCACACAATCACAAAAGTGATGGGGCTGGTGTCCGCGGTTCCCAGGCTGGCGCGGATCACCGGCGCGGCTCCCAGGCTCAGCAACAGGCCGAGCGCGATGCCCACCAGCGAGAGGCGCAACCCCTGCCCCATCACCATCCGCATCACCTGGGCGCCGCGGGCGCCGATGGCCATGCGGATTCCGAATTCGCGCGTGCGGCGGCTCACCGAATAGGCCACCAGGCCATACAACCCGACCATGGCGAGCAGCAGTCCCATCAGGCCCAACCCGCCCACGAGTTGGATGATCATGTTGGAGGTCTTCACCGCCCGCGCCTGGTAGTAATCCGCCATGGTCCGCACGTCGAAGAGCGGCTGATTGGCATCGATGCCGCGGACCATCTCGCGCAGCGGCGCCACCAGTCCGGCGGCATCGCCCATGGATTCTGCCAGCAGCGTCATGCGCGCTTTGGGGTTCTGTGCCAGAGGCCGGTACAGGTACTCGATTGGCGGCTCGGTGATGAAGATGTACTTCGAGGTCTTGGCCACGCCCACCACCTCGACCCAAGGCCCCTGTTGCGCATCGCCCTCGCGGAAGCGCTTGCCGATGGGATTCTGGCTCGGCCAATACTTGGCGGCGAGCGCCTCGTTCACCACCGCCACTTTGGGCGCCGTAGCGTTGTCGGTGGCGCGGAAACCGCGCCCGCGCACGATGGGCACGCCCATGGTGTCGAAGTAGTGTTCGTCCACGGTGTCGGCGAGGATCTGGACGTTTGCGTTGCCCTTGGGAAACTGGTAGCCTTCCGGCACGATGGTCTCCGCATCCTGTCGCGGCCCCATGGGAATGATAAACGTGAGCGCGGCGGATTTCACTCCCGGCAGCAGGGCGGCGCGATCGGTGACCTGCTTGAAGAACTGTTGCGATTGCGCCTCGGTATACTGCACCAGCGAGGGGTCGAAGCTCATGAACACCAGGTGATCGGTACGGAAACCGGGCCCGCTGCGCAGTTCGTGGTCAAAGCCGCGGTACAGCATGGCCGCTACGATGAGCAATACCAGCGAGAACGCCACCTGGGCAACCACCAGCAGGTTGCGTCCCCAGACGCGGCGTTTGCCGGAGTTGTCGGCGTCGGCCGATTTCAAAGACGCCACCAGGTTGGTGCGCGACGTCTGGATGGCTGGAACCAGCCCGAACAGCAGAACGCTCACCAGAGCGGCCGCCAGCCCGAACAGCAGCGACCGTGTGTCGAGCCGGCTGCTCAGCACGATGGGCATCTCGCTCGGCACCTGAATCTGGTTCAGAAGAGCGATGGCGCCATATGCCACCGCGGTTCCGAGTGCGGCTCCGCCCAGACCGATGGCCAGGCTTTCGGTCAGCAACTGCCGCACCAGGCGCATGCGCCCGGCGCCAATGGCCAGCCGCACGGCGATCTCGCGCGATCGCGCGCGGGCCCGGCTCAGCAGCAAGTTGGCCACGTTGGCGCAGGCCACCAGCAGCACCAGGGCGGAAAGCCCCAGCAGCATGGCCACCAGAAAGGCATTGGGCGGCGACTGATCGACGCGCGCCTGGAATTCGGTCCGGACGATTACGGTTTGATCCTTGTTGGTGGCCGGATAGTTTTGCTCGAGGCCCTTGCCGATGCCTTGCAGTTCCGCCTGCGCCTGCTGCAGCGTGACTCCCGGCTTCAACCTGCCCTTCACCAGCATGGAGCGGTTGTCGCGCTGGTCGAGCAGGCTCTGTTTCGGATTGCCTGCCAGGCGCGGCGACATGTGCACCGGCACATACATCGCCAGGCGGAAAAACTGATCGACGCCAAAATCCTCGGGGGCCACGCCGATCACGGTGAAATCGATGCCGTTGAGCCGGACCTTTTTGCCGATCGTGCCAGGGTCGCCGGCAAACTGCTGCTTCCAGAAATCCCAACCCAGCACCACTACGGCGTCGCGTCCCGGCACCTGATCTTCGTCGGCGCGGAAGGCGCGGCCCAACGCCGGTTCCACGCCCATCACCCGGAAGAAGTTCCCGGAGACCTGGAGCCCGTACTTGATTTGCGGCAGCGCATCCGGCCGGGACGCGAAGCCAAACGGAGTCAGCTCAAACGCCGCCAGGCCGTCGAAGGTCCTGGCGCGATCCCGGTAGTCGACATAGTCCGGGTAGGAAATGCTGAAGCGCGTGGCCCTGGTGGACGTGCCCTGCACAGTGACTATTTCGGAGGGACGTAACACAGGTAACGGGCGCAGCAGCAGCGCATCGGCAAAGCTGAACATCGCCGAGTTAGCGCCGATCCCGATGGCCAGCGAGAGCATGGCAACAAGTGTGAACGCGCGGTTCTTCCATAACACTCTGAGTGCGAAGCGTAAGTCCTGGAGCAATGTCATTGAGACCCTCTGGTCAGCATACGAGTCCGGGCGCGAAAAGTTCCCTACTCGTATCTTAAGGCCACCACCGGGTCCAGGCGCGCCGCGCGGCCCGCCGGCCAGATGCCGAAGAACAGGCCCACGCCCATGGAGACCACGACGCTCAACACGGCCGTCCATAGCGGTCCGGCGGTGGGCAGGCTGGAGAAGATGAGCCCCACGGCGCGTGAAATGAGCCATCCCAGGGTCAGTCCGAAGATGCCGCCCAGCGTGGTCAGCACCACCGCTTCGGTGAGAAACTGCACGATGATGTCGCTCTTGCGGGCGCCCACGGCCTTGCGGATGCCGATTTCGCGGGTGCGCTCGGTGACGCTCACCAGCATGATGTTCATGACGCGGTGACGGTTGGGATACTTGCGCCGCAGGTATTCGTTGCAGGCATGATAGGCGGCTACGGCGGTGTATCCGGAAAGGGCGCCGATGGTTGCGCCGGCATCGCCTTCCTTCATGGCGCGCAGGCGGCCGATCAGCTCGACCAGGACCTCGGAGGCCACGTCCTCTGTATGCTGCGACTCCCAGGCGCCCTGGAATGCGAGCTTGTGCCGCACGATCTTGCTGATGCCCGGCTGGGCGTGGTTCACGACCAGGGCTTCGAGCAGGGCCTCGGATTGCCGCGGATCGTGAGATTCCGCGTATTGCCGCAGCAGAGCATCGGGCGAGTTCGTTTCCGTTACGTGTGGCTGTATCATTTTACTGTGGCGGGCGAGTCTACGCGCGACTCCTGGCCGGACCGCAGATTTCGCGGCCGAGTTGAGGCTCCGTTTTCGGGCGGCTGTGACGCTTGGAGGGCGGGTCTGCACACACGGTTTCGCGATGGCGTAAGATGCCTGATTTGTTTTGGTTGCGGAGACGCCCCGAAATCCTGTGACGCGTGGGGGACGTTTTTTTCGAGCCACGCGTCACAATGTGATCCGGCGGCGGTGACGCTGGGGAGGGGTTGGCGCACCCATTATTATGTGCTGGCATAAGTTCCTTCGTTTCTTTTCATTGCAGGGACCTCTCGAAATTGGGAGACGCGTGGGGAGGCTGTTTTTCGCTCCACGCGTCTCCCGGGTCAGGCCGACGGCCGTCAGGCGACGCATGATGCGTCGCCTGGGAAATGCAAACTACTGAAAATACGGGAAAATGGCACAAGAAAATGACGCAAGTTGCGTCATTTTGCCTTCGTGATCGGAGTTGGCCCGTCGGTTTTGGCCTCGGGGCGTAGATCTCTTCCTGATTCAAGAGTAGCAGACCAGCATGGCGGGGATGGTGAAAAAGGGTCGGGTGGGGGTGGATTTTAGTGGGTAAGTGGTTTGGAATGAGTGGTAAAGTGAGATTGAAAAAATAGTCGGAAGTCGCGTGACTCGGATTTTCGGCCCAAACGGACTGTACCTCAATTTTAGGGTAAGCGGTTTAGATTCAGGCTATTGGCTGGATAGGACCGAGATGCGGCCACGCCCCGTTTTCGTGGATCCGGGCCGTGGAAATCGCACTGTGGCACTCGGCGTCATACCTGTACCCGTCGCAGTAATGACGATAGTTCGGGGACGCTGCCGACGGCTGGTTCCTGGGTGTAGCCGTCCTTTCACTGGGTAATCGTTACTGTGATGGTGTTGGAATTTATCCAGGATTTTGAGTCGCCCTCATACCGCCGTACTTGTACCGTATACCTCCCCGGCCTGCTCATGTCGTGGATCTTGGAGATGGTAATGGTGTTCGTCTCTGTGCCCCCGGGCGGCAAAGGAACAATGATCGTGTTATCGCTGATCCCCCCGCCCTCTTCGGGGCTGATGTCGCGCCCGTACTTGGTGTGGGCCACTTTGATGCCTTTGTCGTCCCGGATGTCCAATTCGTAATCAAACTCCCCCGGTCCTACAGCTTTGGAAATACCGAGTTCGTGGCTGGATATGTTCTTGAGAACTACCTTGATCTTCACCTGCGACCCGACCTTTACGGCCTCGGCCGGCCCGCTTATCGTAACAGACATCGGTGGGTCTGCACATTGGGCAGGTTCATTGTAGAACATCGCCGCGGCGGTCGCGCCCCAGATTAAGCGGAGTAAGAGCCTCGTCATCGATCCTCCTATTTGCAGTTGTACGCCTGGTTGAACGGTCCGTTGGTGGTCGCGGCGGCCCAGGTCGGGTACGAGTTATTCGGGTCAGTGGCGGGATTACTCGCGATGCATCCGTCCCCACTTTGGCTCCCGCAGCCGAGTTTCCACGTAGTGCCGGTGTCGCCTGTGACAGCGCTCAATGTATTGATTGCATCCGCCTTCCAGTGCCAAGTCAGGTTTGCCAGCGGAACCGGAATCGAAGCGGTGCAGGTGCTTTTAACGGGGGTCTGTGTTTGCGTCCCGTTGGGGTTGTTCGTAGCCGTATTGTACGCCGGCTTGCAGTCTGAGGGGAGGGCCGGGTCCCACATGAGATACATTGTGGCCGAGAAGTCCCGGGCTCTCTCGCCGACCCCCGCCGACAACGGTGTTCTCGGATTATCGTTCGTCGTGCTCGCGTACGGCGCCGAGGTCACGTAGGGGAAGTTGTTGTCCAGGACAGGAGGGCCGCCGGGCACCCCTGGAACCGTTGAAAGTGCCGTTTCGGGACAGGTCTGCTGGCCCGTGCTCGTAATTTGAGTGACGACGTTGTTGGTTACGAGCTGCACCCATAAGTAAGCAGCGTTACTTCCTGCTGAGGGTAGGGTCGCTGAGGCCGAGAACTTCATCCCGATGTTGCTTGCTGAGCCCCCGAGCTGCAGATAGGGTCCCGGCATGATACCTGAAGCTCCGGGTGTGGCGGTTATGTATGGCGTACCTGCCGACTGGCTCGGTCCGCTGACGCTGAACGAGACCCTGGCAATGCTGCTGTTGCCGTTCGCGAGGGTGTAATTGAAGGTAAACTGGCGTAGGCCCTGGTCTACCCAATAGAACGGGGCGAAGTCGCAGTATTGACCGGTCCCGCATGTCGTAACGGACACCAACTGCACGCTGCCTCCCGCGGTTGAAGCCGTGTACCCGGCCACTGCGGTGCCCAGTGGACTGTTCGGCGTCCACGATTCGCTGGCGATCCGAACGCCCTGTGGCAGGGTCGGCATACATGCCGTGAAGGCAATCTGCTGTCCCACGACGACGTTTTGCGTGGTAGTAACGGCGTTGGCCGGCTGGCAAATGGTGCCGCCGGTGTCGACTCCCACCACTATGTAGGGAGACGGTGCGGAGACTGGGATGGTGTTCGCGGTCTGCTGGTTGCTCGTGCTGGACTGGCCGGTCTGAGTTTGTTGAAAGCCGTTGGCGTTGTAGCCTTGGGACTGCACGGTGATGGTGGACGTACCAGCGGGAGCATTCGGGTCGATTGTGACGGTGGCTTGCATCGTCGTGTCGGTGGCAGCGCTTAAGGTTACGCAGCCAGCGGCACTTAGGAACGTGACCCCCGGCGCGGGCGAGATTTGCAGGCAGGGATTGGTCCCGAAACCCTGCCCGGTAATGGTGATGAGATTCGTCGAAGGGGCATACCACTGGTTCGGGCTTACCGAAGTGATTGCGGGAGTGGGATCTCCTACGTTCACGTTAACCGAGTTGCTGGTTCCGCCGATCGTCGTCACCGTAATGCCGTGTTGGCCCGTGCTATTCGGGCTGCTGTCTACAGTGTAACCAACATCCAAGACATCCAACCCGTTGTCGCTGACGATGGTGACATTGCCGGTCGTCAGCCCCGATCCGCTGACCACGGTCACCGTGGGGTTCGAATCGGTCCCGGCCGCGGTCAAATACAGCCCGGTAATCGTTAGCGTTCCGGTGCTGTTCAAGGTCACCCCGTTTGGCGATATGCCCTGGATCTGCGGCGCTGTACCGTATTCCTGCCAGTACGTGCTTCCCACGTCGAGGCGGGTATAGAAAGTGCAGTTGAGGTCATCGAACTCCCCCGGGGCGTCGACAACTATGTAGCCCTGCCCGGAGGCGCCGCCGGCATTCTGGAAGGCGTAAGGATCGTCGAAGGCGGGGCAATCCTCGAAGGAGGTAGGTGTCAGGTAGTGGGAGCTGTCCAGTTCAAACATGGCCGCGCCCGAGGGGAGCGAGAGTGTTTCTTCAGCGGGGTTCCCTTGGCCCGTCCCGGAGGTCGGGCTCGCACCTGCCTCCGTAAGGGTCGCATCCACTCCGGCTTGGTAATAGGCCTCCAGGTCGGATCCGATTTCAGTGGAAGCGTAGCCTGTGATTGTGGGGCCGCTGGCGGGAAGAATGTAGGAGGTGCCAACGACCTCGGTCGCCGAGGGCGATGGAGCGCCGGGGGGCTGGGTCTGGGCTTGCGAGTCCGTCACCACGCCGGTTTCTGCCGTGAGCAGCAGCAAACATACGAATAAACGTAAGCTGTTCATGGATGAGCGACTCCTCTATGGCCACGGCACCGGCTGCCCCGGCGGCAGCGTGCCGTTCGCCGCAGACGGCCCCAGTGGCTTTACCGTGCTGAGGGTGATGTGCGGGGCAATATCCTTCTGCACGAACGCGTCGAGGTTTTGGAAACGAGCGGCGCCGAATCCCGCCTGGATGGCCGCCAGCCCGTTCAGTATGAGGTTGTCTTTCTGCGTCTGCAAGGTCTGCAACTCGGGCGGTAACGGCGGCGGTGGAGTGCCCTTGCGGAACTGTCCGCGGTAGCTGACCACTGCGGCCTGGATTTGCTGGTCAATCGCGTGCACTCCCTTTACCGTGCTGTTCGCTGTGGATTTCAGCAGGGCCGTTTCGGCTGCGGTCATCCCGGTCTTGGTCTGATAGTAGTTCCGGAGGTGGTTGCCGTTCTCCCCGCGCTGGTCCGCCTGGTCCGCCTCGACATCGAGCAATACGGCGAACTTGAAAAACTGCCAGTATACTACGCGCTGGGGGAGGGGCGCCGGCGAGCCGCTGCTGGCCGGTGTTGAAGTCTGGGAGCGCGTATGGTGGGGTGCAATGAGGAGGACCACGAGCAGAAGGAGGGAGAGCCACTCCTTCGCAGCGCGGGGTCTCTTCGCCGTGGTGCGGGCGCTATTTGCTGTTGTGGTGTGCATTGGTCTTGCCCTTCTGAATGGACTGGATTGTGGAATCAGCGTCTAGTGCGCAGGCTCGTACGGGCGGGTATTGGGCGGTCGTTCGCGGCGGGAGGTGTGCTTCTGAAGGGGAGCACCTCGGGTTCCGAATAGGTATTTTCATCGATTTCCTCGTCATTGAGCTACACATCCGAACGAAGGTTGGACTGTGAACGGTAATCCGTTGCTGTTCGTTGTCCCGACCGTCACCACCACGTTTCCCGTCGTCGCTCCCGCTGGGACCTGTACGGTGATGCTCGCGTCGCTCCACGACCCAGCCACCGGGGTCATGAGTTGGCCGTTGAGCTTGACTGTGCTGGTGCCCTGTGTTGCCCCGAAGCCGCTCCCCGCAATTTTGAATCCCATCTGTTCCGGGCCTGCCGGAAGGGAAAGGCTTGTGATCGACGGGCTCCCAACGGCGAATGGTTCTGAGGAAAAGGCGGCGACGCCGTTCACGATGATCTGAATGAGGCCGGTGGTGGCGCCGGCGGGCACGAACGCCAGGATGCTGGTGAGGCCCCAGGATGTTATGCTGGCCGGCGTCCCGTTGAACTTCACGACGCTTGCGCCTTGCGTCGACCCGAAGTTCGATCCGATGATGGCGACCGTCGCGCCGACCGCACCACCGGGCGGGGCGAAGCTTACGATGTTGGGCGGCGGGAGGACCTGNNGTGGCCGTGGTCGTCAGGCTGGCGGGGGCGTTCGAGGCTACGTTGACGGTCAGGATGATGGACGGGTAGGAGCCTGCCATGCCCAGGACGTCACTGCGGGAACACTCTGGAAATGCAAACTACTGAAAATACGGGAAAATGACTCGATAAAATGACGCAAGTTGCGTCATTTTGGCTTCGGGATCGGAGTTGGCCCGTTGGTTTTGGCCTCGGGGCGTAGGTCTCTTCCTGATTTAAGAGTAGCAGACCAGCATGGCGGGGATGGTGAAAAAGGGGTCGGGTGGGGGTGGATTTTAGTGGGTAAGTAGTTTTGGAATGAGTGGAAAATTGAGATTGAAAAAATGGTCGGAAGTCGCGTGACCCGGATTTTCGGGTGGTTTATTTTAGGGGATGGGGCACTGGTGTGGCTGAGGCTGCCGTTCTTACCGCTTGCACCTGCCCGGGCCTATTTCGAGGGTAGGGGGAGCGTTGCCACCTGCTGTAACTTCCAGCTTCAATTGCTGGCGGTCCCGAGGGGCTTGAACAGTATGACGGTCTCGATCAGAAAGACCACGTAGCGTTTGCCGTCCAGGAGCCGGGAGCTCATCTGTGAATTCATACGGGTCATTGTTTCCTGCCAGCAATGGTGAGTCCTATGACAGGCGGGGTGCTCCCACCTGGGAGGTTGACTGTCATGCCGGCCGGTTGCATCGGATTGCCCGATTGATCATTGACGGCCAGGTGAGCGCTAAGAACGCGCAGGTTTAGGGGTATATCGAACGGAATTGTGATAGCGTGGTCCCGTCCGACGGCGGTGCTCGACTGAATCGGGGCGCTGTAGTGAAAACCCTTGGCCGTGACGACGTGAATTTCGAAATCGAGGTCCACCGGACCGGCGGCGGCCTTAAGGAGCTTCTGTGGGTCGTCGATGTGGACCCGAAGGACCGCGCCTTTCGCCATCACGATCTTCACGCCGGAGGTTGTTGTCCCCGCGTTCACGCTGAAACCCGGGGCGGCTGCGGCCCAATGGCAGGGGTCGAGGTATCCGGGTCCCGTGGTTTCCGCGCACGCGATGTACTGGCCGGGCGCGAGACCGCTGGCCAGGAAGGCGCCGTTGTTGTCCGCCGTGACCATCGCCGCCAGCGGCCCGGTGATCACGGGCGGGGCGGCTGCGGGAGGCTTGATCGAAGGAGCGTAACTGATCAGCACACGCGCGCCAGCGATTGAATGGCCGCTATCGTCCACAACCGAGCCCGTCACGCTGTTGTTCGCCGCCAAAAGGCAATGTGCACCGAAAATTCCGAGAGCCACCACGTAAGACCATTGGCAGTGGTGTCGGTGGCGCGCGTCAGGTGGTCCGGGCTTTTGCCTCGATTTCAGATTGACGCAGAATGGCAAAGCACACCTCATTTCTTTTTCTTCGGCAGTTACCACGGGTGGCCATCGATAACCAACCTGCGTGTCTATTCTGGCTTGGTCGGTCATTTCTTCAATGCCTCCGCAGCCATCGAGCGAATTTCAGTTGGCTCATTTGGGTCTGCGCTCAGCCGGCTCAACTGGGCCAGGAACGGGGAGCGTTCCACCAGCGGCATGGTGGCGACTGCTTCCACAGCCATTCGGCGTGTCCACGCATCCCGACTGTCGAGGCTGTCGCCAATGAACGCGAGGGCGTCGGCATTCTTCGTCCGGTATAGGCGAAGGCACTTTAGGACTGCCTCTGACACCTCATGCTTATTCTGCTTCCGCGCAAACGCAATCACGTCGTGAGTCAGGGGGTCCGATCCCGCCCTCAACAGTGTCCCTAGCATCGCGCTTGCGTCATCCGTTGTATTGTCCTTGTCGGCCAAGTGAGCGGCCAGGTATTCCAACGTTCTGGAGGACACTTTCGGGTAGGTATTGCCCAGGACAAAGAGCGCCATTAGCCGAAGCGGGCTCGCCCGGTCATCGGCTATTCGCAGGAGGTCCGGGATGTATGGCTCCAGCAGGGGCTCGCTGTCAAGGGCTCGGCGCAGAGTGACCACTAGAAAGCACGTCAAGCCGTATTTCCGGGCCTCTGGCCGGGGATCCTGCAGCAAGGCTCGTGCCAGGGGCAGGAACTCCTTCACACTATCGGGGGAAAGCTGGTTGACATAGTCCTCGTCAACAGCTTCGTGGAACGCGTTCTCCGCCGGCAAAGGGCCGCCGACCGTCATAGAGCGGAGCAATCCGCTGATCCGCTCCTCCGCGGCCCAGGTTGGAACCGCCGCCAAACACATGCTAGCTACGAGTAGACAACGTTTCATGCGAACCTCCTGTCGTGACATCATCGGGTTAATGCGCGGGCACGACCACCGGCGTCGATGGCGAGACCGATAATCCCGAAACCAGCAGGCACCCTAGTAAATACGCCGTGTTATTCTGGGCCGGCAGCGAGTTGTACACGGTCGTCCCGTTTACCTTCACGATGTGTGCCGGGTAACAGGTCTGCGTCCCCGAACTGACCCAGGCTTTTGGATTCGTGGGATCGGTCGTGTCCAACGAGATCACGAGGTTCCACTTTATCCCGCCGACCTGAGGCTCCAGCGGATCGGAGCCCGACCCGTATAGGTTCACCTGCGTGATAGGGTTACCGAAAGTAACACCTACGCCAAGCATCGTGGAGTTGGGAGTCTCGCCCTTGTCATTCCACAGGCGGCAGTCATACCGTATCTCGTCCTCATCCGCTCCGGTGTAGGGAGCAGTCCAAAGGTCGCCGGTTGGCGTAGACGAAAGATTCGCACCGTTTGCAGGGGAACTCGGGATCTGGTAATTTCTGGAGGGGCCACCGCGAGCGAACAGGTTGCCGTATTTTTGAGCGCCTGGAGCGACCAAAAGAGACTCCGTGGTCCGGTAGGTACCTCGGAAGGCATCTCCCTTGTAGGTCTTCCAGCCCCTCGCGATAATGCCCACCAGACAGGGGGTTGGCCCGGCGGTGTGGTCGACTGGAATGTACGAGGAGTACTGCACCGTGAAGCGCGGAGAGATGGTGGTCCAGCTTGAAGAGCCCTGGGCATCAAGTGGGCGCAGCTTCGCAATACCCGCAGGCCGGGAAGCGATTGCCCGCGATTCGCCCGTTGCGACCTGGGACCCATGGTCGTCTTGCTTCCTTTGAGAGGGCCGCAAGGGAATGCTCCTGGTTAGGGCCATTCCGATCTGGGCCGTGCTGCCGCTCCCCGATGTCGTGTTATCAAACTGGGCGGAGCCGGTGCCGCAGGCACGCCCGGAGAGCGTTACAGTCTCGGTTTGCTGCGTAAAGGGAACGGGGTAGCCACAGGCATCGTAGCCAGAGCCGTGGACCGTCGCGGAAAGCGAGAACGACGAAGAGCTGCTGTCATACGATCCCGTAACGTCATAGGTGACTATGCCGCAGTCCGTGGTACCTCGAACGATGTCGTACTCCATTTGGCCGGTGATCGATGCGCCGGTTTGGGTAAGGTCCCAGCCAACGCTGCCGAAGCTACCTGCATCGTCCCAAACACCCGAAATGTCGTCGCAGGTGAGCACAGGATCGGGCGCCGTGAACGAGTTTGGTATGCTGGCGGGTCCGGACCCTGCCGGGTAGTCGTCAGGAACCGCCGTGAAGTCGGCTGTCTGGTTGACGCGCAGGTTGTTCCATGAAAGGAAAGAGGGCGCGAACGCCAGGCCTCCCTCGGTCGGCGTGACTGTGTAGTTCCCTCCCGCGATTTCCACAAATGAATAGCCGCCTGAGTGTCCTCGTTGCGGCGGAAACCCCCGAAAATGCCGATCCGCTAAGGTTCACTGTGGCTCCAGCGAGTGGGTAGCCTGAGGCGGTTACGTGGCCGCTGATCGTCACCCGTGCGGGGTCGATAATCAGCGTCCCCAGGGCTTCCCACGGACCAGTATACGCCGCGCCGTAGTTGATTTGCGTTTGGATTGTGTACGTGCCGCCGAGCCCCGGATTGAAGTTGAAATCCAGGACCACCGTGACCTCCGTCGGATCGCTGGAAGAATTCGTGATGGAGGCCAGGGAAACGGTGCAGAAGCTGTCGCTCTGGTTCATGCCGAAACCCCACGTCGTCCCGGTGTTCCCGTCGTAGAGGTCGAGGCCGTTGGGCCGCCCCCAGTCGCCATAGCAATACGCGTTTCCGGAACTGTCCGCGAGGTAAAACTGCCCGTAGGCGATGTCGTTGGCCCCGTTGGCTTGGTCGTAAAGGTTGAACGCCAGCGAAACGGTGGTCGAGGGGGCAACCTCAGCGCTGTTCGATCCTCCGTTGATGCTGAGCGTGGGGAGAGCGACCGCCAAGGTGAGCGGCTGGGTTGCGGTTGCGCTGGCCGCATCCGTTACCTTCACGGTGAACCGGAAGTTTCCTGCAGAGGCCGGATTTCCCGTGATGGCGCCGGAGCCGGAATTCAGTACCAGGCCCGAGGGCAGGGACGATCCTGCAGCCAGCGACCAGACGTAGGGTTGCACGCCTCCCGAAGCTGTGAGAGTCGCTGAGTATGGCGCGCCAACGTTCGCCGTTGGCAGCGCCGCTGTGAGGATGGTGAGGGCCGGCAGGACTTGCACCTGGTTGGTTGCAAAGTTGTTGGCCGAATTGACATCGCCTCCGCCGGATACTGTGGCC
>OMOG01000312.1 GCA_900290305.1 Candidatus Sulfopaludibacter sp. SbA4
CAGCCGAAAGGGGACGTTTCTACTTTGCCGGGATGGGGACATTTCTACTTTGCCTTGACAGCGATCATTTTTGGAATTGGAAAAAGCTGCCCTTTTGGGGTACACTTGCAATCATGCGTCGCATCCGGGCAGCCCTGCTGGTCGTAGTGTTCAGCTTTACGCTCCTCGGCCCAGATGCCTTTGCCGGCTTTGCTGAACGGAAATTGCCGCCTTGTTGCCGCAGCAATGGCAAGCACCATTGCGCAGCAGGTCAAACCGAAAGAGGCTCTTCGGGCCCGGCGTTTCAGTCTGGTAGGTGTCCCTTGTTTAGCGCCGACCAGACCATGCCGCCCCTTCCGGTTGCGGCAATAGCGAAGCTTTCCGCTGGCATCGTTGGGACAGTTCTCAGCCACCCGGCACTTCACCCTCAAACTGCGGCGCTCGGCCGCGACGTCTTTGATCGCAGCGGCCAGAAGCGCGGCCCCCCGTCCCAGTCGTAATCTCATCGCCAAATTTGATTCCTGGTTAGCCGCATCGTGAAACGTGCGGCATGTATTGATGTTGCATCTGGGGAGGGGAAACGATGAGGGGATTCATGATATCTGCCGCACGGGGCGCCGCGGCATTGGTTTTGGCATTGGTTCTGTCTGCCGCACCCGCCGGACCGGTTCGATTCGAGAACAAGCCCAGAGCCGTCGCCACGGGTGTCTTCCCGCAAGTTGCGGTGCGAGTCACCGGCGACGTCTCCTTGTTGACTGTGGAAGGCGGCGATCTCTGGTATCTGGGTTCGCCGGACGGCGGCGATAGTTTTCCCGCGCGCGTGCGCGTCAACGAAGCGCCGCACGAAGTCGTGGCCCATGGCGAGAATATCCCGATCCTCGTTTTGCACAGCATGCGCGAGTTCTACGTTGTCTGGCAAGGACGGGACGCCAACCATGAGGGCTCGGCTCTGCGGCTCGCCCGCTCCACCGACTGGGGCACGACATTCTCTAAGCCCGTTCCGGTCGATCCCGGTTCGGAATCGCAGGGCTTTTACACCATGAGTGTATCGCCCAAAGGCATCGTGTATGTTGCCTGGCTGGGTGGTGGGCAGCATGGCGGCGAAGGCTCCGGAGTGTACATCGCCCGCTCTGCCAACCGGGGCGTGAGCTTTGAAAAGAGTGTGCGCGTCGCTTCGAGTGTTTGTCCCTGTTGCCGGCCCTCGCTCAGTTTTGACGATGGCGGCACGGTTTACATTTCGTGGCGCGGAGTCTCGCATGGCGACGTCCGCGACATTCAGGTGGCCTCCTCCGCCGATGGCGGCGCCACCTGGTCGAAGCCCGCCGGGATTGCCGAGGACAACTGGCGTTTGAACGGCTGTCCGCATTCGGGTGCTTCGCTGGCAGTGCTCGGCAAACGCCTCTTCGTGGCCTGGCACACCGTCCGAGAGGGCACGTCGCAGCTCTACCTGGCCTGGTCGGACGATGGCGGCAAAACCTTTTCTCCGCGAACCAATCTGCGGGGAACCGTGCTGGATGCGAACCATCCGATGCTGGCCGCGCACGGCAACAAGGTCGGCGTGGTGTTTCAAGGCCGCGACCCGAATGACAACCAGGGATGGGGCAAGCAGAACGCTTACTATCGCGAGATCGATGCGCGAGGGACGTTATCCGCTCTGGTCAACGCCGGGCATCTCGACGGCAGCGTCAATTACCCCGAACTGCTGTATGAAGAGCCGGATCACGTTTTTGTGGTCTGGCACGAGACCTCGGATGAGCATTCGCGCGTGGTCATGATCCGCGGCCGGCGAAATGGAGGCGACGACCGTGCGAATTAGATGGTTTCTTTCAGCGGCCGGCCTTCTGGCTGCCGCGGCGTTCGCCCAAGTGAACACCGCAGATCTGATCGGCACCATCATGGATGAATCCGGCGGCGTCGTTCGCAACGTCGAGGTAACGCTCACCAGCCAGGACACCGGGGTGCAGCGGCTCACTCACACCAACGCCGTCGGCCGCTACAACTTTGAACAGTTGCCGCCCGGCCCATACCGGCTCACCGCGCAAGCCCGCGGATTCCTGACCGAGGTGGCGCCGCACGTCGAATTGACCGTCGGCCGCAAGGCTGCGCTCGATCTCCGGTTGAAGGTCGGCGAAGTCAAGACGGAAACCATCGTGACCGCGGGAGCGGATCTGGTCGATACGCGCGATTCCTCGTTGTCCAGCGTGATGCAGAACATCGCAATTCGCGAACTGCCGCTCAACGGGCGCGACGTCAATCAACTGGCGTTGCTCGAACCCGGAGTCGTCATGACACGCCGCGCCGCGGATTCCGGATCGGCGGAATACAAGCTCGTCATCAATGGGAGCCGGCCAAGCCAGAACAGCTTCTTGCTCGACGGCGGCGATATCAATGATGCCACCAACACAACTCCCACCAGCGCGGCTGGAGTAATCCTAGGAGTAGACACGCTCCGCGAGTTTCGCGTGCTCGCCAATTCTTATAGCGCTGCATACGGCCGTAGCGCAGGCGGAATCGTCAGCGCCGTGACCAAGTCCGGAACTAATCAATTCCACGGTTCGATCTTCGAGTTCATCCGGAATAGCGATGTCGATGCCAAAAACTATTTCGATTCTCACAGCGCCCAGATCCCGCCGTTGAGGCGAAATCAGTTTGGCGCGGAAGTCGATGGCCCCATCGTTAAAAACAAGACTTTCTTCATGGCCAGCTACGAAGGCTTCCGCTGGCGTTTGGGACTCACCAACATTGCCGTCGTGCCCGGCGCCAACGCCCGGCTTGGAATCATCCCAAACCAACCTGCCGTCACTGTCAACCCGGCCGTGCCTGCCTATTTGAATCTCGTCCCCCTTCCGAACGGTCCCTTGTTCGCCGATGGGACGGGCCAGTTCATTAGTTCGGCTTCGCAAAGCACGGACGAGAATTTTGCCGCCTCGCGGATTGATCACTACCTCTCCGAAAAGACATTCCTGTTCGCTCGCTATACCTATGACGGCGCCAGGCAGAGCGTGCCGGATAACCTGAATCTGTCGACCGCGAATTCCCGTACGCGAAACCAGTACTTGACAGCCGAGCTCACGCACATCTTCAGCGAGCGCTTCCTCGACACGTTTCGCTTCAGTTTTAACAAGTCTCTCAGCACCAGCTTTCCCAGCTATCAGCGGCAGGTGGATCCCTCGCTTTCGTTCTTGCCCGGCGATCCTTTCGGGCAGATCTCCATTACCGGATTGTTCTCGCTGGGTCCGAGCCGTTTCGGTCCTTCATTTCTGAATACGAAGCTCTTTCAGTTCAGCGATAATGCTGCTTACGCTCATGGCAGGCATGCGCTCAACATTGGAATCGATTACCGCTTTTATCACCTGCCGGCGCAGCAGGTGCAATCACCGTTCGGGTTTTATCAGTTCAGCTCTCTGGCGAACTTCTTGCAAGCGATTCCGACATCGGTCGAGATGACTCTTCCCAGTTCGAATCTGGTGCGAAACTGGCGCCAGTCGATGGTCGCCGCCTACCTCCAGGACGAGATCCGGTTGAGCCGCAGACTTACGCTGAACCTGGGGCTGCGTTATGAGCGCATCAGCCTGCCCGGCGAGGAGAACGGTCTGCTATCGAACCTGCGCAGTTTGCAAGCGCCGCAGGCGGCGGTAGGACAGATTTTCACGAATCCCTCTAACCTGAATTTCGCTCCGCGCGTCGGACTTGCCTGGGACCCGTTCGGCGATGGCAAAACCAGTATCCGGTCCGGTTTCGGCATCTTCTACGACGAGCTTTGGAGCGATTTCTACCTGAACGCGGGGAATCGCCAGCCGCCGTTTTATACGCTGGGGAGCGTGGCCGCCACCGCCAGCAGTCCAATTCCCTTTCCGAACGCCTACGCGCTCATCAACAGCCCCAGATTTATTTTGGGCAGGCAGGATGTGGTTCAGTACCGGCCGAATAGTCCTTATGAAATGCAATACAACTTCACCGTGCAGCGGCAGCTTGCATCGAAGTCAGTGATCACTGCGGGCTATACCGGCGAGCGGGGCGTACATCTGCCGGAACTGATCGACGGAAACCAGGCGACCCCGACTGTCCTCGCCGACGGCAGCTATTTCTTCCCGGCGAATGCGACGGTTCAGAATCCGAACTTCACCGGCATTCGTTACAAGGAGACCGCCGGCCAGTCTTATTACAACGCGCTGCTGCTTTCGTTCGAGAAGCGATTCAGCCGGGGCCTCTCCTTCCGCCTCAATTACACTTTTTCGCGCAACATTGACACCGGCTCTATCGAGATCAGCCAGGGAACCGATAACGATCTTCCACAAAATCCATACAATCTGAAAGCGGACCGCGGTCTCTCCAACTACGACGTGCGAAATTACTTTGTCACCTATTGGAATTGGGATCTGCCGACCCTGCCGGGGCCCAAGCTACTGGGGTCGGGATGGCACTGGAACGCGATCACCACGCTGTCTTCGGGTAACCCGTTTTCAGCCGTGATCAGCTTCGACCGCGCCCGCGCAATACCTCAATCCGGCACGGCTCCCGAGACCCCGAATCTGTCGCCCGGAGCCAGCACAAACCCCATCCTCGGAGACCCCGCACGCTACTTTGACCCGAGTTCCTTCGTGCTGCAACCTGCCGGCTTCTATGGCAATCTCGGGCGCAATACGTTGATAGGTCCAGGTTTGGTTAAGGTTGATTTTTCGCTTAATAAGCAGTTCCGAGTGACCGAACGTTTGGGCTTGGAACTTCGTACAGAGGCGTTCAATCTTTTCAATCATCCAAACTTCTCAATCCCCAGCCAGAGGGCGGTCTTCTCCGGTGTAAATGCGACCAGCGGCCTCGGCATCCCGGTGGCAAGCGCCGGTCTCATTACCACCACGCAGACCTCCTCGCGTCAGTTGCAATTGGGACTGAAAGTGACCTTCTGAGCGGTCGGCAGGAGTTTCGCGTCGTGACCAATGCCTTCAGCGCGGAATACGGCCGTGGCGGAGTTCACTGATACTTGGCCTCCAAAGGAACAGGTCCTCCCTGACGCCGCAGCGTTTACTTTTCGTTCTGTCTGGTTGGCTGACACACCCGGCAAAGATGGGTCAAGCCGGGTCCCCGGCCCTTTGGCCGGAGCGGGATCCCCGTATCGGTTATGCACCCACTGGGCCCCACCTCCGGCAGTCTGCTAAACTTTGGAATATCGGGGCTCTTTTGTACGTTCTCAGCCGGCCATTTCGATTTTTCTTCGCCCTGGTGTAAACTGGAATCTAACACGGAGTTTTGCATCGTGTCAGTTCAAAACCATTTCGTCCGAATCATGATCGCCGCGGGTTGTCTGTGGTCGCTCGCGGGATGCAGGCAGCAGCAACAGGTCCGCTCAATGGGCCCGCCGGTGGTGCCCGTTTCCGTCGCCAAAGCCGTCGAGGAGTCGGTCCCCACGGAACTGCGCGTGGTGGGAACGGTGGATGCGTCCTCCATCGTACAGGTAAAATCGCAGGTGGCCGGCCAGCTCGACAAGGTGGCCTTCACCGAAGGCCAGAACGTCAACCAGGGCGACCTTCTCTTCCAGATCGACCCGCGCCCGTTCGAGGACGCTGTGAAGCAAGCCGAAGCCAACGTGGCCCGCGATCGCGCCCAGATCGCCCAGGCCGAGGCGGCGCTGGCGCGGGATGCCGCCCAGGCGAAGTTCAACGAAGGCGATGCCGCGCGTTACGCCGAGCTGCAGAAAGAGGGCTTGGCTTCGAAGTCGCAATCCGACCAGTCCAAGACCAGCGCGGATGTGGCCCGCGAAGCGGCTCGCGTCAGCCAGGCCACCATCGAGAGCAGCCGCGCGGCGCTGGCTGCCGATGAGGCCGCGGTGGCCGCCGCCAAGCTCAATCTGGATTACTGCCAGATCCACGCGCCCATCTCGGGCCGCACCGGCAACCTGCTGGTGCAGGCGGGCAACCTGGTGAAAGTCAACGATGTGGCCCTGGTGATCATCCACCAGGTGGAGCCGATCTTCGTGAACTTCAGCGTTCCCGAGCAGCACCTGGCCGCCATCCGCCGCCTCAACTCCCAGCGCAAGCTGGCGGTGCGCGTGTTCACGCGGGACAATCCCGACCGCGCGGCCGTGGGGTCACTTTCGGTGATCGACAATACCGTGGACAGCACCACCGGCACCATCCGTTTGAAAGGCACGTTCGAGAATCGCGATCGCCTGCTTTGGCCGGGCCAGTTCGTCACCGCGGTGCTGACGCTCGACACCATCCAGAACGCCACGGTGATTCCGGCCGAGGCCGTACAGAACGGGCAGCAGGGTCAATTCGTGTACGTGGTCAAAGCCGACAACACGGTGGAGGCGCGCATCGTCACGCCCGGCCGTCTCTTCGGCAAGAAGACCGTCATCGAGAAGGGCGTCGCTCCCGGCGACACGGTGGTGGTGGATGGCCAGTTGCGCCTCTTCCCGGGCGCGCAGGTGCGGCTGGTAGATCCGGGCAAAACGGATGCGGGCGCGGGGGATGCGGGGCGATCATGAACCTTTCGCGGATCTTTATTGAACGTCCGGTGATGACCGCGCTGGTGGTTCTCGCCATCCTGCTGTTCGGAACGATTGCGTTCCGCGCGCTCCCGGTGGCGGCGCTACCCAGCGTGGACTACCCCACGATTTCGGTGACCGCGGCGGTGCCCGGCGCCAATCCCGAAACCATGGCGTCCTCCGTGGCCACGCCCCTGGAGCGCGAGTTCTCCACCATCGCGGGCGTCTCCTCGATGAACTCGGTCAACGCGCTGGGGAGCACTTCCATCACCGTGCAGTTCACGCTGGACCGCAAAATCGACGCGGCCGCGCAGGACATTCAAGCGGCCATCGCGCGCGCCGGCGGCCGGCTGCCCACCAGCATGCCGCGCCCGCCTTCCTACCAGAAGGTCAACCCGGCCGAGCGGCCCGTGCTCTACCTGGCGCTCGATTCTTCCACCCTGCCCATGTACACGGTCGACGAATACGCCGACACGCACCTGGCGCAGCGCATCTCCATGGTCAGCGGCGTGTCCAGCGTGCAGATCTACGGCGAGCAGAAATACGCCGTGCGGGTGCAGGTGGATCCGGATCAGCTCGCGGAGCATGGCATCGGCATCGACGAGGTGCAGCGGGCCATCGCATCCAGCAATACCAACCTTCCCACCGGCCGGCTGGACGGCGACGCGCAATCCTACACCATCGAGTCGAACGGCACCCTGGGGAGTGCGTCGGCTTACCGCCCCATCATCGTAGCCTGGCGGAATGGCTCCCCGGTGCGGCTGGAACAACTCGCCAACGTAATCGACAGCGTGGACAACAACAAATTGATGGCTTGGTTCAACGATACCCACGCCCTGATCATCGCCATTCAGAAACAACCCGGCACCAATACCGTCGAGGTGGTGGACGGCATTCTCGGCCTTCTTCCGCAATTCCGGCGCGAGATCCCACCGGCGATTCGTCTGTCGGTGGTTTATGACTCCTCGGAATCGATCCGCAGCTCCATTCGCGACGTGGAGTTCACGCTGCTGCTCACCGTTTGCATCGTCGTCCTGGTGATCTTCCTGTTCCTGCGGAATGTCTCCGCCACACTCATTCCGGGCGCCGCCGTGCCCTTCTCCATCGTGGGCACGTTTGCCGTCATGTACCTGTTGGGCTACAGCCTGAATAATCTTTCGCTGATGGCCCTCACGCTTTCCGTGGGCTTCGTGGTGGACGATGCCATCGTGATGCTGGAGAACATCGTGCGCCACATGGAAGAGGGTGAGACGCGCACGTACGCGGCCATCAGCGCCGCGCGGGAAATCGGCTTCACGATTCTTTCCATGACCTTCTCGCTGGTGGCGGTGTTCATTCCCGTGCTGTTTCTGGGCGGCATCGTGGGACGTCTGCTGCACGAGTTCGCGGTCACCATCGTGGTGGCGATTCTGATCTCGGGATTCGTCTCGCTCTCGCTCACCCCCATGCTCGGCAGCCGCTACCTGAAGCACGACAAAACCGCCAAACACGGGCCGGCCTACCGCGCGCTGGAAAGCGGCCACAACCTGCTGGCGCATGGGTACGAACGGACGCTGCGCATCTCGCTGCGCTTCCGCTTTGCAACCCTGATGGTCGCCATTCTGATGTTGGTGGGCACGGTTTATCTCTTCCGGACCATGCCCACGGGATTCATTCCCAGCCAGGACAGCGGCTTCATGTTCGCCGCCACTCTGGGCCCGCAGGACATGTCGTTCGACTCCATGGCGCGGCACACCTATGCGATCAGCCAGGTATTTCGCGCGAACCCCGAGATCCAGGACGTGGGTGTCTTCGTCCCTGGAGGCATCGGGACGAACTCCGGGGCCGTCTTCGCCCACATGAAGCCGCGCGACCAGCGGGCCCACTCGGTGGACCAGATCATCGAGCAACTGCGGCCCAAGGCCATGGCCGTCCCGGGGATCTTCGCCTTCATGCAGAACCCTCCTCCCATCACCATCAGCGGCCAGAATATCGGGGCCAGCTCCTATCAGCTCACCCTGCAGAGCGCCAACCTCGACGAGATCTATACGTGGGCGCCGCAACTGATGGGCAAGATGCGCCAGATTCCGGGGTTCGTGGACGTCACCTCCGACATGCTGATTTCAAGCCCGCAGGTGATGGTGGATATCGACCGCGACCGCGCCCTGGCCCTCGGCATCACTCCGCAGGCCGTGCAGGACGCGCTCTTCAGCGGCTTCAGCCAGCGCGAGGTGTCGGTGATTTACGCGCCGGCCAATCAGTACTCAGTAATTCTTGAATTGCTGCCGCAATACCAGCGCACTCCCGACGCGCTTTCCAAGGTGTATCTGCGTTCTTCGGCGGGGGCGTTGGTGCCGCTCGACAGCGTGGTGTCGACCAGGCGCCAGACCGGCCCGCTACAGATCAACCACTTCGGCCAACTGCCGGCGGTGACCATCGGATTTAATCTGCGGCCGGGATTCTCGCTCGGCCAGTCGACGCAGGCGGTGGACAGCGCCATCAGCGACCTGCGCATGCCCGCCACCATCGGCGCCAGCTTTCAGGGCACGGTGAAGGAGTTCCAGAGCTCCTTCCAGAACCTCTCGCTTCTGCTGGGGGTGGCCATCCTGGTGATCTACATCGTGCTGGGCATTCTGTACGAAAGCTTCATTCATCCCATCACGATTCTCTCGGGCCTGCCCTCGGCGGTGTTCGGCGCGCTGCTCACGCTGGTGCTCTTCAAGAAGGAGCTGGATCTCTTCGCGTTCGTGGGAATCATCATGCTCTTCGGCGTGGTAAAGAAGAACGCCATCATGATGATCGATTTCGCGATCGACGCGCGCCATCACGGGTCGACTCCCTACGACGCCATCTGGCGAGGCTGCCTGCTGCGCTTCCGCCCGATCATGATGACCACCATGGCGGCGCTGTTCGGCACACTGCCGATCGCGCTGGGGTACGGGGAAGGCGGCGACGCGCGTCAGCCGCTGGGCCTGGCCGTGGTTGGCGGCCTGGTGGTCAGCCAGTTCCTCACGCTCTATATCACGCCCGTGATCTACCTGTATTTGGAGAGTGTGCAGGATTGGTTCCGCGGAGAACGCACTGCCCAGTTGAAGCCGACAGAAGTTGTGGCTTCGCGGTAGGACGCGGCGCAGCCGCAGTAGAATTCTGGTGTTGGGCCGCAAGCAGGAAGCGCCGCGCGCTTCGAAGGGTCCGGGCGAGGACGATTTCGGCACAACCCCCTTGGCTGCTAAACTATATCTTTCCGAGCCCGCGGGGGTTAAACACAAATGCCATCTCTGCAAACGGTCTTCGACGCCTGCCGCCCCTGCTACGATGAAATCGTACGTCCGGCGTCTTCCACGACAAAGATCGACGGATCGAGGCGGCTATGACCATCGCGGCAAAATACGAGAACGGCGTCTTCAAGCCTCTTGAGGATGTCACGATTCGGGAGGGGACCGTGGTTCAGGTCTCCGTTCCTTCCTACAGGGAACGCCTGGCGGAAAAACGACGCTCTGTCAGAGAGTTCGCCTTCACCGGCATGTGGAAGGACCGTGAGGAAATGGCCGACAGCGTGGAGTACGTGAACAACCTGCGGAGAAATCTACGCGGGTGAAGCGCCGTTTGCGAACGGCACGATTGCATGGCCTACCTGCTTGACAGCGACGTACTCATCGACGTCTCCCGCAATCGGCAGGAGGCTATCGACTACGTCGACACGCTCCCCGAACCGTGGGCGATTTCGCAAGTCACTGCGATGGAACTTCTTGTCGGCGCCAGGAACAAGAAAGAGGTGATCGACCTCGACGCGTTCTTGTCGTCGTTCCCGATCGTTCCCCTCAGCGACTCGATCGGGAGGAAAGCGTACCAGTTGCTCATTGCCTACGCAAAGTCTCACGGCCTGCTCGTCTTCGATTCGGTCATTGCCGCGACGGCGATCGACGAAGGTTTCACGCTTGTCACGAGGAACCGTAAGCACTTCACGATGATCGACGGAATCAGCTTGCAGATTCCAAGGTATTAGTCCCCGTAGGGCCGAGCCCTTGTCAATTGTGGCAAGCTAAAGCATGCCCAACCCTGAACGCCACGGTGCTGCTCCCGTGCTGACCGGGCGCGAGTGGAAGCCGGCTTATGAGACCGAAGACGGCGACCTCGTCGTCGAATTTGGCGCAGGCGAGCGCGGGGCCCCTGCAGCTAGTCCTGAAACATCGAAATTCCCGCGATGCCGGCCGCTCCGGCGGCCAGGCAATCGGCCGCGTTGGAAGGCGTGATGCCGCCCACCGCAATCACCGGGATGGCCACACTGCGCGCGGCATCGTGTAGACGCACGATCCCCTGCGGCGCGCCATAGGCCACTTTGGACGGAGTCCAGAACACCGGCCCGAAGACTGCGAAATCCGCTCCTTCCGCTTCCGCGGCGCGCAGTTCTTCGAGCGAATGCGTGGATACGCCGATCAGGAAGCCGGGCGGCGTGATGGTGCGCAGAATCCTCGGCGAAATCGAATTTCCGGGAAGGTGCACGCCGTGGGCGCCGCAGGCCAGGGCGACGTCCGCGCGGGTGTTCACCAGGATTTGCGTGCCGTGCGGGTTGGGAAGCGCCAGCGCGCGGCGGACCAGATCGCACAGCTCACGCGCGGAGAGGTCTTTCTCGCGGATCTGGATGCGCTCCACGCCATCGTGCAGCGCGCGCTCGATCATTCCGAGCAGGGCCGCCGTGCCTCCTGCGCCGTGCCGGTCGGTGATGTAGTACCGCAGCATCAGACGGGTTCGTAGTAGCGCTCGCCGGCACAGGCGCGGCAGAGCGTGCGGCCCTCGCGGACGATTTCGCGCTTGAAGCTGACGCCCTCGCCGCACGCCGCGCAGATTGCGCGCGCGCCCTTGTACCCCGGCAGGTCTTCGGGTCCGATGGCCACCCGTACCCATTGGATCTCGAAGAGGTCCTCGTCCGGCATCTCGCGGTAGGCGCACATCTGCTGTTGGTTCTTCGCGGCGATCTCGGGATGCAACTCGGCGGCGCGTTGTTTGGAACTCTCGCGGGCGGCGACGCGCACGGCGCGCTGGTCGCGCAGATCGCAGAACGTGGCGGCCACTTTACCGAAATCGCGGAACTTGAGCGCGCGCTTTCCCAGGCGGCAGCCGGTGACGATGGGGATGGCGTCAGTGGCGCAGCGGTCGATCTCGATGAAGGTGACCAGGCGCTTGCGGTCGGCGCCGGTGGGGTCCTCGATGCCCAAAAGCTTGACGCCGTAGAGGGCCATGCGCAAGCCCAGGATCTGGCCGGCGCACAGGTGGCCGTGGGCCTGGGCAGCCTGGATCTCGTATTCGGGGAGGGATTTGAGGGCCAATCTCGATTATCGCGCTTTGTGGGGCGACGCCCCGCCCCCCTGTGTTCGCCCCCACTTTCGCTTGACACTAAGTAGCAAGTACTTCATGATGTAAAGGTCTTTCTACTACGGTCCTCTCAGCGACGGGCCGGGGAGTTTGTTTTGACACGGCTCGTTCGCCGGATATGCAAAGGCTTCGCAGTATTGGCGTTCCTGGGTGTTCTCGGGGCCGGGGCGACGTTGGGATCGCTCTGGCTGGAGCACAGGACCGGGATCGCACTGCCGGCGCCCACGGGGCCATTCGCGGTTGGCCGCTCGCTCTACGATTGGGTCGACGAAAAGACACCGGACGCCCTGGCTCCGGCGCCGGGGACCAAGCGCGAGCTTCTCGTGTGGATCTGGTACCCGGCGGTGGCTGGGCAATCCGGTGCGGTGGTGGACGACTACGTGCCCGCTTCCGTCCGGGAGCCGGCCGGCCGCGGCGGCCCACTCGTCTTCAGACTTCTAACGCGCGACCTGTCGAAGGTCCATGGGCACAGCCTCCGCAACGCCGGGGTGTCGCCGCAGCAGCCATCGTACCCGGTCGCGGTCATGAGAGCGGGGGCATCACTCGGCGTGATGAACTACTCGACGCTTGCCGAGGATCTGGCCAGTCATGGTTACGTCGTGGTGGGATTCGATGCCCCCTATCGCACCATTGAGGTCGTTTTCCCCGACGGCCGGGTGATCGAACGGAGGCCGGAGAACAACCCGGAACTTTTCTCGGGAGAGGAACTGACCCGTCTCGCCGACAAGCTCCTGGCCGCCTGGACCGGGGACATCGCGTTCGTACTCGATAAGCTGGAGCGGTTGAACGCCTCGGACGCGTCCGGCAAGTTCACGGGCC
The DNA here is from genome assembly GCA_900290305.1 of Candidatus Sulfopaludibacter sp. SbA4. GTDB lineage: Bacteria > Acidobacteriota > Terriglobia > Bryobacterales > Bryobacteraceae > OMOG01. The sequence continues at coordinate 12,635 of OMOG01000312.1, forward strand.
GGCTCGACATGACGCGCGTGGGTGTATTCGGGCACTCTCTCGGTGGCGCGACGTCCGCACAATTCTGCTCCCAGGATTCCAGGTGCAAAGCAGGCATCGATGTCGACGGCGCACCGCTGGGCAGCGTCATTCACACAGGCATCCACAAGCCATTCATGATTCTCCTGAGCGGCCACGGCGATTTTTCGTCGGATGCGGAGGTCCGTCAGATCATGGCCGATATCCAATCGATCTACGATCGTCTGCCTCCGGACGACAGGCTGCTCATCGCGATCCGAGGCGCGAACCATTTCACCTTCAGCGACGACGGGGCGCTGTTGAAGAGCCATCTCATGCGGGGGCTGCTTCGCGTCTTCGGCAAGCTCGGTATCGATGGACGCCGCCAGCTTGCCGTTACAGCGTACTGCGTACACACCTTCTTCGACGCGTACCTCAAAGGAGACAGCGCATCGCGGCTCAGGATTGCGTCTCCGCTTTACCCCGAGATCCAGGTTCTCGACTGAAGCGCCTCTGGTCTTCGCCAATCCGAAAGCGATTCGCGCCGGCTAATTCCCGGACGGTTTCTCGGCATGGTCGATCACCACGGTGTCAAGCGGCGCTGTGCCCGGTACCAGCTTCAGCCCAAGCCTGTCCACAGCCGCGAAGACGGAGGGACAGGCCGTATCCGGAGCCGACCCATCCGGCCCCGCTGAGGCGAGGTCGTTTGGGCACCACTCGATTTCGTAATCGTAGAATCCCGTGAGTCCGGTCTTGTCGAACACGGGGCGGCCCGCGCCGTGGTTGGGATTCGCGAATTCCTCGGCCAGGCTCGTTATGGGAGCATGTACCGCCCTGATCCGGAATACTCTTCCGTCTCTCATGGCCATTGACACCTTTGCGTCCGAGACGTTTTCCATGAACTTAGGCCCGCCCTTCGCCACCACCAGGTTGAACACGGGCAGGTCCCTCCTGGCATGGTGGACGCTCAGATGAAACCGATCGGCCAGTAGCGCTTGCAGCATGAGCCGGAACCGTTCGATGGAAGGAGGCGGGCCGTCGGCAGCCTTGGCGATCACCTGGTAGAGCGCCGAGTCGAATCCAGACACGTCGGAAAGAATACCGTGCCGCGCCCACGCCGGGCCTCCCGAGAGTTGAAAGCCGTCCGTCCTCAAGCCGTAGGCAAACTCCACGAGACCGTACAAATCGATGTGCTCCCCTCTCAGCGTGTTGCCGCGGACGAAGACCCCGACACTTCCCTGGTTGGTCCACGGCTGCGGTTTGATAGTCGCTACTTCGAACGCCAACGGAATCTCTGGCGACGATTGGGCCCGGATTTCCGGTGGAAGATCAATGCCAAGGAAGCAGCACTGACAGACCAGAACCGCGCCGATGTGTGCCGATCGTAGGGATGACAGCATCAATATTCCTAACTGCGCAATCGGACGGACTAGGAAGCTGAAGTGTTAACCGGACAACCGGGATTTCATCCGGTCTCGGTGGGAGGCCGCCCCTGGCAGCCGACGGAACCGCGCGCTGAAGTGCCGCAGGAAGGCGCTCAAGCAGCCTTTCCTTTTCTCGGGCCTTTCTTCTGTCCCACGGGAGAGAGAAGCGTGTCGGCCCACGCGCGCTCCTTTTTCGTCAGCGGGCCACCTGTCTGTTGAAGCGCTTCTTCCAGCATCTCCTTCCAGTCGGCCGCATCGAAAAGAGCGACTCCCACGGCATGCTGAACGAAGGCAGAAACGCTGGCTGCCTTCCCGGCCGCGACCAGTGCGCGAATTTCTTCAACCTGATCGTCCTGCAGCTTGATGGCGATCTTGGAGGTTGCCATACAAAAAACCACACCATGAAGAGGGTCCGGTTCCAAGCGGTCTCACCAGACGATCCCGCCCCTCACAGCGGGCGGAAACGCGCGCTGAAGTGCCGCAGGAACGGCGGCTCCTCGACGATTTCAAGGCCGCGAATCGCCTCCTTGCGGGCATTCACTTCGAGGATCGCCTCCACTACGTAATCGATGTGGCTCTGGGTGTAGACGCGGCGCGGGATGGCCAGCCGCAGCAGCTCGTGCTGCGCGGCGTCGCCGAACATCACCGAGCCGATCTCGACCGAGCGGATACCCGCGTGGCGGTAAAGCTCCACGGCCAGCGCCTGGCCGGGAAACTGACGCGGAGGGATGTGCGGCAGCATGCGCGCGGCGTCGATGTAGATGGCGTGGCCGCCGGGCGGCTCGACAATCGGCACGCCGTGGTCGGCGATGTGGCGGCCCAGGTAGCCGGTGGAGGCGATGCGGTACTGCAGATAGTCGGGTTCGAGGATCTCTTCGAGGCCCACGGCAATGGCATCCAGGTCGCGTCCCGCGAGGCCGCCATAGGTGGGAAAGCCCTCCGTGAGGATCAGCAGGTTGGTCTCCTGCTGGGCGACGCGGTCGTCGTTGCTGCACAAGAACCCGCCGATATTGGCGAAGGCATCCTTCTTCGCGGAGAAGGTGCAGCCGTCGGCGAGGGAAAACATTTTCTGTGCGATCCGTTTTGGCGACCAGTCCTGGTATCCCGGCTCGCGCTGGCGGATGAACCAGGCGTTTTCGGCGAAGCGGCAGGCGTCCAGGTAAAGCGGGATGCCGTGCCGCGAGCAGACCCGCTTCACGGCTTCGATGTTGGCCATGGAAACCGGCTGCCCGCCGCCCGAATTGTTGGTGACGGTGAGCATCACCAGCGGGATTTGGGCCGCGCCCTCCGCGGCGATCAGGGATTCGATCGCGGCCACATCCAGGTTGCCCTTGAAATCGAGGAGCGCCTGCGTGTCCTGCGCTTCGGGTAGCGGAAGATCGACCGCCCGCGCGCCCGTAAATTCGATGTTGGCGCGGGTGGTATCGAAGTGCGTATTGGAAGGGACCACGTGGCCGGGCTTGCACATCACGGTGAAGAGGATGCGCTCGGCGGCGCGGCCCTGGTGGGTGGGGATCATGTGACGGAAGCCGGTGAGCTCGTCGGCCACCCGCTTGAGGCGGAAGAAGCTCTCGCTGCCGGCGTAGGATTCGTCGCCGCGCATGACGGCGGCCCACTGCTCGGTGGACATGGCGCTGGTGCCGGAATCGGTGAGGAGGTCGATCAGGATGTTGCGGGCTTCGATGAGAAAGAGGTTGTAGCCCGCCTGCTCGAGGTAGCAGCCGCGCTCCTCCGGGGTGGTGTGGCGCAAGGGCTCCACGCTTTTGATGCGGAATGGCTCGATGATGGTGCGCATAAGAAGAAGCTTTCAGCGATCGGCGTTCAAGCAGGCGTCGGCACGAGTGCCCGACCCAGAGGGTACCCCGGCAGGCACGAGTGCCTGCGCCACGTCGCATCGGAACTGCTCCCATTCAGTGCCGCGTTTGGTGCGCCGCCGCTTCCCAGCGGCCCACCATCAGGTCGACGAAGCTCACCCAGGCTCCTTCGGGACGCTCCAGCTTGCGGAACAGCGCCACGTACTCGGGCTTTTTGAGACCCATTCCCGCGAAGGCCAGAGAGTAGAGGCCGTCGACCGGGAAGTCGGCATCCTTGCTCCATTTATGCGGGTCCGCCAGGTAGGGCTCCAGATAGCCGATCACGGTGTTCAGGTTGGTGTTGCTCTTCCCGTGGACCGGCCACAGGTCCACGCCCTGCACCTGCGCGATGCGGCACACCATGGTGCACGCTTCCAGGTTGAGAACCGAGAGGGCCAGCGAGCGCGAGCGCGATTCCTCGTGCGGGGCGCTGCCGTCGGGCCGGATCTGGCGGGGAAAAATGCGGTCGCGGTAGTAATTGAAAGCCGCCTGCTGCGCGGCGCTGTTGGCCTCGAACGTGGCCACCGCGGCCACCTGCGCCGCCCACCAGGAGGCGTGGTGGTTGCCGCTCTTCTTCTCCTCGCCGGCGTTCTTGCTTTGCGTGAGCCACACCAGGTACTCGCCGAACCACTTGCGCACGGCGGCCTGGTCCTTGGCATCCCAGGCGCCGGTCTGGGCCAGAAACTCCATTCCCTGGATGGCGCGGATGAAGACCCGGCCATCGAGGATTCCGGCCCCGCGGACACTATTCACGCCGGGGACCGAGCGGGCAAATTCCAGGCTGGGATTCATGCGCGTTCGGGGATTGACGAACCAGGTCTGGATCACGCGCGCGGCGCGCTGGGCGTAGCGCGTGTCGTCCAGAAGGAAGGCCGCGGTGCCCAGCGTGAACACCGCATCGCACATGGCGTTCAGCGCCAGCTTGTTGGCCTGAAAACGATTGGGGTTGATCTGACCGTCTCTCATCACCGACGGGCCGCCTTCACTCTCGGGATTGGGCCACGCGTAGGGATCCTCGCTGTAGTAATCGTGGGGGTCGAGGTCGACGCCCTTGGGCCGGTCGGAGGTCACGGTCCACGGGCCTTCCCGCAGGCGCTTGTCGGCTTCGGCGCGCAGACGGCGGACCGAATCGAGCGTCCAGGCCTCCCGGCGGATTATGGCGCTGTGGATCGGCTCGGCTTCGTCCTCCGACACGAGGGTCATGGGAACGTCCGCGGCCCGTGCACAAGCCAGGGCCAGTATCCAAATAAGAGCCGTTTTCACCCTAGTGTATTGTAACGGATGATGGGGTTACTGGGCGCTGCGTTCGTAGGCGGCATTGAACTCGCAGCCGACCAGGGCGATGATGGCCATCAGGTACATCCAGACGAGCAGCGCGATACCGGCCCCCACCGATCCGTACATCACGTTGTAGTGCGCCATGTTGCGTACGTACCAGCCGAACCCCGAGGTGGCCAACAGCCAAAGCACCGTGGCCAGGATCGCGCCGGGCCACACGTATTGCCAGCGCTGGCTGCGATAGGGGCCGAAATAGTACAGGCTGGCGGTGACCGCGATGGTGGTCGCGAAGGCCACCGCGTAGCGGGTGAGCCGGCTGAGCCACTGCCACACCCCGGTCAGCGGATTCAAGATGGGATCGACCTTCATCCAGGCCAGCACCGCGCGCTCCGCCTGCCCGCCGAACACCACCAGCAAGGAAGCCGCGAGCAGGGGCAGCGCGGCCCCCAACACCAGGGCCATGGCGACGATGCCCTGGTGGATGTAGCCGCGGTTGCGAGGGACGCGGTAGGCCGCCTGGAAGCCCTCGATGAGGCTTTTGATGACCCCGGAGGCGGCCCACACCGAGATCAGGCCGGCGACAATCAGCAGGGAAATGGGGCGCGCGCCGCTGACGCGGAACTGCTGGACGACGAGATCTTCGGTGCCCGGCGGCACGATTTCCGAAAGCGCGTCCTCGATGGTGCGGGAGACGAACTCGGCGCGCGTCTGCACCAGGATGGTGGCCGCCGAAGTCAGCACGGGAAAAAAGGAGAGCAGGGCCGAATACGCGGCTCCCTTGGCAATGCCGAAGCAGCCGTCGTCAAGCGTGGCCAGAAGGCTTCGCTGGAGGAGCCATGCGAAGGTCCGCGGGGTCAGACGCACATGGGTAGTGTATCCTGTTCCGATGGTGCTAAACGTATTGCAGGTGGGCGAGGTGGTGCTGCGGCGGCAGGCCCGGCCCCTGACACGCGACGAGGTGCGGAGCCCGGCGATCCAGCAGTTGATCGAGCACATGCGCGAGACCATGCGCGAAGCGCCGGGAGTCGGCCTGGCGGCGCCGCAGATCGGAGTCTCCCTGCAGATCGCGGTGATCGAGGACCGCGAGGAGAACCTGCTGGAGATGAGCGCCGAGAGATTAACCGAACTGGAGCGGCAGCCCGTACCTTTCCACGCGATCGTCAACCCCACCATCACGCTGGGAGAAGAGACCGCGGAATTTTTTGAGGGCTGTCTGAGCCTGGCGCGGTTCGGCGCCGTGGTGGCCCGCGCGCGCGGCGTGGTGGTGGAGTGCTGGAACGAGCGCGCGGAGCCGGTGAGGATCGAGGCCAGCGGGTGGTATGCCCGCATCCTGCAGCACGAAATCGATCACCTGCGCGGGCGCCTGTACATCGACCGCATGCATCCGCGCTCGTTCATGACGCTGGAAAATCACCACAAGTATTGGAAGGACGTTCCGATGAGCGAGATTCGGGAAGCCCTGGGGTGGAGCGCGCCGTAACCCAACAGAAAAAGAGTTCACCGCGGAGACGCCCGAAACGGGTAAACTCCGTCACGGAGACGAGGCTGGGATCCCCCCACCGCGTCGAAATGCGACTTCATGGCCATTCCTCCTCGTCTGGCGTACTTCCGGGTTGGCAGGCCGGGAACCCGCCGCCAGGCGCACAGGCTTGTTGAATAATAAGCGCCATTCGCGAGAAAACAGTGCAATTTGAAGGGGCCAGCTCCGGAGTGTGGGGATGTGAGTGCTGTCTACGCGCGACCCGCCGAGATGGTCTTCGGCATCGGGCGAAGCGATGCCGGGTACGGCTCAGCCGCTCCCGCGAGCAATTTTATCCGGCGGAGGAGTTCGGAGGGCGTAAACGGTTTTGCCAGAAAATGCAGGTCACCGAGGTTCACCCGGTAATAATGACAAATCTCCGATCCTACGTACCCGGAAATGAGCAGCACTCTCATTCCGGGACGACGCTGTAACAACTTCGTCGCCAGTTCACAGCCGTTCAGCCCCGGCAGGGCGATGTCGGTCAGCAGCAGGTCAATCGGTCCATCATGACTCGCGGCGGTCTCGAGGGCCGTGTAATAGTCTTCCGCATCAAGCACCTGGTAACCGTGCCAAGTCAGCGCATGATGCAAAACCAGGCGCACGGCCGGCTCATCGTCCACTACGAGAATCGTCCTGATATTTCCAGACACCTACGCCACCCGCGTATTCTTCGACACACTCGCCGGACCGCGAGGCACGGCTTTCCTTTGAAGCGGCGTAGTGCAGAATCAGAGAGCATTCGAACAGCCAAACCGGTTCACGCAGGGCAGGCTCGGAGCGCGTGTGTGCGAGTCCGTCCTGCTCTTTTCTCCGCGGCATGGGAAACGTGAAGACGGGGACCGGGGGCCGATGGGCCGAGGCCGCTCTCGGCATGCACGGCTTGGGCGGCTTTTTCGAGGCCGTCGCGGCGGACGACGACCGCGATGGTCAGCTCGCTGGAACCCTGCGCGATGGCGAGAATGTTGACCTGCACGCGCGAGATCGCGGTGAAAATGCGGCTGGCGAGTCCGGGCTTTCCCTGCATTCTACATGGCGACGCGCGACCTGCATGGGGGCAACTCGGGATGGCAAGCGATGGGCATGTGGCAAGTGCCGGGGTTCCACACGCTGCCGGCGGTGAGTGGCATGACCCCGGCCCGCGCCACGGGATCGAGCCAGACGTTGACGTTTACTTACACGGACACCAAAGGCGTCCAGGACCTGCGTAGTGAACGTGCCGATCAACAACTTTCTGGACGGCCGCCAGGCTTGCCTGGCGGCGCGCGACGCGGCTGAGGCCAATAACTCGGGGTGGCAGGCGATGGGATCGGTGACCATGCAGTAAGTCAGCCGGAGCGAAGACAGGCCAGGAGGCCTGTCCCACTCTACTCTTTTCTCCGCGGCATAGGGAAGGTGAAGACCGGGACCGGTGGCCGGTGGCCGAGGCCGCTCTCGGCATGCACCGCCTGGACGGCTTTTTCGAGGCCGTCGCGGCGGACCACCACCGCGATGGTCAGCTCGCTGGACCCTTGCGCGATGGCGATGATGTTGACCTGCACGCGCGAGATCGCGGTGAAAATGCGGCCGGCGAGGCCGGGCTTTCCCTGCATGCCTTCGCCTACCGCGGTGAGCAGTCCTACGTTGCGATCCACCTGGATGGGATGCAGGTAGTGGTGCGCCAGCTCGAGGGCCAGGGCGGATTCGAGCGCCTCCAAGGTTCGCTCCAGCTCCTCGTGGCGGACCAGGAAGCAGAAGTTCTGGCGATAGGAGGAACTGGAAACCAGCAGCAGCTCTACGTTGGCGCGCGCCACTGCTTCGAGCGCCCGCCCCATCACCTGCACGCCGTTCAGCTCCGGGCTGGCAGGCTCGAGCGACACCAGCGCCACGTTCCCCATGGACGCGACCGCGCGGGTGCCGTGGGCGGTAGCGACCGTGGGGACGATCTTGGTGCCGGGCTTTTCGGGCGCGAAGCTGTTCTTGCTCCAGACCGGAATCTTGCGCTCCGCCAGCGGCGCGAGCGTCCTGGGGTGCAGGACCTTGGCGCCGGCATAGGCCAGCTCGGCGGCTTCGGCGTAGGTGATTTCATCGAGCACCTCGGCATCCGGCACCAGGCGCGGGTCGGCGCTCATGATGCCGTCCACGTCGGTCCAGATCCACAGCTCCGCGGCATCCAGGGCGGCGGCCAGGATGGACGCCGAAAAATCGGAACCGCCGCGGCCCAGCGTGGTGGGGCGCCCATCGGCGGTGGCGCCGTTGAAACCGGTAATCACGGGCAGCGCGCCCTCCTCGAGCAGGGGCAGCAGGATGGCGCGCGCCTTTTCGCGGGTGGGATCCATGAGGGGCGAGGCATTGCCGAAAACCGCGTCGGTGACGATGACGTCCCAGGCGTTGATGGCCGCGGCGGGAGTGCCTTCGGAGGCGAGGTATTCGGAAACCAACAGGGCGGAGAGGCGCTCGCCAACGGCCACGGCTTCATCCACGGAGCGGGGAGGGCGCTCGCCGAGCATGGCCATGCCGCGGACGATGCGCTCGAACTCGGCCACCAGTTTGTGGACCTCGGCCATCACCGCGGCCTGGCGCGATTCGGGAAGCAAGTCGCGGCAGGCCTCTTCGTGGCGGGCGCGCAAGGCGGCAAGATTGGCTTCGATGCCCGCCTGGTCGCCGGCTTCGGCGTGCCGCATGGCGCCGAGCAACAGGTCGGTGATCTTGGACATGGCCGAGACCACCACGGCGACGGGCCGCTTCTTTCGCTCCTCGGAGGCCAGGCGGGCGGCGGCGCGCATGCGTTCGGCGGAGCCCACGCTGGTGCCGCCGAATTTCATGACGACCAGGTCTTTCAACTGAAATCCTTTCCATTAGTGACGCGGGAGCGCACAATTTTCAAGATTGTCTCTTCGACCTCGTCCAGCGAAAGCGGGGTCGAGTCGAGGTACACGGCGTCGGGCGCCTGGGCGAGGGGCGCGTCGGAACGCGTGCTGTCGCGGCGGTCGCGCTCCTTCATCTCGGCCGCCAGTTGGCCTTCGGAGATGTTCTCGCCCTGGGCGCGCACGTCGCGCAGGCGGCGGCGGACGCGCTCCTGGGGATTGGCGTCGAGGAAGATCTTGACGTCGGCATCGGGGAACACGACGGTGCCGATGTCGCGGCCTTCCATGACGACGTTGGCGCGCTCGCCCATCTCCCGCTGCTTGGCCACCATGGCGCGGCGCACGCCGGGAATCACGGCCACTTTGGAGGCGCCGTTCGAGACCTCGGGAGTGCGGATGGCCTCGGTGACATCTTCGCCGTTGAGGCGGATGTGGCCCGGGGAAAGCTCGATCTGGGCGGCGATGGCGAGTTGCTCCATGCGGTGCATGTCGTCCCAGGACACGTTCTGCCGCAGCGCCCAGAGGGCCACCGCGCGATACATGGCGCCGGTATCGATGTAGGTGAATCGCAGGCGCTCGGCGAGTTTCTTGGCGATGGTGCTTTTGCCGGCGCCGGCGGGGCCGTCGATGGCGACCACCACGCGTTTTGGTTTAGGTTCGGCCAAGAAATAGAATAACAGGAGCATGACGCCGGACGAATTCGATCGCTTGGTGGCCGCGGCCTACGCGCGCATTCCGGCGCGTTTCCGCAAGCGCCTGAAGAACGTCGCCATGATGGTAGAGCCGGAGCCCCGGCCGGAGCAGTTGGCGCGCGGCCGCGTGGCGCGGGGAAGCACGCTGCTGGGGCTCTATGAGGGGCGGCCGCTGACGAAACGCAGCGTGTTCGAGTCATTCGCGATGCCCGACCGGATCACGATTTTTCAGGGGCCGCACGAGCGCCTCGCGCACAGTCCGGAGCACCTGGCGAAGTTGGTCGAGGATACGGTGTGGCACGAGGTGGCGCATTATTTTGGGATGAATGAAGCGCAGGTGCGGGCGGCGGAGCGGCGGCGGGGAGCTTTGGGGCGGAGGCGGTGAGGGTGGAAAGACCGACTGAAAGGGGTTGGGTTGTTTCCGATAATCCCACTTTAGTGCCGGAACCTGGTTTTGCCGTGAGGAAAAGCACTGCCGGCGAGAAGAAACGGCTTGACAAGAAACGGCGGCGTTACGGCTCGAAAAGAGCGAATGGATGTATACTGGTCCAGACCGGGAAGGACAAAATGGAAATCCCAGGTTATGAGAAGCATCATGGTTGCCACAAACCCAGGCACAGGCCGGATTTTCAAAGACTCTTTTCCGGGTGTCATATGGACAAACGTGTTAAATTACGACAACAGAACATGGACATTCTCGCTCGACGACTTCCAAATAATAAGCATCGGACAAACTGTGCCGTGTCAAAACGGAGTGTGCACGTTAAAACTAAGCTCTCACGTACAAACCCAATGACAGGCCGAACAAAATCGACTGTCGACAAAAGCCCTTAACCCCATACTCACGATGCGTTATGTGTTAAGGGCTGTTTTTCGGAGCCGAGATGCTCAGAACGGCCTTCTAGGAAACACACAGAATTGAAAAAAGGAGAACACTCGTGAAACAACACATTCTCGGTTTTGTTTGCGCCGTTGCACTCACGTTCACTGCAAACGCGCAGACTATCTACACCATTCCGCCAACAGGCAACGTCGTGACTAGGATCTGCACAGATTCCAACTGCACCAGTATGACGACCACCAATGCCACGTTGGTGCAGCACATTCAAGGCTCCTCGTATACCAACTTGGTCGCTTCTGACGGAACAGGCAATTGCTACTCTTGGGCCGTATGGGTGTTCAATATGGGTCTCTGCCAGACCACATATCACGGCGGTGCGCCCGGAGAAGGCGCCGCGTTGTACTGTGGGCAGGAGACTTGGCAGTCCCCAGTCCTGCAGCCGGGTGGCGACACTCTCGACGTAATGGACTGCGTTGCCAGCTTCCAGGGAACCGCCATCACCGTAATCAACGGCGTGGACACTCCCATCACGACAAACTTCAACTTGCACTTCCAGGCCTACCATCACAAAGTGTATATACTTATCCACCCCTTTCGTGGAAGGCCTTACGTTAGTACGCTGGAGCAGATTGACCCCGGCTCTTTCGTGCGCATCTCGCCGGTTCCTTAGTTTGTCGCATACGCTCAAGGTTAACAACTGAAGCAACAGCAACCTGCTTCTCAAAGAGTCGGCCCATCGAAATAATGGGCCGCTTTTTGGAGCCGAGATGCTCAGAACGGCTATTCCAGGAAACTGACCTTCCCAATGGTTTTATTTTAGTCGGTATTTTCCCTCCCCCCGTTCAGCCATTCTGTTCCCTTCCAAATCAATCATTTTCATTCGCGATCCCTGATTGTCGAAGAGTCATTTTCGACATTTTGTGCGGAAGTTACGCGCGACGGCAGCTTCCACTCTTTATTCTTCAACAGGTTGGGTTCGGTCAACAGTTGAGCGGTTCCCGACAACGGCAATAAAGACAGGGGTTACCGCCAAAGTAGACCGTGCGGGTCCACATAGAGCTGTGAGGTTCTGAGACAACATGAGTGAACTCCGCCACGCCCTTTGAGTCCTCCTGTTCAAGGCTCCCGCGTTCACTGCCATGGCCGTCGTTTCCCTTGCACTGGGAATCGCCGCGAACGCCGCGATTTTCAGCCTTCTCCATGCCGTGGTCCTGCGGACATTTTCCGGCCTCAGTATAGCGCCGTGAACGCGCTTCTTCCGGTAACGGTTGAAAAACGGCGTTACCGGACAGACCCGGCCCTGGCAGCGCCCCAGGCGGATTCTTTCCGGTATCGCCATAATATCCGGCCAATGTCGAGCGGAGAGGCCTCTTCTGACGGTACTCGGTTGCATCGTTCTTTTTTCGTTCGACATTGCCTTACTGGGTTGGTGAGTCTCGCCGAGCCTCAACAGCAGTCGCCTTCCGGATGACGCCGGAACCCTCGTTGTAATTGGCCTTGCGTTGTGCGATAAGGAAGCGTCGACGCTAACACGCCCGCAAGGGCGCCCGGGACGTCGCACGAAAATCGGCAGAGATTGGCCGGATATCGCCACTTTCCGCTAATGCCACAGCCATTTCGCCCGCGCGGTGGGCTATTAGCAGTCAGTTCAAATCAGCAGCCGTGCTCGGTCACGTGCTTTTCAACCGCGAGATGTGCTGCCTTGCATTTGATAGATGCGTTATTCGC
>OMOG01000579.1:0-2893 GCA_900290305.1 Candidatus Sulfopaludibacter sp. SbA4
CGTCCTCTGGGAGCCCCGCCAGTTGGTCCATCCTTGAAGAGTACGCCAAATAGCGTGCAAAGTTTTACGCCAGATAATTTGCAAAGTGACAGGAATCCCTTGATCGCCACGCTACAGTTGCCAGAACCGAGGACTCGCCTGGGATCTCATTCCGGATCAGCAGAGACCTGCCTACGGACGTTCGGCGCCTCGCAGTCAAAAACTACCGGCTTTGGCGCACAAACCCCAACCACCCGTCGTTGCGATACCGTTGGCTCGAAGGTCGCGACAATTTGGTGACTGTGCGAATTGGCGATCACTACCGTGCCCTGGGTCTGATAGAACCCGGGATTGTAATTTGGATCTGCCATGCCGAATACAGTCACCTGATCCGCGGTTGAGCTGCGGGCGAGCCCTGGGCGGGTGAACTGCGCCGGCGCACCTACTCGCTGCGCAGCGCCCTTATGGGATCGATGGTAGCCGCCCGCCGCGCGGGAGCAGATTAGCCAGCAGGCCGACTGCGGCAACACCGAGGAGCACAACGAATCGCGGGGTCGTGCGGGCTCACGCCGAAGAGCAGTTCGCCCAGCAGGCCGGCGCCTGGAGTTTCTATTTTTTCTGCCGGAGGTGGGTCGGTTTGGCCTTGGTGGGGCAGGCTCCAGGCTGCCAGTGCCGGCATGCCGGGCGGCGACCGATGAGAAATCGCGGTTGGTTACCGCAGCCCCGTCACTCGTACCGCAACGCCACAATCGGATCCACCCGCGCGGCCTTCACCGCCGGGGCGCAACACGCCGCCAGCGCCGCTGCCCCCAGTGCCAGGCATACCGCCACGAAGGTGGAGGGGTCCGTCGCCGTCACCTCGTACAGCAGACTTCCCATCAGCCGCGTGAGCGCCAGCGCCGCGGCTGCCCCGCACATAATCCCCACCGCCGCCACCAACATCCCCTGCCTCACCACCATTCGCAGTACCTCGCCCTGCCGCGCGCCCAGCGCCATCCGCACGCCGATCTCGTGCGTCCGCTGCGTGACCATGTACGACATCACGCCGTAAATCCCCACCGCCCCCAGCACCACCGCGACCGCCGCGAACACCCCCAGCAGGAACAGATTGAACCGGCGCGGCGAGATCGAATCGGCCAGCGCCTGCTCCAAAGTCTCGACGTGATAGACCGGCTGCGTCCGATCGATCGCGGAGACCAGTTCCCGAAGCGCGGACGCCATCCCCACCGGATTGCCGGCTGTCTTCACGACCACATCCTCCATGCGCACGAAGTTCGACTGGCGGTATGGAATATAGACTTCCGGCTCCGCGTCGGCATCGAGTTTTGTGGCCTTCAGGTCGGACACCACCCCGACGATCGCCGCTGCCGGAGCGGGTTGCTGGCGCGGAATCCGGATGCGCCTCCCGATCGGGTCGTCCGCTCCAAACACCACCCGCGCGAACGTTTCGTTGACCAGCACCACCTCCGTGGATTCCGCGTCGGTCATCCAGCGTCCCTTCAGCAAGCGCACTCCCATCGCCCGGAAGTATCCGGCCGAGCGTGTATGGTAAGTGGTCTGCGGTCCCTGGCCGGGCGGATAGGGCGGCGCGCCTTCCACTCCCACGACGCCCCTGACCGTTGACTTAGCGATGCCGGCCGCCCTGACACCGGGAGCGGCTTCGAGACGCTGCAAGGCCTGTTCGATGTAGGCCAGTTGCTGCGGCATCGCGCGATAGTTCGGGCCGGAGAGCGAGATTCGCATCACCAGGATGCTCTCCGGATCGAATCCCGCGGGCCGCGCGTTCATCCGCCAAAAGCTCTTGAGCATCAGGCCGGCGCCTACCAGCAGCACCAGCGCCAGCGCCAGTTCGCCGCCCACCAGCAGCCGGCGAATGTTCAGCCCTACCGCGCCTGACGCGGTCCAGCCCCCCTCCTTCAACACGTGATGCAGTTTCGTTTGGGAACACGCTACGGCTGGCCCCAGCCCGAAGAGCAGGCAGCTCAAGAGCGACACCGCGAAGGTGAACCCCAACACCCGCCCGTCCATCGAGGTCTCGGCGAGCCGCGGCACCGCCTGCGGGCCTAACCGCACCATCAGCGCGATTCCCCACCGCGCCAGCAACAGCCCCACCGCGCCGCCCAGAACCGACAGCACTACGCCCTCCGCCAGAAACTGCCAGACTACGCGCAGGCGCCCTGCACCGAGCGCCGCTCGCACCGCAATCTCCTTTTGCCGCGCACTGGCGCGCGCCAGCAGCAGGTTCGCGAGATTGGCGCAGGCGATCAGCATGACGAACCCAACCGCGGCGAGCAGAACCAGCAAGGCCCGGCGCGCATTCCCCACCAGTTTTTCGTGGAGCGGCACTACGCGCAGCGTGACCAGGTCGTAGAAGCTCTTGGGATTCTCGCGGGCGATGCGCGCCTGGATCGCCTCCATTTCCGCGCGGGCCTGCTGGATGGAAGTGCCCGGCTTCAGCCTCGCCACCACATTGACGATGGCCATGTTGCGCCCTCGAACCTGGTTTGCTGGCGACATATCGCTCGGCTCATACGCGTCAATCTCAGTCAGTTCCGTGACGCTGGGGGCCGACTGCGGGAACTGAAAACGGAAACCCGGCGGCATCACCCCCACCACCGTGACGGCGCGGCCGTCGAGCGTCACGGTCTTTCCGATAATGTTGGGATCGCTTCCCAGCCGCCGCTCGAAAATACCGCGGCCCAGGATCGCCACATCGCGTTCGCCCGGCGCAAAGGTGCGGCCCGGCGACGGCTGCGCGCCGGTGATCGCCCAGAAGTCGTCCGTGACGAATGCGTTCATCGCCTGGTCGGCATTGCCGTTGATCGACAGGGTCCCGAAGCCGTAGCCGTAGCCCGCCATCTTCTCGAAGGACTGCGCCTGTTGCTTCCAATCGAGGAAATCCGGGCCCGCCACG
>OMOG01000579.1:2903-3148 GCA_900290305.1 Candidatus Sulfopaludibacter sp. SbA4
CCAGCCGCTCCGCGCGGGGATACGGCAGTGGCTTGAGCAGCACGGTATTCACCACGCTGAAGACCGCCGTATTCATTCCGATTCCCAGCGCCAGCGTGACGATGGCGACGGTCGCGAAACCGGGATTCTTGCGTAGCATCCGAAACGCGTACCGTGTGTCCTGGAGAATCTGCTCCAGCCGCGTCCAACCCCACACCGCGCGCGTGTCCTCTTTGATGCGGGCCACGTTGCCGAACTTGCGCAGG
>OMOG01000579.1:3158-3338 GCA_900290305.1 Candidatus Sulfopaludibacter sp. SbA4
CCCACACCGCGCGCGTGTCCTCTTTGATGCGGGCCACGTTGCCGAACTTGCGCAGGGCCGCGGCGCGCGCGGCTTCGGGCGGCATCCCGCGCTCCAGGTTGTCCCGAATCTCCGTCTCGATGTGTTCGCGAATGTCACGATCCAGTTCCTCTTCCATCCGGCGTCGGGTCATAGGTTCCC
>OMOG01000579.1:3348-3814 GCA_900290305.1 Candidatus Sulfopaludibacter sp. SbA4
TCCTGGTCCGCGGGCTGCAGAATTCCGGCGATCGCCCGCGCCAGTTTCTCCCACCTGGTGGTCTCGACGGTCAGTTGCCTTCTGCCTTTCGCCGTGAGCTTGTAGAACTTGGCCCGCCGGTTGTTCTCCGATGTGCCGTCGACGGCGGTGATCCATCCTCGCTTGATGAGACGGTGCAGCGCCGGGTACAGGGACCCCTGTTCCACCTGCAGCACGTCCGCAGAGTTCCGTTCGATGGCCTTCGCGATGGCATGGCCGTGCGCGGGGGCCAGCAGCAGCGTGCGCAGAATCAGCAGGTCCAGGGTCCCCTGCAGCAGTTCGATCCGATCCTGGTCGTCACGGGTAGACATTCTTGGTGAATGATACGTTGCTTTCACCTAGAATGTCAAGGTGAGTGCGGTAGTGTGTCAAGGCAAAGTAGAAATGTCCCCATCCCGGCAAAGTAGAAACGTCCCCTTTCGGCTGG
>OMOG01000563.1 GCA_900290305.1 Candidatus Sulfopaludibacter sp. SbA4
GCACGAGGGGGGTGTGGAAGCGGTATTTCAGCACGATGGGAAATTCCCAGGAACTGGAAGTGGCTCGGTCGGTGGTCGTGGTGCTGGAAGAGATCGCGCCCGCTATGGCAACTTGGGAGAGATGATCGGTGTAATTCAGGTGACGATAGAGGACGTCGGCTTCGATGGCGAAGCCGGCCGGCAGACGGATCTCCGCCATAGCGCCGACGATGTAGCGGTTGGGGACGCTGTAACTGGCACTCTGCACGGTATTGAAAAAGTCCGTGAAAGGCACTCCCGCCTTCAACCCTGCCGAAAATGGCTGCGAGAACGCGGGAACGGCACCGAGCAGGAACAGGAACAGAGGTCTCATGAGGATCACACGCGCAGGGAGAAAGTCTCGCCCAGGTAGATGCGCTTGACCTCGGGGTCGCGCTCCAGAGCTTCGGGACTGCCGGCGCGGAAAATGCGGCCGTTGTTGATGATGTAGGCGCGATCCGTCACCACCAGGGTTTCGCGCACCGCGTGGTCGGTGATGAGGATGCCGATGCCCGAGCGCTTCAACTCGAAAATGGTGCGCTGCAATTCCAGCACCTGAATGGGATCGATTCCCGAGAAGGGCTCGTCAAGCAGCAGGAAGCTGGGACTGATAACCAGGGATCGCGCGATCTCCACGCGCCGCCGCTCGCCGCCGGAGAGCATGTAGGCGCGGCTGCGGCGCACTTTCTCCAGGCCCATCTGATCGATCAGCCGATCCATGTTTTCGCGGCGCTGGCGCGCGCGCAGGGGCAGCGTCTCGAGGATGGCGAGCAGGTTTTCCTCCACGGTCAGCTTGCGGAAGACGCTGGCTTCCTGCGGAAGATAGCTGATGCCGCGCCGCGCCCGCTGGTACATGGGCAGACCGGTGATATCCTCCTCATCCACCAGCACCCGGCCGGAATCCGGGCTGATGAGCCCCACGATCATGTAGAAGGAGGTGGTCTTGCCCGCGCCGTTCGGCCCCAGGAGCCCGACTACTTCGCCCTGCTGCACAAATACGGAGACATTGTCTACCACACGCCGGCCGCGGTAGGTCTTGGAGATCTCCTTCGTCTCGAGTTTGCTCATGAGAGACTATTTGCGCTGGATGCGGCTCTGGCCGCGTATGACAACGAGCCTATCATCGTTGGCATAGTAGGTCAACTCGTCGCCGTCGGTGGTGGTCTGTTTGCCGCTCAACTTGCGCTCGACCAACTTCGGCGCTCCGTCCTTCAGGTACACCTTCTGCTCGTCGGTGTAGTACTCGGCGTGCTCGGCGCTGCCGGTCCGTGTAGCGACACGCGAGTTCTGGACGATCTCGACGGCGCCATCGGCGAAGGCCCGCTCCAGCCGCGAGTCGGCGCCCGATTCGGCGAGGAACGCCTGGAGGACCTTGGCCTTCACGTTGAGACCGGGGCGAGACAGAACGACGCCGCCCGAGTAGACGGCCAGCCGGTTGGCCTCGGTATAGACCAGGTGCGGTGCGTGCACCACGGTCAGCACGGGAGCCGCAGGCTGCTTCTTCTTCTGAGCGGACTTCTCCTGGCCAGGCTTGGCATCGGCCGCCGGGGCGTCGTCCTTGGGCTGCTCCCAGAGGTTGGTGACCACGTTGCCGTCGGCCACCAGGCCGCGCTTTTCGCGATCCAGGTCGATTACCGAAGCCTGGATGCGGTTGGCTCCCTGCCACATGTGGACGTCGCCCTCGTAGTGGATGGTGCGGTTGTGGTTGGACGATTCCATCTTGCGGGCCTGCGCCTGCAGGGGCTGATCGCCCGAGAGCATCTGGGAATTCTTCTTCTCGTCCTTCTCGGGGAGCCGGCTGGAAGTCACGCCGCCCTCGGCGATGAAGTCGCCGGAGCGTTCGTCCATGCGGATGTGATCGGCGGAGGTGGAACCGGTGGAATCCCACATGCGGGCGGAGGTCTCGAGCAGAATCAGGTTCTTGTCGGAATCCAGGCTGGCCTTGGCGGCGCGGGCGTGGCGGTCTCCCTGTTCATAGCCGAAGTCGCCCCACTGTTCCATGGAACTCATCTGGCTGGTCTTGGGATCGAAGTGCGCCAGCATGTCGCGGCTCGTCGTGACGGATTGCTTGCGATTCTTGTCGCGCTTCAGCTCGTCGGCCGAGGGGTCGGTCATGG
>OMOG01000355.1 GCA_900290305.1 Candidatus Sulfopaludibacter sp. SbA4
CCTTCGGGAGTGCGATTTTGACACCAGGCAGCAGTTTACTGCATGCCGCCTCGAGGAGACCAGCCTTCTCATTCCATCTCTGGGCCGGACACTCATGTCGACGCTCTTTCTTGGTAGGCAGGCAATCGGCTAGCTAAGCTAGAGATCCGAAGCTGGGTTGTTGGTGGCTTGCTGCCGCTTCCTATCAGTTCCCCGTGGACCTCTCTATGTGATCGATGACGAACATCTCGACCGGTCCTTTGGCCTCTTCGAGTCTGAGGCCGAGTTGTTCGTGGAGCGCAGTGAATATCAAGGGAGCGTCTGTTGGGTCGGAAGCGGGGGCCGGGACACCGTCGCGCATAAGGGGCATACCGGCCATCTTGGTTCCCTCTCGCGAAAACTCGACGCGAATATCGAATCGTCCGGTGATTCCGGTCTTGTCGATCACTGGACGGTCTACTACCTGACGGAGCAGTTTGGAAAATTCGTCGAGCGTCGCGCCTTGAAGTTCCACCGAGGGGGGCGACATCGCGCTGATATTACTCCCGCAATATTTCTGGCCCGGCTGGAGCGTGGGTGGTGGGTCTGAGGAATAATAGGGCGTGCAGCTCCCTTCGGTAAACGAGTGCAACTTCGGACCCCCACGCGCAACGCTTAGGAAATAGACAGGGCCCTCACTCGTTTGACGATGGATCTTCAGTTGAAAACGGTCTTCTAAGAGCACTCGCATCATCGGGACCATCATCATCCTCACGCTTGGATTTCCTTCGGCCTTTGCGTTGATCTCATAGAAGGCGGAGTGGATCCAAGACGGACCTCCATTGATCGGAGTGAATCTGTCGGCGTTTGAGACATAGGCGTTCGCAATCAGACCCATGCCATGGTCGTCGAGCAAGGGATAGCAACCGGTGCCGAGCCTTCCGGGTGATGAATTGCCACGAGGCGGGTACATGCCGCCGGGCTCTTGCCGGTACTGACAGGGTTTGATCGAGGCCACTTCGAATTTCGGCGTGGCCGCAGACGCGTTTTGCGCGCGGATCGCGGGCGCGTTCAGCACGCCGATCAGGACGGGCGCCGCGAGAGCTGCCAGACCGATCGTCGCCAGAGTCATCTTTTTTGCGGCGCTTAACTCGTGTGCAATGCTTCCGGCAAGGATCGCGCGGAGACGCCTCTTCACATCCGCGCCGGTCACTCCTGAAATACACGGTAACGGGGATTCCGTGTAGAACCGGCAGACCTTCAATATCCCTTCCACATAGTCCGCCGGTTCGCAGCCCATTCGCAGGACTTCTTCGTCACACGCCAGTTCGCGCTCCTCCACCATGTGCGATCCAATCCACCACACCAGCGGATGGAACCAGAAGATCGCCTCCACCACCATATGCACGGCGGCGAGGAAATTGTCCCGGCGGCGCACGTGGCACAGCTCGTGCGTGAGAATAGCGCCAAGCTGTCCAGGATTCAGGTGTTCCAGGAGCTGGGCCGGCAGAACCAGGACCGGGCGCAGAAAACCAACGATGCCCGGCTCCTCCGCGCCAGGCGTGATGAGCGCCCGTACGGGGATCGGGAGTTCGATGGGCGTGCCGGCTCGCAGTGCTGCCCGGACTCCCAACCAACTGCGGCATCGTGCCAGCATGATTGCCAAAAACCCGAGGGCCCATACGACGCCGATCGCGGCCGGCGCCCAATCGAGTGGGGCGTGCGCTGGAACAGTGGCCGTCAGGGCCGGCGAAAACGGTTCCGCGATTTGAACGAGGGTGTTCGGGAAAACCGGAGCCGCAACGGATACCGGCTGTCGAGCCGGGCGCGGGACCACACTGCCGAGGCTCACCAGCAACGCGAACGGTATGAGAAATTTTAGCGACGCGCTCAGCCAAACCCAGTAGCGTACCTTCGGCGAATTCTTGCGAAGCACGAACGCCAGCAATCCCGCCAAAAGCGCGAAGCATGATGACTGCCACAGATGGTTGATGATGAACGGGGTAGTCATTTCGATTTCCGCATCCTTTCCGCCTTCCGTTGCCGGTCAGCTTCCGCAGCGGCCTTCTCCAGCTCGCGAATATCGTCAAGCGTGAGCCTCCCGGACTCCACCAGTTGCGCCATCATGGGTTGCGGCCGTCCCCCGAAAAAGCTCAGAATCTCGTCGAGCACGCTGTCGCGAGCCGCGTCCTTGGCGATCAGTGGCTCGAAAATATCCGCGTTTCCGATCTTCCGAACACGGCGCACGGCGTGTTTGGCTTCCATCCGGTACACCGTGTTCGTGATGGTGGTGTAGGCAGGGCGAGGTTCTGGAAACGCCTCCTGAATCTCCCGCATGGAGGCCCTTCCCTGGGCCCACAGGGCTTCCAGAATCCGAAGTTCAAGCTTGGCGAGTTTAGGCCTCTTCATATGCTGTCGCTCATCTTACTACTGCATAGTAAGATCGTCAAGAGGAAGATGCTTGGCAGCCTCGCGGAACGCGGGTCGCCGATAATCCGGCGTTTTGTCAAATTGGCAGCAAAGTCGGTAAACTGAATCCGCCCCTACCCAAAACCTTCAGTCTTATCCGGCCTTATGCCGAGTGCCGGATTATGCCGAGTAAAATGAGGGTGCGTCGCCGTAGCAG
>OMOG01000027.1 GCA_900290305.1 Candidatus Sulfopaludibacter sp. SbA4
GCAGGCGCGCTCGAACGGGATGTTTTCGTCGTGCCCGCTTTGCGCCTTGGTGGCGGGCGTGAAGATCGGCTCGGGCAGCCGGTCGCTCTCGCGCAGACCCGCCGGCAGATGGATGCCGCACACGGTTCCCTGCTCGCGATACTCCTTCCACCCCGAGCCCGAGATGTAGCCCCGCGCCACGCATTCGATCTCGATCATGCGGGCTCGCTTCACCAGCATCGACCGGCCTTCGAGTTGACTGCCGAAACTCGAGAGCGGCTCCGGATAATCCGCGACCTTCGCCGTAAGAAAATGATTCGGCGTGAGATCCTTCAGAAAATCGAACCAGAATATCGAAAGCTGCGTCAGCACGCGCCCTTTGTCGGGAATGCCGGTCGGAAGAATGTAGTCGAATGCCGAGATGCGGTCTGTGGCTACGATCGCGAGGCGCTGATCGTCGATTTGATAGACGTCGCGAACCTTGCCGCGCGCAAACCGCGGCACGCCTGCGAAGTCGGTTTCCAGAATGACTGAGTTGGCGATGGAGGTCACGGTACCTTCGGATAATCAATCGGGGGAGTAATCCAAATGATAACCCGTCGCGCCGTTTTGTCAATGGTGGAATTACCGCCGGCCGCCCAGCGCCTGCAGCGTGGTCCTCGCCGCGGTCTCCAGATCGGTCCGTGCCTTCATCCAGTCCGTGTTGGTGGTGCTCGGCGGACGATTCTCCGGCGTGAAATACGCGGGCACGGAATCGAGCAGGCTGCGCGCGGCCGTCCGCGCCGTGACGGTTTGCTCGCGCGTGGGGCTCGGCAGCTTCTGCGCGTTCACCGATGCGAGATAAAGAACCAGGATCATCTGCCGCGGATCGTCGAACGAGTTTCCGCCGGTCTTCGCAACCAGCGGCGCAGCGGCTTCCAGCACTTTCCCCGGCTGCTGCATTCCGTTATGCGCCAGCACGTAGTAGTACGCGCGGTCGTCCTGGTAGTCCGACTCGTGGTAATGTTGGGTCCACGAGTCGAGGTCCACCAGTGCCTTCGCGAAATTGTTGCCGTTGACGTCCTTGATCACCTCGCCGGCGATGGTGCGTTCGCCTGCGCGGAATCGCTTGTCGCGATTGATCACGCTGGCCGGCGGGCGATCGGGCTTCTGCGTGCCACCGGTTTCCACTGGCGATGGCCGCGGCGCATCGTGGCGCGGCGCCCCGGGGCCTGACGACGCCGGCGGCGCTGCCGGAGGACCCACTGGCGGCTTGGTCCCCGCCGTGCTCGCCGTCCCCGGCACCGGCGGCACGGGCCGCCGTGAGTAATCCGGATGATCCGGCGGATTGACCAGGATACCCGTATAAACCGGCACCGGATAAGCCACGGCGACCGGCGTGGTCTGCGGATCCGGCGGATCGGGAGGCGGTGTGATCACCACCACCGGCGGAGGCGCCGGCGGATTCGTGATCACGATGGTCGGCGCCGGCGCGCTCTGAAACGTCACGCCATCCAGCACCGGCATCACCCGGGTGCTGCCCGCGCGCAACTCCGGGCGGGTCGCATCCAGGCGCGAAGCCAGCAGCGCCGGCGAAGGAAGCGCCAGGGTGAATGTCGCCGCCAGAAGCGGATCCTTGGGCCGGCCCGTGAATCCCGCAGGATCGATCGCGGCCGCGTCCTGCTGGAATGCCGCGAACGTGGTGTTGACATTGAGGTACTGCAAAGGCGCCGCCGAAAGATTCCACTCTTCACCCGGCGCCAGCGGTCCCCATCCCGCCAGTTTCGCGCCGCGCATCCAGTACACCTCGCCGGGCTTGAAGACTGCGGTCTTCGCGGGCACCCACACCCAACCCAGGTTCTCCTTGCGCGTCCAGCGGCCGTAATGATATGGCAGCCAACCCCACTGGTCGTCGCTCACCCAGGTGTAGCCCAGGGTGTCGTACCAACGCCAGCGGCCATTCTGATAGGGCGTCCAGCCTGTCGGCGTCTTGGGCTTCCACACGGTGCCCAGATCCTCCGTCTGCGTCCATTCGCCGGCCCCGTCGAGATCCACCAGGCCGTAGCGTTCGATGACGTGCCCGGCCGAAGGGCTCGACTGCAGCGTCTTGTCGCGCGCTTCGCTCCACTGGTCCGATTCCATGGCGGGAACTTCCTTGTTCAGGAAGAATCGGGCCGGATTGGCCGGTTCCACACGAGTCGTCTGGCCCTCGCGCAGGTCGATCTCCGCCGCCGGCGACGAGAACCGCACCACCCCTTCGATCACGGAGATCTGGCTCCAACTTTCCTCGACTTCCAGTCGCACGCGGGCGCCTCGCACCAAAGTCACCTGGGCGCCCGGCACCGCCAGGGTCAGTGCGTCTTTGCCCTCCGGCTGCCCGGTAAAGTAAGCCAGCCCGTGGTCGAGCGAAAGCAGCGTCACGCGCTGCCCCGTCGACAGGCGCGAATAATCCGAGATCTCGCCCTGGGAATCAGGACCGAGCCGCCAGGCGCTGCCTTCGTCCAGCTCGATTTCCAGCCGCGAAGCCGCACCCGTCCGCAGCCACGCCGATTCGGGAAGCGGCAGGTTGCGCTCCGCCGGCATCCATTGGTCGGCGGCACGCAATTGCACTTCGACCGTGCCTTCAAACTCGCCCAGGCGGGCATAACGAGCCTGCGCCGCAATCAGCGCGGCCGGAAGCAGCAACCACGTCAGACGCTTCATCGCGGATCTCGCTTTCAAAGCCACTTTTAAACCGATGACGTTCCATCCCCCTCATCCGTTGCAAGTAAAATCATTATAGTGACTCTCCGGGTGCTTGGCGCCACGACGGTTCATCTGCTGAAGGTGCCATCGCAGAAGGATGCGGTCGACCACGGGCGCGCCTTCGCTCGGGTTCTGGACCTTCCGTTCGGATCCCGAGTTGCGAATCAACATCGCTCCGGCCGTGGCGCCCTACAAAAAACCTCTCGTCTCTACCGAGGGATACGAGGGAGACGCGTCCATTGTTCATAAGGCGGCGGCGGTGAAAGCGGGCATCGGCGCTCTGGATAACGCCTTCGCCGAGGACCGTGACGCAGATTCTCAGCCGGGGGATTGGCCCGACGTCCCTCGTACAGGTTCCTGGTGCATTGGGCGATGCGCCGCAAGGAACTATGCGACGCGCCCTTGTGTCCGGACGCGCCGGAGGAGGACGGCCAGCGGTGCGGCCACTGCTCCCTCGACCGCCTGGACGCCGCGCAGGCCTCCGAGAAAGGGATTGCTGATCCGGCGCGCGATGGATCTGATGGCCGCGCTCAAGTTGGGCGCGCGGATTTCGTTGAACGAATTCGGCGCGGATGAATTCCATGCTGATCATCGCGGAAGATCGGGACCTGCTGGAGCGGGAGCGGATGCCGGGATCGGGGGGATCGACGTGCTATGTGAGCCCGGCCGGGGGCCTATCGGAATCGCTGTCACCGGGGGAAGTGTGACCCCTGCTGCCACTTGTCCTCGGGGGATCATCCGGACCAGAAATGGTAAAATCGCAAAGGGAAAAGACGCGAAGGAAGGCAAGGGCGAGATGTTGCAGAGCAGAACCTTGGGCTGTGTCACTATTTGCGTGACGCTCCTCAACCTGATTGGGGCCCCAGAGGCACTCTGTCAAGTTCCGTCCAAGTTGGCGAAACCCTTTGAGGTTGTGGGAGCCCAGCGGGCCGAGCAGTACGGTCGCAATCCTCCAGAAGTCCAACCACGGGAACCGACGGACGCCGTCCTTCTCTTGGAGTTTACTGGTTTGACCGACAAGGAGTGGAACGATATTAAGGCTACCGATTTCTATGTCATGGCTAGCCAGCGTCGGTGCGATCCGAGAATGAAGGTTCTGTATACGGCTTCCACCTCCGCCGTCACTGGTGTTACGACAGGGAAGTCACAGAGGAAGGCTGTTTTCGTGGTCCCACGAGCAGTTCTGAGTCTCACTCTCCACATACGAGGTTATGCTCCGATAGCCTTCAAGGCCGACGAAACCATAAAACCACTGTTGCAGTGAAGACCACCGGTGGCCCAACCGTGCCTGTCACGCCAGGGCGCTGCAAGCTTATTTAGCCCAGCGGGTTGAGTTAGTTAGCGACCGGGTCGTTCGTCGAGGTGGACGTCAACAAGGCGAACGCTTCGATCAAGAGCATCAACACCAGCCTGTCCAGTATGGAGCAGGCGGCATCGAAGGCTTCCCGAGGTGCGTCTGCTGGGATCGACGGCTTGACGGTGAGCATGGTCAAGGGCGCGACCGCCGGCAACCTCCTGACCGACGCGATCAAGCATGGCGTCGCGTGGCTGAAGAAGTGGACCATCGACGCAGCGAAGTCGGCGGCGAACACCGACCGCATGGAGGCGGTCGCGGTCGCTCGCCGAGGTCCACGGTGAAGGCGCGGCCTGACCCGATCAAGGCCGTTCCTGCGATCAAACAGGTCGGATACACGACAGATGAGGCTCAGGGCGCCGTCCAGAAAACGATCGGAGCGGACATGGACCCGGAGAAGGCGACTGGCCTTTCCAAGGCCGCTGCCCGCGCTGAGCACGGAAGAGGCGGTCTTCACAGGTGCGGGGCCGCCAGCGCATCGCTCCGCTTAGGAATTCGCTGAATGGCCTTACCGCTTTGCTGGCGCGCCGAATCAAGCTCATAGGCGCTCTGCAGGTTCATCCAGAAGTCAGCCGACATGCCGAAATACTGGCTGAGGCGCAGGGCCGTATCCGCCGTCATGCTGCGCTTTCCCGCCAGAAGCTGATAGAGGCGGTTCGGCGGCACTTCGATAACTTCAGCCAGCCTTTTCGCCGAAAGACCGATCTCCTCCAGCTCGTCGCCGAGGATTTCGCCGGGGTGAATGGGTGTGCGTGCCATGGCCTTGTCCCTTTCGTTTTAGTGATAGTCAACAATCTCAACATTCGATGGGCCGGGCTCATCCTTCGGCCACTTAAAACAAATGCGCCACTGGTCGTTGATCCGTATGGAATACTGCCCCTTGCGGTCTCCCTTCAGGGCTTCCAGAACGGTTGGAGTTGAGCGCGGCGAAGTCGCCGAGCGACGTAGCGGAGTCGAGAATGCGTAAACGCTTCTCGGCCTGGCGCCGGAACGGCTCCCACTGGCGGACCTTTTCGCCAGCCGCGAGACGCTCCGTATCCCTGTCGCGGTAACTCCTTATCATCCAGTCTTATATACCATTGTAGATTAATGACGTCAAACGTATAAATTTCCGCCCTCTTTGCCTCTCCCGCCCCGCCCGGTTCGCCGGCCACGTGCGCGTTGACGATAAGGGAAACGCCGTCTTTCCCCAAAAGAGCGGTGGGAAGGGGTTCCAGGAGTGCGTCGTTGTCATCGTCCAATCACATGCGTGAGTCTCGCCGGGCAGGGCCGATCCTGCGAGACCGGCCAAAGTATCTGAGGCCTCATCCGGTAACCTAACGATCTGGCATTCCGGCCTAGCCCGGTCTAGGCCGCGACCTGCAACGCTCCTTGGTTTAGGCCGGCTTCAGATGAGCCACGGGAACTGCCTCGGTCCTTTCCGACTTCCGCTGCCCCGTGCCGATTTCGTGAACCGCGTGAAGAACATCGGCGCTGTAGTATCTGTTTCCGCACCGATCGCAGGCTCCGATTGCCCCATCTTCCAAGATAATGAACCCGTTCTTGTGTTTGAACGACTCCCGCTCGACAAGCCGCGGCCTCACCGTGCCGTTGCAGAATTCACAGCGATATCCATACATAAGTCTGATTCCTAAGGTCACACGATCCTGTAAACCGTGAAGACCAAGTACCGGTTGCTACTGGAAAAGCCCCCACTCCTCCTACCAGGGTCGCGCCATCCATGGCCGTTCCCTCGGTCGCGTACTTGTTGCCTCTGGGGTCTTCCCTCTGAATTTGCGCAATTCGACCCGTCAACACGGCATACTCGACGTCAACGATGTATCCTCTGCCATCTCCTCTGCCGCATGGGCGGTCACATCGTATTGCCGAAACCTGATCCTCTCTCGGCTGGCCATCCACTAACGCAATCCCCGGCGTTCCGCCACTTCCCGCTCCAACTCTCGCCGGTTCAGCAGCTTGCCGCCAGAGGCGATATACTCTTCACGAAGCTTCCGGAGTTCCTTGCCCAGCAGTGTAACCGGAGGCTTCGCAGAGTGGCCGTTCTTCCGGTCGACGGACTTGTTGATTTGCTTCGCCATACCTTCATTCTGACGCGAAATGGCCCCTGATCACAAGCTCGAACTCGTGCCGAGTTTCCTGGCGTCGGCGGGTTCTCCGCTGCTAGCTTATGACGAATCAAGCAGTTCTACGAAGCCTGCGCCAAGGACGAAGAACTCGCACCATTGGTGCGAGAAATTAGCTGGACCAAGAATTTGGTCATCCGGGAGGGGTTCAAGGACTTTGCTGAGCGACGGTTCTACTTTGAGCGTACGAAGCAGTCTAGTCTGCAAGTCGAAGGACCGGACGATAGTCGAGTATGCGCTTAAGGAATCGTCAAAGCCGATCGGCGTCGCAACGTACAGGAGCGTTACGTCGGTTCCGGACGAACTCCGTAACGATCTCCCGGCTCCCGAGCAAATCGCCAAGCTATTGAGCGATTAGACTACAGATATGACGGACGCGGCCATACTCGACCACATCACCACTCTGCCCCACGCCCGCGCCAATTTCAAGCAACTGGTCCGCGAGCTGGGCGCCAGGGGCGAAGCCCGCGCCGATCTCGAAACCGCCCTCGCCCGCCTCACCGCGCGCGGCGACCTCATCGAGGTACGACCCGGCCACTACGCGGTTACCGCGCGCAGCCGCGAATTCGCCGTCGGACGGCTGCAGATGCACCGCGACGGCTACGGCTTCCTGATCGCCGAACGGCCGATCGAGGGCATCGCCGGCGATGTCTTCATCCCGCCCGAATCCGCGGAGAAGGCCATGCACGGCGACCGCATCGTAGTCCGGATTGCGCGCATCGAGGCCGGCGGCCGCGCCGATGGCGAGATCGTCAAGGTGCTGAAACGTGCCCATCCCACGGTGGTCGGCGAGTTCCGCATCGGGCGCCGCGGGCAATACGTCGTGCCTCACGACGACCGCATCCAGCAGTGGATCGAAATCCCAGAAGGCATGGAGTTTCCGCCGCCGGCGCAGCAGGTGGACCGGATCGGGGTCGCGCCGCCCAAGGTCTCGTCGGTGGAAGAGCTGGCCGGGATGGTGGTGAACGTCGAACTGCTGGAGTTTCCCGAGAAAGGCGAGAACCCGGTGGGGCGCGTGATCGAGATTCTCGGCCACGCCGGCGATTTCGGTGTGGACGTGGAGATCGTGATCCGCAAGCACCACCTGCCGCACCAGTTCCCGCCCGAAGTGCTGGAGCAGGCGCAGTCCATCGCCAACGTCATCACCGGGCGCGACCTCGAGGGCCGCCGCGACTTCCGGGCCCTGGACATTGTGACCATCGATGGCGAGACCGCCCGCGACTTCGACGACGCGGTATGGGTGGACCGGCTGCCGGGCGGCAACTACGCGCTCGAAGTCCACATCGCGGACGTGAGCCACTACGTGCGGCCGGGAACCGCCATCGACTCCGAGGCGCGGCTGCGCGGCACCAGCGTCTACTTCCCCGACCGCGCCGTCCCCATGCTGCCCTACGAGCTTTCGACCGACATCTGCTCGCTGGTGCCGCACGCCGACCGGCTGGTGCTCTCGGCGCTGTTGGAGATCGACCATCAGGGGCAGGTGGTGGCGCAGGAATTCACGGCCGGGGTGATCCGCAGCGCCGAGCGCATGACCTACACCAACGTGCATCTGCTGCTGGAGGGCGATGCGGGGCTGCGCGACCGTTACCGCCCGCTGGTGGAGCGGTTCGAGTTGATGCAGGAACTGGCGCTGGTGTTGAACAAGAAGCGCGTGCGCCGCGGCTCGATCGATTTCGACCTGCCGGAGCCGCTGATCGAATTCGACCAGTTCGGCGAGATGACTGGGGTGACGCGGGCGCCGCGCAACATCGCGCACCGGCTGATCGAGGAGTTCATGCTGGCCGCCAACGAGGCGGTGGCGTCGCACCTGGAGCACACGGTGGAGGAATCCATTTACCGCATCCACGAGAAACCCGACCCGAAGCGGGTGATGGAGTTCGAGGAGGTCGCCGCGCATTTCGGCTACTCGCTGGGGGTGGGCGCGATCCCTGTGAAGAAATTCGGCTACACCGACAAGCACCGCGACGGCACCAAGAAGCGGCGCGAGATCGTGATTGCCGATTCGGGGCTGAACCTCTCCTCGCGGCACTACCAGAAGCTGGTGGCGAAGATCGAAGGCAAGCCCGAGGAGCGCATCCTCAGCTACCTGATGCTGCGGTCGCTGAAGCAGGCTCGCTACAGCACGGAGAACGAGGGCCACTTCGCGCTGGCGGCGGAGTCGTACACGCACTTCACATCGCCCATACGGCGATACCCGGACCTGGTGGTGCACCGGCTGCTGCGCGGGTCGGCCGTGGCGGACTTGTCCCGCATTGCCGACGACTGCTCGCAATCCGAGCGGCGCGCCGCCGATGCCGAGCGCGAACTCGTCGAGTGGAAGAAGGTGAAGTTCATGGCCGAGCGCGTGGGCCAGGACTTCGACGCACTGATCATCAGCACCACCAAGTACGGGCTCTTCGTGGAACTGGCCGAACTTTTCATCGAGGGACTGGTGCCCATCGACACGCTGCCCGGCGACCAGTACACCTATCAGGAGAACGTCCGCAAGGTGGTGGGCAAGCGCACGCGGCGCGAATTCTCGATCGGCGACCGCGTGCGTGTGATCCTCGACCGCGTGGATGCCAATGAGCGCAAGCTGCAGTTCTCGCTGGTGGAGGAAACGACGAAGCCTCACCGGCGGAAGAGATGAACAGCTCTGGGTGCTACCTCAGAATTCCAACTTGGTCTTGGACCCGCCCAAATCGATCTCTTCGAGGCGATTGGTGTCGCCGTCTTTCGTGATCTGGACCGTCGTGTCGTCGAACTTCTTGTCGCCGGTTTCGACCTTGACGGGGGTCGTCAACGACTGGGAGGAATTCATATCGGTGAAAGTCGCGTTGGAGCCTTCGACCTTTACCTTGTACTGCCCCGCCTTGAGTTGAACGCTGCCTGCCTTGGTAGGGGCGGCAATCGTGATTTCGTAGGTCTTGGCGCCCAACAGATGATGCTGGCCGCCACGTGCGGTCATGGACAGGCTGGAAAGTGCCAACACCCCAATGACCAGAAGTTTTTTCATCGTGGAAATCTCCTGTTTGCTTCGTGCTGTGGCAAACACGAATCGAGCAGTGGCAGCAGTCGGACGCCGCTCGAATTCTCTCTGTTGAATTTCACCTGTAGAGGCGGCTCAGGAGTGTAGGGGGTTACATCACTTGAAGGAAAAAAAGGCATAAACGGTCCGATTTGCCGGAATTAATAGCAGGAGGAGAAAGTGGGGCAGGCGGACCAGGAGGGGGTTTAAACGGTCCGGCCTGCCCCCGGGGGAATTAGAAGCCCAGTTTGGTCTTGGAGCCGCCCAGATCGATCTCTTCGAGGCGCTCGACATCGCCGTCCTTGGTGGACTGCACCTTCGTGTCGTCGAACTTCTTGTCGCCGTTTTCGACCTTGACAGGGGTGGTGAAGGACTTGGACGAATTCTCATCCGTAAACGTGGCGTTGGCGCCATCGACCTTCAGCTTGTATTGGCCCGGTTTCAGTTGAACGCTACCGGCCTTGGTGGGGGCAGTAAGGATGATTTCGTATGTCTTGGCGCTCAGGATGGTCAGGCTGGACAGAGCCAGCGCACTAATAGCGAGTACTTTCTTCATGGTGAGTCGGTTTTCCTTTTAGTAAAGTTGGCCACGTGAATCGGGGCGGTGGACGAAGCCGCGCGCCACTCGGATTCTGTTTATCTGGCCTGCACTTGAATAGATGATCGCAACCCGTCGAAGGTTACAACACCGGCTTCAGAACTTCGACTGAACCAGCACAACGGGCCCGATTCTGGCTAAACGAGACGCTGTTCCCGCCCCGCGAATCGGCGCGGTAAGTTATCCTGTTCGAATGAAAAAGCTGCTCGCCGCCCTTGCCCTGTCCTGCCTGATCTTCGCCCAGAGCGTGGACCAAAGCACCAATGCCAGAATCCGCAAGGAAGAAGCGGAACACTCGCAGGTGATGCACACCCTTCACATGCTCACGGACCGCTACGGCCCGCGCCTCACCGGCTCGCCCAATTTCGAGAATGCCGCGCGCTGGGCAGTCGCCGAACTGACCCGGTGGGGCTTCCAGAATGCGCACCTCGAGGCGTGGGACTTCGGCCATCCGGGATGGCTCAACGAAAGCGCCTACGGCTTCATGGTGGCGCCGGTTCGCGAGAATCTCAAGTTCGAAGTGCTGGGATGGACGCCATCGACCAAGGGCGCCGTGGCGGGTTCGGCCATCGAATTGGCGCCGCCGCAAGGACCTTTGCCGCCGGCGGCCACCGATGCGGCCGCAGGCCGGGGCGGAGCGGGCCGGGGGGCCGCGCAACGGCTGCCTCCCACCAAGGAAGAACTGACCCAGTGGCTGGAGGCCAATCGCGACAAGATCCGCGGCAAGATGGTGCTGCTGGGCAAGGCCGCGGTCATCCCGGTCAATTTCAATCCGCCCGCGAAGCGCCGGCCCGACGATCAGGTGAAGGCGCAATTCGATCCCAACAATCCGAACGCGGGGCGCGGCGCATTCGGCGGGCGCGGCACGCCGCCCGCGCCCGACCCCAGCCGGCTCACCGCCGCGCAGGTCACCGAGATGGTGGATGCGTGGCTGCTGGCCAACGGCGCGCTGGTGCGCATCAACGACGCCGCCATGGAGCACGGCCTTGTTCGGGCGTTCCAGAACCGCACTTACGATCCCGCCAAAGTCGTCCCGACGGTGGTGATGCGCAACGAGGACTACGGCCGCATCGAGCGCCTGCTGGCCGATGGCGAGGACGTCAAGCTGGAGTTCAACATCGTGAATCGCGATTACCCGGAAGGCAAAACCTCGTACAACGTGGTCGCGGAGATCCCCGGCACCGACAAGGCCGGCGAGATCGTGATGCTGGGCGGCCACCTGGATTCGTGGCACGCGGCCACCGGCGCGACGGACAACGCCATCGGATCGTCCATGATGATGGAAGCGGCGCGCATCATCCAGGCGTTGGGGCTGAAGCCACGCCGCACCATTCGCGTGGGCTTGTGGTCGGGCGAAGAGGAGGGGCTGCTGGGCTCGCTGGCCTACGTGAAGCAGCACTTCGGAAGCTTCGAGAATCCCAAGCCGGAATTCGCCACGCTGGATTGCTATTTCAACATCGATTCCGGGACCGGGCGGGTGCGCGGCGCCAGTGTGTTTGGCCCTCCGGAAGCCGCGGCCATGCTGCGCAACGCCCTGGAGCCCTTCGCGGACCTGGGTGTGGCCGGGGCCATGCCCTCTAACAGCCGCAACGTGGGCGGCACCGACAGCACGTCCTTCAGCAATGCGGGCCTCGCCGGGATCGGGCTGCAGCAGGACCCCATCGAATACCAGAGCACCACGTGGCACACCAACCTGGATACCTACGAGCGCATCGTGCCCGAGGACGTGATGAACGCCTCGACGGTGATCGCGGCCGCGGTGTGGCACGTGGCCAATCGCGACCAGATGGTGCCGCGGTTCGTCAAAGAGACGATGCCCGCGCCCCCGGCGACACGGTAAGAGGAGTTAGTTGGCAGGCGAAAACGCTTGCCCCACCCTCGCGAACACAGCAGTCGTTGTGGTGGCGCAGGCGGACCCAGAGGGTACCCCGCCTGCGTGGCTCTGGGGTCCGGGTTTACGCCACGCCGACGGTCGGTTCCCGATACTGCGGCGCGTAGATGACTTCCGGAATCCGGTGCACGCGCCGACGCTCCCGCAGACCCAGCCGGTGCATGATCCGGCCGGCGTGATCGGGATCGTACCGCACGCCGAACCGGGCAAGAATCGCCTCGGCGAAGCGCATGGTGGTCCAGCGGTCGGCATCGAACCCGGCGGCCCGAGGTCCCATTTGATAGAGTGCGGCCACCTCCGCCAGTTGCTGCGCGGTGAGACGGCAGGGCCGGCCCGGCGCACGCCGCTTGCGGAGAGACTCCACTCCTCTTCCATTCAGCGCACGATGCCAGCGGGAGGCGGTCGTGCGGCTTACCCCGAACTTCCGGGAAACCTGGGACTGCGAAAGTCCCCTTTGCAGGTCCTGAGCGGCCATCAGGCGCCTGCTCTCCATTTCGTCGCGAGTCAAAAGGCCTTGTGCGGCTGTTTCCATGTTCCCTCGCGCGGTTACTTGAGTGCCAGAGCGATAATAGAATATCAGAAAACATTCCGATTGCAAATTGTTTTTTGCAGGAATCTTCAAATTTCCACATCTGGTGGGGGTCGGAGGCCGGTTTGGGGCGACCGATTGGGGGCCGGTGGTTCGCGGGTAGGTGCAGTAATCCCGCTGCAATCTCGGCTGGGGGCGGGTTATCACTTCGTATTTCCCAGCCGCGGGGAAACAGCCAGCCGACCTTTAGGACACTACCCGGTGGCGCTTCCGCCAGCGCTTCCGCCTGCCAATCGCCCCGAAATCCGGAAGGATCGGTCGGAAGAATTTGCGTAACTCCAGCGGATTCAACGGCCACCCCCCTGAAAACCGACTGATCTTGCCGGAATCCGGGTCGACGTCTTTTCAAAACGGGATCGTAACGCAATGAAATCGCTCAATCGAAACTCGCGGCTCCGCACTCGCTTACACGCAGGCGCCCACATTGTCGATCCCCGCACCGGACCTTGTGACGATGATTTTCCACAAAATGACAAATCATCGTCACAAAATTCCGAGCCGTCTCCGCAACCCACAGAAACAGAGGAGGTTAGAACAGCACCAATAATAAATCGACATACCCTGATTCATCGTCACCTTCGTCACCCCAACCCCGGCCCCCGGCCCTCAACCCCGGCCCCTGTTATCATGAGACTCATATGGAGGAAGTGAACGTCGGGATCGTGGGGCTGGGCAACGTGGGCACGGGGACGCTGTCGATCCTCGCGGAAAACAGCCACCAGATCGCCCTCAAGCTCGGATACCGCCTCAACGTGGTCGCGGTGTGCAGCCGCTCCGTGCACTCCAAGCAACTTCCCGCCGGGCTCGAGCCAGTCCTCAAGACCACTGACTGGCGCGAAGTGGTCGCGCACCCCGACGTACAGATCGTCGCCGAACTCGTCGGTGGCGCCACCGTGGCGGCGGACATCGTCAATGCCGCCATCGAAAATCGCAAGTCCGTGGTCACCGCCAACAAGGAGCTGATGGCCGAGTGCGGTCCCGAGATCTGGGATCGCGCCATCCGCGCGGGCATCAACCTGGCCATGGAAGCCAGCGTGTGCGGCGGCATCCCCATCCATGCGGTCTTGCGCGAAGGCATCTCGGGCGACCGCGTCATGGCGCTCTACGGCATCCTCAACGGCACCTGCAACTACATGCTCACCGAGATGGAGAAGCGCTCGGTGCCGCTGGCCGGCGTCCTGGCGGAGGCGCAGATGCTGGGGTATGCCGAGGCCGACCCGAGCGCCGATATCGATGGCTACGACGCGCGTTCGAAACTGGTGTTGCTGGCGGCCCTGGCGTTCGGCGAGAAGATCACGCCCTCCGATATCTTCATGCAGGGCATCCGCCGCATCTCGCCCCTCGATTTCCAATACGCCAGCCGGCTGAAGCACACCATCCGCCTGATTTGCGGAGCGCGCATCACGCCCAACGGGCTGATCCTCTTCGTGCGGCCCGCGCTCATCCCTTCGAGCACCATCCTGGCGGGAGTGCAGGGCGCGTACAACGCCGTGTGGGTGAAGGGAAAGTACGGCGAAGACACCTTTTATTATGGATGGGGCGCCGGCGCGCGGCCCACGGGCGTGGCGGTGGTCAGCGACCTCATGCGCGTGGCGCGCGAGATCCGCAGCGGCAGCCCCGAGCGCGTCTCGCCATTCGCGCATGAGCGGCTGGGAGAGAACAAGCCCGTCTCCATCCTGCTGCAGAGGCGCGCCTACTACCTGCGCTTCCGCGTGGACGACCGGCCGGGCATCATCGCCAAGCTCGCCGGCATCCTGGCCAGCAAGCACATCAGCCTGGAGGCGGTCTTGCAGGAGCCCTGCGACACCAAGCACGACCTGCCGTTCGTGATCACCGTCGAGGAGACATCGGAGCAGTCCATCCGCGAGGCCGTGGACGAGATGTCGCAGCTCGACTTTATGCGGGAGGAGCCGCTGGCCCTTCCGATGGAGACTGCATTATGAAACGATTTGCCGTAATTGCCCTGGCGTGCGCGGGCGTGCTTTCCGCGCAGGTCGCGAAGCAGGCCAACTCGACCTACCAGACCGAGGACGGCCGCAAGTCGGTGGCCAAGGGTCTGGCCGACCCCGCTCGCGACGAAAAGCAGAAGCCGCTCGAGTTGGTGCAGGCCATGGGGCTCGGGCGCGGCATGACGGTGGCCGACGTGGGAACCGGCATCGGCTACATGCTGCCGTTCCTGAGCCGCGCCGTGGGACGCCAGGGCCACGTGATCGGCGAAGACATCTTCGACGATTTCCTGGCCTCCGCGAAGCAGCGCGCGGAGAACCAGAACCTGCAGAACGTCGCTTTCGTGAAGGGCACCGAGACCGATCCCAATCTGCCGGAAGGCCAGGTGGACCAGGTGCTGGTCCTCGACGTCTATCACCACTTCGACTACCCGGAAAAGATGCTGGCGGGCATTCACAAAGCGCTCAAGCCCGGTGGCAAACTGGTGATCGTGGAGTATTACAAGTCGCAGGATGCGATGCCCAACGGCAGAGCCCTGACCCACATCCGCCTGAACAAGCCGGATGTCATTAAAGAGATCGAGGCGAACCACTTCCGCCTGGTCTCGGAACGGGAACACGTCCCGGGCAGCCAGTACATGCTGATCCTGGAGAGGAACTAAGATGACGAGCCATTTCCGCTTTGCGATATTCGCGGCGCTCCCCCTGGCACTCGTGCTGATGGCGCCGCTGCCGCTCGGCGCGCAGGTGGCGCCTGCGCAAGAACCGGGCATCACGCGCCAGCAAGCCGACCAGATCCTGAACGAGCTGCGCCTGATCCGGCAGTTGCTGGAGAAGCAGGGCGCCAAGGAGCAGAAGGAGGAAATCACGCGCGCCAAGCTGAACCTGGAGGGCTTTGCCATGCTCGGCTCGAAGGACGCGCCGCTCACCGTCGTGGAGTTCACCGACTACCAGTGCCCGTTCTGCCAGCGGTTCCACGTCGCCTCCTTCCCCGACCTGAAGAAGAACTACATCGATACCGGCAAGGTGCGCTTTTACAGCCGCGACATGCCGCTCGATTTCCATGCCAACGCCATGCGCGCGGCCGAAGCGGCACGCTGCGCCGCCGACCAGGGCCAGTTCTGGAAATTGCGCGACGTCATGGGCTCGAATCCCGACAAGCTCGATCTGGAGAACATCCTGGGCTTCGCCGGCGATCTGAAGATGGATACGGCTGTCATGCGCACGTGCGTCGAGAGCGAGAAGTACAAGAACGCCGTGCAGACGGATGTGCTGGAGGCCATGAAGATCGGGGCCAACGCCACGCCCACGTTCGTGATCGGCAAGAGCACTCCGGATGGCGTTGACGGCGAGCTGGTGGTCGGGGCCCAGCCGTACGTGATGTTCGACGCCAAGCTCAAGGAGCTGTCCAAGTAGCGTGGCACAGGCATTCCTGCCTGTGTTGTTCCTCCTACCTCGCCGCCAGATCCTCCAGGAAGATGCGCCGCGCTTCCCGGTATTCGCCGGGCAGCATGGGGCCGAGCTTCCCGGACTGCTCCGCTTCGGCGCGCTCCTCGGCAAACGTGGTGTTGAGCGATTGGAAGGCCGCGATACACGCCTCCACCATCTCGCCGCTGTACCGGTCCGCGGCGTCGATAAGCCGGTTGGCCCGGCCCAGAAAGTCTTCCGCCGCCGCGACCCGCTCGGGCGCTCTTTCGACGATCGACGGGCGTCGCGAAATCTCCAGGTGCGGTCCGAAAGCGCGGACCAGCGTGGACCAGCGGTCGAGGACGATCAGCGCTCCGTAGCGGTGCGTATCGAGCGTCATTTCGTAAGCGAACGCCGATCCCTTCGATTGCCCTTCCAGGCGGCGCAGCGCGATGGATGCGGAATTCAACTCGCCGGCCAGCGAGTCCACGAATGCGGAGACGCAGCCGAAGAACTGGGGTTCGGTAATGCTGGGAAAACGGGTGATGCGCAACGGGGTCAGGCCATGTGCTCGCCGAGCGCGCGCTCGACTTCGTGCGGATCCAGGCGTTCGCCGTTGTTCAGGCGGTCGAGGAGGGATCGGATGATCTCCTTGGCTTCGTCCTTGCCGAAGTTCTTGATGAATCCGTCGAAGAAATGTTCGCCGGCCAGCGCGTGGTTGATTTCGGTTTCCTTGTTATGGTCTTGCAGTTCGGTAAAGTAGACGACCCGGTATTTGCCGGTGTACTCGGTCTCGCGATAGATCTCAAACATCACTTTGTCGGACTCGAACAACATAAGATCTATAGTGGCACAAAGGCGGCAAATGATCACTACCGTGGTGTTCGATGTGGGTGAAACGCTGGTGGATGAAAGCCGGCTGTGGCGCCGGTGGGCCGATCGGCTGGGGGTGCCCGCGCACGTGCTCTTCGCCGTGCTCGGCGCGGTCATCGAGCGCGGCGAACACCACCGCCGCGTCTTCGAGATCCTGCGCCCGGGATTCGATCCGGCGCGGATCGGGTTTCCGGATGTGTTCGAAGCTTGCGACCTCTATCCGGATGCCGCCCTGTGCCTGCATGCGCTCGACCGGCAGGGCCTGCGGATCGGGGTCGCCGGGAATCAGCCGGAAGGCATCGAGCCGGCACTCGAGGGTTTGCCGGTCGATTTCGTGGCCTCGTCCGCGCGCTGGAAAGTGGAGAAGCCATCGCCGCTCTTCTTCCAGAAACTCGCCGAGGAGGCGCAGGCCGCACCGGGCGAAATCGCCTACGTGGGCGACCGGCTCGACAACGACATTCTTCCGGCGCTGGAAGCGGGCATGATCGCGGTGTTTATTCGAAGAGGACCGTGGGGTTACCTGCACGCGCGTCGTCCGGAAATTGCCCGCGCGCACTTGAGGATCGAAAGCCTCGGTGAACTGCCCGAGGCGCTGACGGTGGCACAGGCATTCTTGCCTGTGTGTGTGACGCCGCCTTCCGAACCAAGCAACACAGGCAGGAATGCCTGTGCCACCCGCCGTGACTTAATGCATCGTGGCGGCGATGATCCAGCAGATGCCTAGCGCGACCGCGCCGGCCAGAATGGCGGCGGCCACGTTGTGCTCGTGCACGATCTCCTTCCAGAGATCGAACGGAGCGAGCTTGGAAACGATCACCGCGGCGGCAACAAAAACAAGGATGCCCAGACCCGCAAAGATCAGGGCGTTGAGAATGGGGTACTCGGTCACAAGAGAAGAAGCTGGAGCGGGGTACGGGAATCGAACCCGTGTAAATCAGCTTGGAAGGCTGACGCCCGACCGCT
>OMOG01000069.1:0-20454 GCA_900290305.1 Candidatus Sulfopaludibacter sp. SbA4
CTTCGGCATGCGCGAAACTCCGGCGGTAGCGCGCGGCGCCGTGCCGCTGGTGGTGCGGCTGCTCGCGCCCAATCAAAGGCCGGTGCAGATGACCAGCGACCTGGCCGGATTCTGGCAGCGTTTGTACCCGCAGGTGCGCAAGGAACTGGCGCGGCGATATCCCAAGCACGCCTGGCCGGAGAAGCCATGAGCCCGATCCTGGGCCGCTAGCGATTAGGATCTCCTGCTCCTCCTGCTCCTAAAGAATTGACTTTGAATCCAGGATGTAAGAGACTACTTATCCAACAGATGCGTGTTATAGATCGATTTCGAGATCGCTGGATCAGTTACGTCCTTCATATTTCAGCCAACCGGAACCCCGGATATATTGGCGATGTTCCCTATCTACTAATCCTCCGGGCGCTGGCTATTTTAGCTTTGGCAGCACGATTTGCGCTCCCATTCAGCCATTGGGCCGCCGCCCCATTAACGGTTGATCTACTTATCCCGCCAGTCATCCTCATTCTGGCAACCGAAGCGATTCTGATTGGTCGAGTCACCCGTAGGCCGTTTGAGCCATCCAGTCGAAGGAATAGGTTCATGCGGCCTCGACCATTATCGAAGTGTGTCTGATTTCAATGGTTTGCCGACTGACCGGACTGCCTACGTCGGATTTCTCCCTGTTCTATTACCTCCCTATCCTTACGAGCGCGGAATTCCTGCCGCTCCGGTACATTCCCTTCGTATTTCTCAGTGTGTACACAGCCTTTGCCGCGATGCTTTATCAATTCTATTCCGCAGGAAATGGCTGGGATCTGCTGATCATCGGGATAATGCGAGGAGGGTTTTTGGTTTCTGTTTCGGTCCTTTCGGTCGTGCTAACCCGACTCCAGAGTGTTCAAAACAGGCGGCTCGTCAGACAGAATACTCAAATCACCAAACTCCTCGCCTTCCACCGCCAGACCGGAGATCTGCTTGCCGTTAAAGCAATCCTTGACCTAACGGTAACGACAGCACGGACTGCACCCCTGGTTTCGGAGGCTGGATTTTGGTTGAAGAACCCGGATTCGGTGGAGTTTGATTCCGCCGCGCCAGCGGCCGGGGCGCTCTACGCCCCGATCCGGGACGCTGTCAAGAATCTTGTGGACGAGTGGTCCGGCAGCAACCAACCAAAGCATGTGCGGATTGGTGATCAGGAACTGATCGCCATTCCCCTCCGTACATTCAACACCTTCCGGGGAGTGCTCTTCGCCTTGGGCATCCGCACAGCACGATTCCCATCGGAAACGGAAGATTTTCTCTCCTCGTTGGCCGAAATCGCCGGTATGGGAATCGCGCGCGCAAAGGCTGTCACACTGTTTCAGGAAATCGCGCGCGCACCATTCAGTGCGTCTGCCAATGACGCCTTGATCGATTGGCTGCTCCGGCACCTCACCGACGATCTGGGACTCGATTTTGCAGCGGTCTCGGCGGTGGATTCGTTCCAAAAGACTATCCGAATGATTCGGGTGCGAAACGTGGAGCCCGGTTGGAGCGAAAGGACGAATTACCCGTTGGATGACAAGGATATGCTTCCCGATATTGTAAGAAACGCAGAAGCGATAGGGGCAGCCGCGGCGGAATACGTCGCTGGGTACGACCGGAGATTTGATGAGGAAACTTACGAGTTGTACGGCCACTCGAAGCTTGCGCGAATATTTGCGCCCTTGTTGGACCAAGACAAGGTCGTGGGGGTCTTGGAAACCGGCTGTTCGATTGATCGAGAGAAACACATCAGATCACTCTTCCCATACGTCGTCGGCTTGGCAAAGACAATGGGGGGGGCAGTTTCGACGATCCTGCCCAACGAGTTTCTCGCAGGGGTAGCCCAGCGGGCGATGGAGATTGTCGGAGCGCACTCTGCCACCATCCACATCTATTCCGACCTGGAGGTGACAGGTGAGGCGTCCGCGGGGCTTGCGACCGGGCTCGATTTTGTCAGCCGGTTCCCACCGCACCGCGCAGGCATTGGGGCGGCGGCGCGGGACACCGGCGAAGTCGTGGTTCTCGATTCGCCGGAGGAACTGCGCAGAGGACATCCAGAGCTTTACGACATCGGCGTGCGAGCCATGGCGGCTTTCCCGTTGAGGCTCACGGACCGCCGTGAGGGGGTCCTTTACCTCCACTTCTTCAAGGAGCCTCACCGGCTTAGTCAGACCGAAGTCGCGGTTGTGAAGAGCGTCGTCGAATTGGTGGAAGGGGCCATTATCAACCGCCAGTTTCTGGATGAGATAGCGGAGAGTGCTAAATGGGGCTGGCTGGTGGCGGGACAGCACCCCGTAGTTCAATCCCTCGTCGAACATCCCGACCTTACCGTCGTCTTGAGTGATCTGGTGCAAAAGCTGAGGTGGATGTTTGGCGCCAATAGCGTGGTGCTTTATTGCTACGATCAGTCGGAGGATTCCTTTCCTGAAGTCGTGGATCGAGGCGTATCAACCCGGGTCTCCAAGAACCCTGACCGCAACACCGCGCCATACCGGCTCCTGAGGGATTGGGGTGAGACACAGTTTTTTCAGGACATTGCTAAAGCTTGGGCCGGCCCGGTCCCGAACGGATTCGTGGCGCGTGAGGGAATCCAATCTTGCGCTGCTGTTGTGCTCCGGGCGAACAGGGCTAGCGAAATTGTCGGCGTTATGTTCGTCAATTATTGCAAGAAGCACGAGTTCTCATACGACACCCGACAGGCCATTAATTCGCTCGGCGCATCGGCGGCTATCGCGATCGGGACCGCGCGCCTGCATGACCGAGCAAATCGCGTGCTCGCGGGGTCTATTCGTGAAGCGCGTGCACTCCACGAGGTTGACGACCTCATTACCGAGAGTCTCCAAAACCCCAAACGGGACGAGGTCCTGACCCTCATTCTTGAGCATTCCATCAGAATTACAGGAGCGTCAGACGGCGTCCTCTACCTTCTGCAACCGGATGATCTGTTGCTGAAACCCATGTACACGCATGGATTCGCCGGCGTCGAGGTCGGACCTCAGAAGCTCGGCGAAGGCATTCTGGGACAGGCGGCTTACGGCCGCCGGCCGATTCGCGTGCCGGACGTCCAAGAAAACAAGGACTATGTTGAGATCAAGGCGGATACCAGATCCGAGTTGGCGGTTCCTCTTTTGGACCGGGATGAGGTCTTGGGCGTTATTAACCTGGAGCATACGAAAGAAAGGTTCTTCAACCAAGACCACCAGGACTGGATCGAAACTCTGGCCATGCAGGGTGTTATCGCCATTCGCAGCCTGGAGTCGTTCCAAATGCTGGAGGCGCCACTGCGGGCGATTGGCGCAGTCACAGGACGGATCCAACGCAACACTTTCGACCTCAACACGACGCTTCGTTTGGTTTTGACCGGGATTACGGCAAAGCAGGGACTGGCCTTCACTCGCGCCATGTTATTCAGCCTCGACGAGGAAGTGGTCGCCGGTATTCTAGCTGTCGGACCGGCAGATGGAGTTGAGGCCGAGGACGACTGGAAGAACTTGGAACAGTTCGAGGAGAAACTTGCCGGGCGTAACTTTCTGCAGGAACTGCTGGACCGCGCGGAGCAGCATGAGCGGGAGATCGCGGCGGGCCATCCTATGAAGCGCTTCGACGCGCGCACCCGGAAGGTAGGTCTCCAGTTCGGATCTGCTGGGACACCGAATGGCCTTGCGCGGGCCGGTCCGGAAGTCGTCGAGCGGAACAAGCCGCACCCGGCGCGCGCACTTCTGTCCGAAGTTGTCACGCCAGACGATTCCAGCGAGGAGTTCGCGGTGGTTCCTCTTCGCGAGACGGATGAAAAGGTAGTTGGATTCCTAATCGCGGATCGCGCGTACCAGCGAAAAGCAAGACCGGTCCGGAACGTAGACCTCAAGAATCTGGAAGCGTTCGGTGAACTGGCTTCATTTGCCTTAAGAATGAAAGGTTACGCGGCAAGCTGAGTGATCGCCACCGCCAGGACGAGTGGGACCAATTTGTACGGGAGACCGTGCACAGCGTCACTTCGCAGGTGGATCTGGCGCGGGGAAGCGCGTCTACCCTCCGCGAGCAAATTCCGTCACTTTCGCAAGAACAGCAGCGCTGTCTGGATACGATTCGCGATTCCCACGAGCGAGCCCTGGAAGCAATGAAATGCGTGTCCCACTACGCCCGACCTCTGGGAAGGTTTCAAAAAGTAAACCTCCAGACGCTCACCAAAGCCGTACTTGTCGAAGGTTTGCCGATAAAATATGAATGTGAATGGCAGGAGGTCTTCGTTAGCGGGTCGGAGGTTCGTTTAAAGGAAGCGGTTCGCAATGTCGTTATAAATGCAAAACAGGCCGCCGACAAGCGGGACCGGAGCGTCAATTTGCGTGTGACCTTGCAAAAGGTAACGCAAGAGGGTCGGGTTTTCGCCCGACTGGAAATCATCGATGACGCGGGAGGAATGCCCGGCGGCTTGGCTGAGAAGATTTCAAAAGGGTACTATAGTACGCTGAAGGGATATGATAGTACTCAAGGAGATTCCGACCGTGGTCTGGGGTTGCCTATCGTCAAGAAAGTGGTTGCCGGGCACGGCGGTCGTCTCGAAATTCGGGCTGTCCCGAACGGCACGAGCATAATCATGTACCTCCCGGCCCTCGCAAGTGTGGGAGAATCTTTAGATGCAGACGCTGCTGCTGGTCGATGATGAGAAGGAAAAGCTCCAACAAATGGAATCTGTCGCCGGAGGGACCGACCGGCGCATCCTCAAGTCCTGTGGCCGCGATGACGCCCTGCAGGTGATCGAAGGGGAACAACTTGATCTCGTCGTCACGGATCTGGCCCTGCACACCAAGGGAGGCGATAGGGACGGTTTGGATGTGCTCCGGGCGGCGAAAGCGAAGGATCCGGAAGTTCCAGTCATCTTGATTTCCGCTTATCTGACGGCCCGCGATGCCGAGGACGCCCTCGACCAAGGCGCTTTTGACATCATCGACCGTGCGTCCTCCCAACTCGATTCACGCCGCTTGCTCCGCTTGAAAATCGAGCAGGCCCTGCGGCTCCGGGAAGCACTCCACCACTCGATGTAGCGCACCCAGACAGGATGTATCCGATTGACCAATTGGCCCTTAAGATCTGGATCGAGAAGGCCGGGTTTCGGCACTCCTGCTTTATCAGTTGGCCAAGCCGCAGCGGCCCTAAAGTTAAAAAGCTGGTAGCCAAGTTGAAACAGGCAATCGAGGAGGAGGCACCGACATACGGCCTCCCTGCCTCGGTATTCAGTGACGCGGATATCCCAACTGGAACAAGCTGGGAAGCGAAGATGTCGCGCGCGCTCTGCGAAAGCATCGCCATGATCGCGATTTGCGGACCGGAGTACTATAATAGCGACTGGTGTGGACGGGAGTGGGCCGGGATGCTTCTCCTCGCGCAACGTCGCTTGGGCCCCGATGAATGTGCAATTCTTCCACTCGTTGAGCAAATACTCCGCTCGAGCTCCACGAGCGGCCTGATGCAGCTCGAAATTCTACCGCCGCCTGTTAAGAAATTTCAGTGCATTGCGGACTTGTCGCGGATTCGTTTGCGGCGACGGAACTACGAAGAGAGCGACGAATTCGATGACATAATTCGTCGCGCCACTGCCAGAATATGTGAGATCGCGCTTCAACTGGCGAAACGGGGCTCACGCGCCGCCGATTGTGGCAGCTTCGTCCTTCCCGTGGAGTCGTCGTTCTCTGGGTTCAGACAAGCGGCACAACGGTTTCCCTTTCTGACGGAGCCCTAATGGCACACCTGGAACAATTCGCAGGCGGTGTAGTCACCTTCTACTCGTTCAAGGGAGGCGTCGGCCGATCGATGGCGGTTGCGAACGTGGGCCGGCTCTTAGCCAGGGATTTCACAGGTGAGGACAGAGAAACCCTTTTGATCGATTGGGATCTGGAGGCCCCGGGGTTGCACCAGTACTTCCCGTCGGTGAGATCATCAGAAAAGGGCTTGATCGATTACTTTCACGACTTGGCAGGGGCTCTCAGCGCGGAGACCGGGCTCTACCAGGCCTTGGCGGCTGAAG
This sequence comes from Candidatus Sulfopaludibacter sp. SbA4, assembly GCA_900290305.1. GTDB lineage: Bacteria > Acidobacteriota > Terriglobia > Bryobacterales > Bryobacteraceae > OMOG01. Next base: position 6,026 of record OMOG01000069.1, read on the forward strand.
ATCGTGGCCAGATCCTCGCGCGCCAACTCCCGATCGAAAAGTACATCGTCGAAACGGGCGCGCCCCGCTTGCGCCTGATGACTGCAGGTCCGACCGATCCGGCGCTGCTGGGCCAATATCAAAAGAGGGTAGTGGGTCTCGATTGGCTAAGCCTCTTTCAGCGCTTTCCGCTCGCAGTCCAGGCCTTCCGTGAGATGTTGACGGCACGGTTCTCTTATACGCTGATTGATTCCCGGACCGGTATATCCGACACGGCTGGCGTCTGCACGGCTATTTTACCGGACCGATTGGTGGCGATGTTCGGCCCCAATAAGCAGAATGAATCGGTTCTCAGGGTAGTCGAGGCGGCCGTCGAGTTTCGGCGGATGTCAGATGATGACCGCCCGCTGATCGTCTTTCCTGTTGCCAGTCACTTCGATCCTGCCGATCTGGTCGGACTTCAGGTTTCGCTGAAGACGTTTCGGTACGAATTCAGCCAGTTGTTTACCCGGCTTTACGGCCTCGGAGAATGCGACCTCACAGGGTACTTCGAACAAGTGCTGCTCCTTTATGTCCCCCACTACTCGTATGGTGAAATGACAGTCGTCGATCGCGAAGAGCCGAACTACGCGGGTTCTCTCCGGAGGAGCTACGAAGAGCTGGCCCGTTGGCTCGTGGAAAGGCATGACCCCTGGTCGGCGATCTCAGCGGGGTAGCGGTTTTCCAGAGATCGCCCCGGAGCGCCTGCGGCTTCCCGGAGGGCGGCAGGTCCGCGTGCATTACGAGCGAGATCAGCCGCCGTGGATCGCCTCGCGACTGCAGGATTTCTTCGGCATGCGCGAAACTCCGGCGGTAGCGCGCGGCGCCGTGCCGCTGGTGGTGCGGCTGCTGGCGCCCAATCAGCGGCCGATGCAGATGACCAGCGACCTGGCCGGATTCTGGCAGCGTTTGTACCCGCAGGTGCGCAAGGAGCTGGCGCGCCGCTATCCCAAGCACGTGTGGCCCGAAAGGCCATGATCGGCAACGCTTATCTCCGCCTCCTCAGCTCCCTCCGTTTTCTCTTTGCTCTCTTATTACTCCGCGTTTCTCTCCGCGCCTCCGCGTCAAAATCACTCTCCCAGCACCTCCCGAATCTTGCTCGCCAGCAGCACCGGGCGATACGGCTTTTGCACGAAATTCACACTCTCGTCCGGCGCGCCCTGACGCAGAATGATGCTGTCGGCGTAGCCCGAGACGAAGACCACCTTCAGTTGCGGATCGAGCGATCGCAGCCTTTTGGCAAGCTCCATGCCGTTCATCCCGGGCATCACCACGTCGGTCAGCAGCAGGTGAATCGGCTCCTCCCGGTTGGTGTACAACCGGCATGCCTCGTCGCCGTCGGCGGCTTCGATCACCGCATAGCCGTAGGATCGCAGCGCCGTCACCGCCACCTCGCGCACCGCCGCTTCGTCTTCCACCAGCAGAATGGTCTCGTTGCCGCTCAACGAGAGCGGGCTCGCAACCTCGTGGTCCGCCGCCGGCTGCGCGACGCGCGGAAGATAAACCCGAAAGGTAGTGCCTTCTCCCGGGGCGCTCTCGATGGCAATATGTCCTCCGCTCTGCCGGACGATCCCGTAGACCGTGGCCAGGCCCAGGCCGATGCCCTTGCCGTGCTCCTTGGTGGTGAAGAAGGGCTCGAAGACGCGCTGCTGCGTGGCCTCGTCCATGCCGTGGCCGGTATCGCTGACCGCCAGCGTCACGTACTCGCCCGGCGGGACGTATGCGCCTACGCCGGCCCGCGGCGCGGAGCATACCTCGTTGGCCGTCGCGATGGTCAGGGTGCCGCCCTCCGGCATCGCGTCCCGCGCGTTGGCGCAGAGATTCATGAGAACCTGGTGGACCTGGTTCGCGTCCGCCATCACGCCGCCCGCCGCGGGGTCCAGCGCGCATACCAGGTCGATGTCCTCGCCGATCAGCCGTCGCAGGATGCGCTCCGTTCCGCCCACAATCGCATTGAGATTGAGCACGGTGGGCCGCAGCAATTGCTTTCTCCCGAAGGCCAGCAGTTGCCGCGTGAGGTCCGCAGCGTGCTCGCCGGCATCCCGGATGCTCTGGGCATACCCGTGGCGCCGGTCCGACGCGTCCAACGCATTCAACAGAAATTCGCTGTAGCCGTTGATCACGGTGAGCAGGTTATTGAAATCGTGCGCCACGCCGCCCGCCAGCCGCCCGATCGCTTCCATCTTCTGCGCCTGCCGCAACTGCTCGTCGCGTTCGCGCAGCGCCTGTTCCGCCAGATGGCGTTCCGTGACGTCGCGCGCGTTGATGACGATTCCGGAAACCGCGGGATCGGTAAGCAGGTTCGTCGCCAGGCCCTCCAGCAGCCGGTAGGAACCGTCGTGGTGGCGGAAGCGCAGGGCGAACGGCAGGGCGGGGCTCTGTCTTGGGCTCGGCCCCGGGCTGGACCCCTGCTGCGCGCCGGCCACCAGCTCCGCGGCGCGCGCCGCGTCGTCGGCATGCACCAGGTCGCGGAGCGGCCGGCGCACCAGATCGTCGGCCGCATCGCCCAGCACGCGCAGGCTCGAAGGGCTGGCGTATACCAGTATCCCGGCCCGATCCAGAATGACGATCAGGTCCGAGGCGTTCTCGATCAGCGACCGGAAGTAAGCTTCGCTGTGCCGCACCTTGGCGTACAGAGAGTTCAGCTCATCGGTGGTCCGGTTGAACACCTGCGCCAGTTGCGCCAGCTCGTCGTTGCCGCTCACCGTGACTCGATGGCCGAAGTGGCCCCGCGCCAGTGCCCGCGCCCCCACATCCAGGCTGGCGAGGGGCCGGGTGATGCTGCGCGTGACCGCCACGCCCAGGAACGCGGCCGCCAGGAAGCACGCCAGGCCGGTGGCCGCCAGGATCTCGGCCGTGCGCCGCTGCGCTCGCTGCACGTCGTCCACCAGCCGCGTGCGCGCATCGCGCAGGTCGGCGTCGATCTCCCGCACCAGCGCCGCCACCACATCGTCCGAATGGTCCACTTGATTCGTCAGGCGCGCATCGAGCGCCGTCCAGTCCTCGTGCCGGGCCAGTTCCACCATCGATTCCACTCTGGCGGGCAAGGCATCCAGCATGCTGTTGAGACTGTCCAGATTCACCGCCTGCCGGTTGTTGACGGGCGTGGTGGAGTGCAGGGCGTCGCTGGCCCCGGCGGTGTCGGCGTGCAAAGCCGCCAGCAGCCGGGTGGCTTCCGCTTCGAAGAGATCGCGCTGCCGCATGTCGGCGGCGCGGTGCAACTGGTTCATGAGCGTGAGCACGCTGTTGTCTAATTTCAGAATGGCGGTCATGCGCTGCTCCACCAGCGAGACGCGCTCCACCTGCTGCCGGATGTTGCGCCATTCCCAAAGGGACACGCTGCTGCCCAACAACAGCAGCAGCAGCACGCCGGCAAAGGCGAGCCGCAGCCGTACGCCAATCGGGAGATTCTGCAAACGCCATGGCGCCCGTTTTTGAGGATCTCGCGCAAAACGGCCGCGGCGCGAATCAGCTCCTGTCCTGTATGGTGGCGCGCCGCGGCCTTTGCGCTTCATAGTCACTCCGGAGGCGCTCCCGGGTGCAGTCCCGTCAGTTCCACCAGCTTCCGCTCCAGCGCGGCGAGCGCTTCGGGCGCGGAAGTCTCGTTGCTGAGAACCTGGTGCACCGTGTGGTAATAAGCCTGGGATACGGCGGCATAGTGGCTTTGGGCGATGGTGGAAGGCCTCGCCACCCACGCCGCGGCGCCCGCCGTCTCGAGCGCGGCCGCATAAGGGAAGGTCCGCGCCAGCGCCGGATCCTGGTAGAGTTGCGGAATCGTAGGCAGCCTGCCGCGCGTGAGCGCCCGCCGCGATTGCACCGTCCGGCCGGTAAGGTACATGACCAGCCGCGCCGACTCTCGCGGATTGACCGAGTAGCGCGAGACCGCCAGGTGGAAGCCGCCCATGGTTTGCGCGCGTCCGTGCGGCCCGGCCGGCAGTAGCGCCCCGCCGCTGCCCGCGTCCACTCCGGCGCTCCAGTACCGCAGGAACGCGGCATTGCCCGCGCGGAATGCATTCAGGCTGTCGGATTCCGTGTACGAGAGCACGCTCGGCGGCGAAATGGCGCCCAACCAGCGCACCGCCATGCGCAGCGCCCGTATGGTATGCGGGTTGTTCACGCTGACCGTGCCGTCCGGTTCGATGATGCGGCCGCCGCCGAAAGACGCTTGCCACTCGAGCGCGTTACAAGTGAGTCCCTCGTACGCCGCGCCTTGCCACACGTAGCCCCAGAAAGCCCGATTCCCCGCCGCGCGCTCTCCCCGCTGAATCTTGCGGGCCATGCTTTCCAACTCGTCCCAGGTAGCGGGCGGATGGGCGAAGCCATATTTCGCCAGCAGGTCCGTGCGGTAATACAGCATGCCGATGTTCACGTAGAACGGCAGGCCCACCAGCCGGCCTTTGACGGTGTCGTTCGCCAGCAATGCCGGGATGTGACTGTGCGCTTCCTGGTCTGCGTACCGAGTCAGATCGAGCAGGTGCTCACCCAATGTGCCGGGCCAGACGACATCGATCAGGTACACGTCAGGAGTGCTGGCATGCTGGTTGAGCAGGCGCAGTGTCTGGCTGAGCTGCTCGGCGGATGTGCCCCCGGTCGGAATGAGATCCACCGCGATCCCGGTAGTGCGCGTAAACTCGTCGAGCGCGTCGGTGCGCAACGCCTGGCCCGAATCCGGATTGAACCCGAGAACCGTCAGCGTGACGCCGTGTGAAGCGCTTGGTCCACAACCGGCACTCACCAGCAATGCCAGGCACAGGCAGGCGCGCAGCGCTCCACGCGCAAAACAGGCCGCATCCATACGGATTCTTTGCGAGAACAATGCCATCATATAGCACCGCATCGCCGCTCGACGACCACTATGCGATAATCGCTGCCATGAGGGCAGAGTTCCGTTCGATCCGATACACTTGTGCCGCGATTCTGATGGCCGCCGCCGCGGCTACCGCGCAGCGTGGGGGCGGACCGCAAACAGAGTTGGTGCGGCAGGGCCAGCAGCTCGCGCGCGAAGGCAAATTGGCCGAAGCGCTGGCGGCGTACCAGCAGGAGCTGAAGAATTCGCCCGGCTCCCCGCAGGCTCTCAATGCCGCGGGCACGGTCCTCGACCTCATGGGAAGGGGCAGCGAGGCCCGCCCGTATTTTCAGAAAGCCATCGACGCCGCGGCCACCCCGGCGGCCAAGGCCAACGCGCAGCGCGCCATGGCCATGTCCTACGCCTTCGATGGCGATTGCCAGAACACCGTGAAGTTCGAGCAGATGGTGTTCGACTACTGGGTGACCGTTCCGGATTTCTACCAGCAGGGCGAAATGGCCAATGAAGCGGCCCGTGTGTGCATCGACTCGGGCGACTGGAACGCCGCGGAAAAGTGGTACAAAATCGGCCACGATGCCGGTGTGAAGGAGCCTGACATCGCGCCGGGCCGCAAGGACCTGTGGGAGTTTCGCACCGAGCACGCCATGGCGCGCATCGCGGCGCGCCGCGGCAACAAGGCCGAAGCCCAAAAGCACGTGGCCGCCGCCAAGGCCGCCCTCGACGACATGAAGGTCAAGGATTCCGGCCTGGCCGGCCAGCAGGCGCAGTTCTTCCCTTACCTGACCGGGTATGTCGCCTATTACCTCGGCGATTACAAGACGGCGCTGGCCGACTTGCAGCAGGCCAGTGCCAACGACCCGTTCATCCAGTGCCTGATCGGCATGACGTACGAGAAACTGGGCGACAAAGACAAAGCCATGGAGGCTTACCGCAAGGCCGCCGCCACCATGGCACACAATCCTCCCGCCGCTTTCGCGCGGCCCTTCGCGCGCAAGAAGCTCGGCTGACAGTCTTCAGTTTCCCGCAGACGGCTATTTCAGGATCGTGACGGCCCATTGGCAAATCTCCACCCATCGGCGAGCCTCGGCACCAGGCGAACCAGCGCGGCCGTCCGCCGGCTGTCGTCACCGTCTTCCGCGCCGGATGCAAGGAGATTCTCGGGAGGCCGGCGCAGGCACAGGCTGCAAGGACACTTGAATGGCTGCTGAATCGGTTCCGTCATGACTGACTCCGCTCCCCGATCTAAAGGGGCGGGCGCGCCGGATACCGAGCGCGCCCAAGGGGGGTTACCTGCATTATCCGCCGCTGATGTCACGAAAGGATGAGAATGCTCGGTAATTTGTGTTAAGGCGGATGTGCGCCCGCACTTTTTTCTCTCCGCCCGTTGTCGATCGTGCCGCTCCCGTTCGTCTATCCTGTGGAGGACCAAAGATGCAATACCTGCTGTTGATCTACGGAAACGAGAAGTACTGGGACACCCTCACCGAAGCCGAGAAGAATTCCATCTCCCAGGAGTACGGGGAACTCTCCGGGAGCTTCGCCAAGAGCGGGAACTTGCGGGGCGGAAACGAGTTGGCGCCGGTAGCCACCGCGACCACCGTGCGCGTGCGCGACGGTAAGCCTGCGGTGACGGACGGGCCGTTCGCCGAGACCAAGGAGCAGCTCGGCGGCTACTACCTGGTGGAAGCCGCGGACCTGGACGAGGCCATCGCCCTCGCCGCACGCATACCCTCGGGCCGCTGGGGTTCGATCGAAGTGCGCCCCATCGTCCCGCACGAACCTCCTCCCGCATGATCGGAGCCGGGCCCAGAGGGCACCCCGTGAGGAAGGGGTTTCTCAAGTGGGGCCTGCTGGCAGCCGGCCCCCCGTTCACAGCTCTCACTCCGGTTTTCCGCTATCCTAAAAACTTGGAGTCATGATTTGAGAATCGTCCTGGCATTCCGCTGCTTCTTTAACATTCTGTTCCAGGGAACCTTGTCCGCAGACGTGCTGACCGCCCTGAACCTGACCCGCCGCGACGCCGCGCCCGCGAAGTCCGCAGCAACCAAAGCCCCACCCGCGCCCGCGGCCGCCCCCGCCGCCAAGACCTCCGACGGCGCCCTCCAGATCCTGGGCATCCTCCAGCGCGATTCCCGCCTGGTGGACTTCCTCATGGAAGACATCGCTTCCTACTCCGACGACCAGGTCGGCGCCGCCGTCCGCGAGCTCCACGACCAGTGCCGCGATTCCATCGCCCGCTACGTCACCCTCCAGCCCGTGATCGATGGCGTCGAGGGCACCTTCGCCAAAGCCCCGTCCGCCGATCCCAATCTCGTCAAGTTCATCGGCAACGTGCCCGCCAAGCCGCCCTCCGGAGGCACCCTTCGCCACAAAGGATGGCGCGCCGCCAAGGTCGACCTGCCGGCCCTCTCGGCCAAACAGGACGCCGCCATCATCGCCCCCGCCGAAATTGAAATCGAATGAAAACGTCTCAGCCCACATTTGTTATTGGAATCGATCTCGGCACCACCAACTCCGCGCTGGCCTATGCGGAGGTCAAACCCGATGCCGACCAGTTCGCCCCCGCGAACGTGCAGTTGCTCGCTATTCCGCAGCTCGCCAACCCCGGCGAGGTGAGCGACGAGAGCCTGCTGCCCTCCTTTCTCTACCTGCCCGGCGCGTCCGATTTTCCCGCCGGCACCATCGCCCTCCCCTGGGATGCCGGACGCGACTACGTCGTCGGACGCCTGGCCCAGAAGCGCGGCGTGGAGAATGCCGGTCGCCTGGTCTCTTCCGCGAAATCCTGGCTCTCGCACTCGGGCGTCGACCGCACTGCTCCCCTGCTGCCCTTCCGCGCCCCCGAAGGCGTCGAGAAAGTGTCGCCCCTCGAAGCCAGCCGCCGCTACCTCGAGCACCTGCGCCAGGCCTGGGATTCCAAAATGCCCGACGCGCCCTTCGCTGCGCAGCAGGTGCTGGTCACCGTCCCGGCGTCCTTCGACGCCGTGGCCCGCGAGCTGACTCTCGAGGCCGCCAAGCAGGCAGGCTACCAGAACATCACCCTGCTCGAAGAGCCGCAAGCCGCCTTCTACGCGTGGATCGAGCGCCACCAGGACTGGCGCGAGCGCGTGCAACTGGGCGACCTCATCCTGGTCGTCGATATCGGCGGCGGCACCACCGACTTCACCTTGATCGCGGTCACGGAGGCCAATGGAGAACTCTCGCTCAACCGCGTGGCGGTCGGCGAACACATCCTGCTGGGCGGCGACAATATCGATCTTGCACTCGCCGGCGCGGTCGCGCAGCGCCTCGCCGAAAAGGGCACCCGCATCGACAGCCGCCAGCACCTCGCCCTGTGGGCCAATTGCCGCGTGGCCAAGGAGAAGCTGCTCGAGCCCGATTCCAAAGCCAAGGAGCACCCCGTCACCATCCTCGGCAAAGGCACGGGCCTGGTTGGCGGCACCATCAAGGCGTCGCTCCTGCGCGCCGATATCGAGCGCGTCCTCGGCGAGGGCTTCCTGCCCGCGGTCGCCAGCACCGAAATGCCCGCCCACCAGCGCCGCGTCGGCCTGCAGGAATTGGGACTGCCCTATGCGGCCGACCCTTCGATCACGCGGCACATGGCGCGCTTCCTCCGCCAGCAGGCCGCGACTTCCGAGCACGGAGTGCGCCGCGGCCCCAGCGGCCTGGCCTGTCCCACGCACGTGCTCTTCAATGGAGGCGTGCTCAACGCCGCGCTGGTCCGCGAGCGCATCCTCAAGACCCTGAATTCCTGGCTCGCCGAGGAAGGCATGAAGCCGGTCCAGCCGCTCAGCGGCGAAGACCTCATGCACGCCGTCTCCCGGGGCGCCGCTTACTACGGACTCGCGCGCCACGGACGCGGCGTCCGCATCCGCGGCGGCGTTCCCCGCACCTACTATGTGGGGGTGGAAAGCGCCATGCCCTCGATCCCCGGCTTCCCTGCCCCGCTGAAGGCCCTCACCGTAGTGCCCTTCGGCATGGAGGAAGGCACCGACGTGCGCATCCCCGGCCGCGAATTCGGCCTGATTGTCGGCCAGCCCGCCGAGTTCCGCTTCTTCACTTCGGCGGCCCGCAAAAACGATCAGGCCGGCGACCTGATCGAGGATTTCGGAGAAGAGTTGCAGGAGCTTTCCCCCATGGAAGTGAGCTTCGCTTCCGGCGAGAGCTCCGCCGAAGTAGTCCCCGTCTCCTTCGAGACGGTGGTGACCGAGACCGGCATGCTGCAACTCTGGTGCGTGGCCCGCGACGCCCGCCGCTGGAAGCTGGAGTTCAACGTGAGGGAGCGTGTGCAAGCATAGTGGTTGTGGCGCAGGCTGGCAGCCTGGGTGCCCTCTGGGCAACTGTCAGTCAGCCCACCGATTGTGGGGCGGACCCCCTCGCTCCGTGCAACGGAGTGGTCCGCGGCCGTCGCCCTCGTCGGCCTTCCCCGCATTCTGCCGAATCTTGATTCCATTAGCGAGAGCGGGACGAGGGCGTCCCGCGCGGACCAGGGGGTCCGCCCCACAGCCGCCGGCTAGACCCCTGGAAAATGCGACCTATCGAAACGTACAGTGACATGAAAATCGGCATCGACCTCGGCACCACTAACTCCGCCCTCGCTTACATCGACCAGCGCGAGGCCGAAGACCGCGATTTCCCTCCCATCCACATTTTCGAGACCCCCCAACTCGTCGCCGCCGGGCGCACCGAGCCCCGCCGCACCCTGCCCTCCTTCCTCTTCCTCGAGGACGGCCAGCCCGTCGGCCTCTACGCCCGCGAGCAGGGCGCCCTCATCCCCACCCGCCTCGTCCACTCCGCCAAATCCTGGCTCTCCAACCCCGACGTCGACCGCACCGCCAAAATCCTCCCGTGGGATTCCCAGGAGACCGGCCGCGTCCTCTCCCCCGTCGAAGTCTCCGCCCGCTTCATCGGCAAATTCCGCGAAGAGTGGGATCGCGTCAAAGGCATCCCGCTCGGCGAGCAGGACATCGTCCTCACCGTCCCGGCTTCCTTCGACGAAGAAGCCCGCGAGCTCACCGTCATGGCCGCGCGCGATGCCGGCATTGAGCGCCTCACGCTCCTCGAAGAGCCCGCCGCCGCCTTCTATTCCTGGATCGCCAACAACCTCGCCCAATCCCGCAAGAAGCTCTTCGATGGCCAGATCGTGCTGGTCTGCGACGTGGGCGGCGGCACCAGCGATTTCAGCCTCATCCGCGTCTCCCGCGAGGGCGACCTCGTCAACTTCACCCGCACCGCCGTCGGCAAGCACCTGCTGCTCGGCGGCGACAACCTCGATCTCACTCTCGCCTGGCTGGTCGAAACCAAGCTCGGCGTGCCTCTCTCCATCCGCCAGCGCTCCGGCCTGCGCCGCCAATGTTCCGCCGCCAAGGAGCGCCTGCTCAACGACCCCAACCTGAAGGGCGTCGAGATCACCGTGCTCGGTTCCGGCTCCGCCCTCATCGGCAGATCGCTCAAGAGTGAGATCCTCCGGGAAGAGGCCCTGGAACTCGCGCTCGAAGGCTTCCTCCCTTTCACCGGGCGCGGCGAATTGCCCAAAGACGAAAAGCGCAGCCTCTTCCGCGAGCTCGGCCTGCCCTACGTCTCCGACCCCGCCGTCACCCGCCACCTCAACCAATTTCTCGAGCCCACCGGCCAGGTCCCCGACGCCATCCTCTTCAACGGCGGCTTCTTTATTCCCGAAATCCTGCGCGAGCGCGTGGCCGATGTGGTCGGCAAGTGGTACGGCCGCCGCCCCGAGATCTTCGAGAACTCCGACCTCGATCTCGCCGTGGCACGCGGAGCCGCCTACTACTCTTACGTACGCTCCACCGGCAGCGGCGTGCTGGTGCGCGGAGGCCTTCCGCGAACTTACTACATCGCCATCGGCGAGCCGCGCGAGGGCGCCTTCCCCGCCGTCTGCCTGGTGCCTCGCGGCGCCGAGGAAGGCTCCGCCATCGAAATCGATAACGACGCCCTGCAACTCGTCGCCAATCGCCCCGTCTCCTTCCGCCTCTACAGCTCGCTCACCCGCTCCGACGACAAGCTGGGCGAGGTCCTCCAATTTTCCGCCGCCGATCCCGACCTGCACATGCACGCGCCGCTCAACGCCGTCATCCGTTTCGGCAAGAAGGCCGAGGAGCGTCTCATCCCCGTGAAAATGGGCGCGCGCCTCACCGAGATCGGCACCCTCGAAACCTGGTGCGATTCCAAAATCAGCGACAACCGCTGGAACCTTCAGTTCGAGCTGCGCAAACAGGCGGCCCTGCAAACCGCCGAGCGCAAGGCCGCGGCCGTGGTCAGCGAGCAGGCCCTGAAATCTTCCCTCGCCCTGATCGACGCCGTCTTCTCGCCCACCGCGAAATCGCCCGTCACGCCCGAAGAGGTCCCCGCCAAGCTCGAACAAACCATGGGGCTCGGCAAGAACAGTTGGCCGCTCTCCGCCATCCGCCAACTGGCCGACGCCTTCCTCGCGGTCGCCGATGGCCGCAAAAAGAGCCCTGCGTACGAGATCCGATGGCTGAATCTCTGCGGCTTCTGCCTGCGCCCGGGATTCGGCTACCCCGGCGACGATTTCCGCATCGAGAAGGTCCGCCGCCTGTACTCGGGCGGCCTCACCTATGGCAACCAGGTGCAGTGCGAAATCGATTGGTGGATCTTCTGGGGACGCGTCGCCGGCGGTCTGAACCGCAATCAGCAGACTGATATTTACCAGCGCCTCTCCGGCTCGCTCCTCCCGCGCGGCAACAAAAAGCCGCAGCGCATCAACCCNNAACCCCTCGCTGCTGTACGAAATGTGGCGCGCCGCTTCGAGCCTCGAACTGCTCCCCATCGGCACCAAGACGGAGTTGGGTGAGGCGCTCGTCAAGCGAGTCAGAACCGGCGACTACAAAGAGAGCGAGCTTTGGTGCCTCTCGCGCCTGGGCGCGCGCAAGCTCTTCTACGGGCCGATCAACCTGGTGGTCCCGCCGGTCACTGTAACCCGCTGGGTGGAGGCGCTCCTCAAAATCTCGAGCGCCGGCGACGCCCTGGCCGCCATGGCGCGCCGTACCGAGGACCCCACCCGCGACCTTCCCGCACAGACCCATGAGGCTGTCAAATCCAGGCTGCAATCCATGCCCCACGCCGACCGCCTGCTCGCCGTGCTCGAAGGCGAAGAGGAAGACGACCGCACCCTCGGCCGGATCTTCGGCGAAGAGCTGCCTTCGGGACTTGTTCTCGTGGTCGAGTAATGCAGTTCGACTCCCAGTCACTCACTCTCTATGCCTGGATGGCCTTCTGCATCGTCTGGCTCATCTCCGCGTTCACTAACAAGCGGACCACGCGGCGGCAGCCCATCGGTAGCCTGATCGTTCACGTCTGTGTGCTCGGGCTGGCCTTCGACCTGCTGTTCTCAAGTCTGTTCCGGAGAGGCTTATTGCGATCGCAATTCCTGCCGGACACGGCCACCGTAGGATGGTCAGGCATCGCGCTCACCGTAGCGGGCATCGTGCTTGCCATCTGGGCCCGCTTTCACATCGGCCGCAACTGGAGCGGCTTCGTGACTCTCAAGGAGGGCCACACACTGACTCGTACCGGTCCCTATGCCATCGTGCGTCATCCCATTTACACGGGCCTGCTGCTTGCGGTGCTCGGCACGGCCATCGTTCACCGGGAAGTCGGTGGACTGATCGCGTTCGCCCTCCTGGTAGTGGAATGGAAACGCAAGTCACTGCTCGAAGAGCGATTCATGATCGAGCAATTCCGCGCCGAGTATCTCGAGTACCGCCGCGAAGTGAAGGGGCTGATTCCGTTCGTGTGGTGAATGCAGGGCAGCCGTAACACACTGGCCCGATGGTAGAATGAAGCCGTGAGCAATGTTCAAATCCTCACGATCGCGTTGACGATCCCCACCGCGTTTCTCGCCGTGCTGATGGGAGTGCTCCTGAACAACGCCCGCCTGGGGGATATCCGCGACCTGGTCAACCGCCGCGTGGAAGATGTGAGGCTCCACGTGGAGGATGTGAAGAACGTCCTGGAGGCCAAGATCGACAAAAGCCATTCCCAGTTGCAGCTCTTGATTGAAAAGAACCACTCGGAAACGATGTTGAAGTTTGCCGAGCTCGACAACCGCTTGAGCCGCATCGAAGGCGAGCGGAGAATCGTCCAATAAGAAACCCCGATCACGCGCCATCTGTCGGTTCGGCAGCACGCGTGGAATGATAGCGGGCCCTACAAGTCGCCGCCGCCCGTCGCCCTCCTGGCAGTCGAAATGGAAGAGCAAGCAAGAGCAAGCCACTCTCGAAGACCGCGGCTCGTCCCGTTCGGTGTGGTGACACGCTGGCCCGATGGCAGAATGAAACCGTGAGCAATGTTCAAATCCTCACGACCGCGTTGACGGTCCCCACCGCGTTTCTCGCCGTGCTGATGGGCGTGCTCCTGAATAACGGCCGCCTGGGGGATATCCGCGACTTGGTCAACCGCCGCGTGGAAGATACCAAGAACCTGTTGGAAGCGAAGATTGACAAGGTCGACGCGAAGATCGACAACAGGGCCGGGGAACTCCGCATCCTCATGGAAAAAAATCACTCCGAACTGCTCATGAAGTTCTCCGAGATGGAGAGCCCCCTGAGCCGCATCGAGAACGAGCGGAGAATCGTCCAGTAAGAAATCCCGACCACTCGCCGTCCGCCGGTTCGGCAGCACGCAGGGAATGATAGCGGGCCCTACAAGTCGCCGCCGCCCGGACGTGCCGGAGGCCGCACAATGAGCTTCTTCCGCAGCGCCTGGCTGCGTTCTCTTCGGGCAAGCTTGCCCTTTCGTTCGCGGTGGAACCGCGCTTTATCTCCATTGATAGCTGACATGGTGCCTTGAGAGTAGCAGATTGGAACGCCGTGCGCCGGCTCCCACTCCTTGAGCCCCTATTTCCTTAGCGGGACACTGAGCGAGCCAATCGCCGCCGAGCCGATATCGAAGACGATCGCCCGGATCTGCTCCAGGTGGGACGATACCGCCAGGTCCTCCGTCACGGAGTAACCATCGTTCATGGCCGCATCGCGCTGCTCCCGGGTGAGATGTAGATTGAGTGATGCGGGCTTGGTCTGCCGCATGCTGCCGTCGTCCAGGTACTCGATGAACCGCGTCTCGAGTTGCCCCGTGAAGGCGTCGCCGTCGGGCGTGAGCCGGACGTCGCCCAGGTCGATCCGGACCACCACGCGCAGCGCCGGCGGATCGCCGGGCAGCGGTGTGGCAGTCCCTCGCAGGCCGATCTCGGCGGCGTCGAGCGAGCTCAGCATGGCCGCCTCTATGGCGTCGTCCGCCTGCTTGCCGGAGGCTGCCTTTTCGGCCACCGCCAGATAGCCCTGGCGCGCCTGCACACGGACTCCCTTGCGCGTACAGGTGATGCGGACCTTGTGATATTTGCCGTCCCAGTTCCCCGGCGGTGGCGCGTAAGTGAGGACGTAACTCTGCTTCACATCGTTTATGGCCTGCTTGATGGCGCCCGCGATATCGTTGTTCCTGTAAGCGCGCCCGCCGGTGAGGTTGGCGAACTCGTCGAGTGTCTCCTCGCTCCCCATCCCGGTGGTGGCCGTCGCACCTCCTGCGCTAGCGCCTACCCCGCCGGCGCCGGCGGGCGCAACACCAACCGGGC
>OMOG01000069.1:20464-23739 GCA_900290305.1 Candidatus Sulfopaludibacter sp. SbA4
CCCCGCCGGCGCCGGCGGGCGCAACACCAACCGGGCCCGTGTCCGCCCCCAGGCCGTTGACGGACCCGGGGGGAGATTGCTGCACCGCGTAAATCGATACACCCGCGCGGTCCAGCGTATCGCTCAACTGATGTATGTAAGGCGTGTAGTCGATCCATTCGCCGGTGTAGCTCCGGTTCGGGCTGAGCGAAATCGGAACGCCATGCGTAAGCCACACGATGTTCTTGCGACCCGGCACCCCGGCCAGGCGTGCGGCCACCACCGATAGCGTGGCAAAGGTCGTGCGCACACGCGCATCTACATCGAAATAGATTTCCATCGGCCGCTTTGCCAGTGTGATCCGCAAGGCTTCATCCAGCTTGGCCTTGATGTCGCGGGTCCAGGCGTCGTCTTTCACGGTGCCCTCTCCCCCGCTGCCGGGCAGGCCGTGCACCGGATAAAGGCCGCCATTCGTGGTGATCAGGTACAGGTACAGGTTGTCGCCGAATTCGAAATGTTGCAGGGAACGGACCAGTTCGTTGGCCACATACCCGCGATCGCTGAACTGCATATTCATCAGGTCGAACAGGATCACGGTGGCGTGCGGAATGTCGTTGGCGAAGCGGTTGGAAAACTGCCGCGGCCCCAGCGTGGCGGGTGGTGATGCGCGCGGCTCGCGCCGGCGGAACGAAGAGATGGTCTGCGGCTCGCCGTTGTCCCACACGTGAAAATCGGCCGCGCTCAGATCCAACACGGACTGGCCTTTGGCATCCAGCGCCACTACATTGAGGTTCACCTGAGTCGCCGGTGAAGGCGGTTGTTCCGGGCGCTGTGGCGCCCAAGCGCAGGCGACGACCGGAAGCAGAAAAAGCAAGAACCGCATGCCTTATTGTCGCAAGATGAAGGCGCGGCCGCCTACGGTTTGATCTTCGCGAAACGGATCACGCCGCCCGGGTCGGCCGACCGGTCGAAAACCGTGTAGTAATTGTTCATCAGCGGCAGCCCCAGAATCGACTGCGGCATTTGTCCCCCCGGCAATACCTGAAAAACGGCTTGGCCGATCGACGGAGCGTCCGTTTGCCAGTAGGTTTCGGGCGCGCAAGTGAGCGCAATATCTTCGCCCTTCTCGCCGGCCAGCGTGAAGGTGATGCCCGGCCAGTTCGCCATCTGCACTTGACTGGACGGTATTCCGGTCTCGCTCTGCAGTGCCTGCTGGGCCAACTGGACAAACTGCGGATTCAGCTTCTGCAGCGAATCCATGATGGCTGAAAACACGTCGCTCGCCAGAAACAGCGAATTCGTGCCGCTGTCCACAATCGAGTTCGATCCCATTTGCGGCTTCAATTGCTGGGGAAGCGGCTTCACCGCCACTGCGGGACATCCCTCGACCTGCACGGCCGTCAGATTGGTGTTGTAATACAAATCGTCGAGCACGTCTACGTTGACAAAATCGCCGTCGTAGAGGTCGTTTTGCTCTTCGCCTCCGCCCAGGATCAGGTATCCGCCGTTCAACGGGTCCTGCGACGGGTCGGCCTTTGCCGCGCTGACTGCCGACCTCCGCGTGTAGAACGCAAATTTGTTCGGCGTGACCCCTTCCTGCTCGAGCAGCGTGAAGTACGGCGTGATGCTCTGTGGCGGCATCGACGACAAGAACTTCTCGAACTGCTTCACCGCCGCATCGGTGTTCTGCACTGGAAACGGCCAGGGGAAAGTTACCGGCGGATTGATCCCGCGCTGGACCAGGTACGAGTGGAGATTGGCTCCCCCGTTCAAAGGCGTATAGGCGAGCCCCAGAATGCCGTCCGCGGCCCCGAAATTGTTCGCCTCCTGCTCAACGGCGATCGCCATTGGCGCGTTCTTCAAAGTTACGGCGCTTCCACCCGATCCCATGGTCAGGTTAGTCATGACGACCGGGCCGCTCCATCCGCCCGTCCCGTAAGTGACATCCTGTGCCCATGCTGTGGGGTTCAAGGCCGTATCGCCGGCCGCCTTGTATCTAGTCTGTTGGACGGCCAGCGTGCTGCTGCCCGTGTCGACAATGACATTGACGGAAACAGCCTGGCTGCCCACCAGTATCTCGGCGGTGTAATCGCCGC
Source organism: Candidatus Sulfopaludibacter sp. SbA4 (assembly GCA_900290305.1). Lineage (GTDB taxonomy): Bacteria > Acidobacteriota > Terriglobia > Bryobacterales > Bryobacteraceae > OMOG01. The sequence continues at coordinate 22,540 of OMOG01000069.1, forward strand.
CGCCAAAAACGTTCGTGATCGGAACTTTGATGCTCATCTGGTGCCTCCTCCCAGCCCCACCTTCGCCGTCTTCCCCAGCTTCACCGCGTTCTCCATCAGCTTCAACCCGTGATCGCCCTCGGCAGTGAGAATCGACTCGGGATGGAACTGCACCGCCTCGATCGGCAGTTCCCGGTGCCTCACCCCCATGATCACACCGTCCGGAGTCTCCGCGGTCACCTCCAGGCACGCCGGAAAGGTCTCCCGCCGCGCAAAGAGCGAATGATACCGCCCCACCTGGAACTCCGCGGGCAGCCCTTCGAAGATGCCCACGCCGCGGTGCCGCACGGTCGAGGGCTTGCCGTGCATCGGGTAATCCGGCACGCCCAGTTCACCGCCAAACGCTTCCACGATTCCCTGCAGCCCCAGGCACACCCCGAACACCGGCACTCCCGATTCCACCGCCGCCTTCACCACGCCCGCCACGTGGAAATCCGCCGGCCGGCCCGGCCCCGGCGATATCAAAATGAGGTGCGGCGCCACTTGCGCAATCAGCTCCAGCGGAAAGCCCGCGCGGTAAGTCACCACTTCCGCCCCGGTCTGCCGCGCGTAGTTGGCCAGCGTGTGGATGAAGCAATCGTCGTTGTCCACCAGCAGCAGCCGCGCGCCCACCCCGGTGGTATTCCCTTCCACGGCCGCCACATGCGGGGCGGCTTCACCGGTCCCCAGCGTTCGGAAAAAGCCCGTCGCCTTGAGCCGCGTTTCGCGCTCCTCCATCGCCGGCACCGAATCGTAGAGCAGCGTCGCGCCCACGGGGTACGAAGCCATGCCGTCCCGCAGATACGTGGTGCGGATCAGGATGCCGGTGTTGATGTCGCCATTCAGCGAGATCATGCCCACCGCCCCGCCGTACCATCCGCGCGCGTCCTTCTCCAGCGACTCCACCGCCATCGCCGCCGCCTTCTTGGGCGCCCCGATCACCGTCACCGCCCACATGTGGCTCAGGAAAGCGTCCAGCGAATCGAAGCCCTCCTGCAGGAATCCCTCCACGTGGTCCACCGTGTGAAACACTCCGGCATACGACTCGATCAGCCGCCGCCCGATCACCTTGACGCTGCCCGGATCGCACACCCGCGACTTGTCGTTGCGGTCCACGTCCGTGCACATCGTCAGCTCCGACTCTTCCTTCGTCGACACCAGCAGCTCGCGGATGTTGTCCGC
>OMOG01000069.1:23749-26009 GCA_900290305.1 Candidatus Sulfopaludibacter sp. SbA4
CGTGCACATCGTCAGCTCCGACTCTTCCTTCGTCGACACCAGCAGCTCGCGGATGTTGTCCGCGTCGCGCAATGGGTCGCCGGTCCTCTGCGCCGTTCCGGAGATCGGGCACGTCTCCACGCGATGCCCTTCCACCCGCACGAACATCTCGGGCGATGCCCCCCACGAACATCTCGGGCGATGCCCCCACCAACTGTTCCTCGCCGAATTGTAGCAGGAATTCGTACGGGCTCGGGCTGGCGCGCTGGGCTCGGGCTGGCGCGCTGCACCCGCTCGAACAGCTCCGACGCCTTGCCCGAGTACGGCGTGCGGAACGTCTGGCGCAGCACCACCTCGTAGTAATCGCCGCGGCGCATGCCTTCGCGCACCGCCTCCACGTTCGCCATGTATTCTTCCGGCGCGTGGTCGGAAACGAGGACAGGGCCCAGATCGGTTCTTGGCCTGCTCGTAGTGGAATTGGAGGTCCTACTAGAACTAGAGAGGGTTCATGATCGGAATGCGTATTTCACGCTGTTTTCCGTACCGGCTTGCGTTTTCCTCGAGCGGTCTTCACAAGCGGCCTTCTCATCGGAACAAATCGGATCTCCACTCGCCTGTCCAAAGCCGCGGCAATTCTCTTCAGCATCGAAAGAGAGTGACCCTCGTAATCCGCATCTTCGAGACGGCAAATTACAGAGGCCTTGGTCCCCACCCTTGTCGCCAATTCCCGTTGGCTCAACCCCGCCTTCGTCCGCAAGTCGTAGAGCAACTTAGCCACTTCGATATTGATGACTTCCTGTTCGTAGGAAGCTACTCGCTCCGGGTCATTCCCGATGAGCGTGTCATAGGTGTATTGAAGTGCTGCCGAATGAAAGTTCTTCTTCACCGCCATATAAACCCTACCTCTTCACCGTGGCCTGAACGTGTGCCGTTCAGGGTTTACCTCAAATGCTCGCTTCCGTGCGACGGCCCGGTCGATCTCCGCATCCGGCACAACTCCCTCTTTCACAAATCCATGCGATACGACCACGGCCTTCGGCCCCTGCACTGAACTCCCTTCCCGTCCTTCGGCCCCTCCACTGAACTCCTTTCCCGTTTGGGGAAGAAGTACAACATCCGATAATGGACGCCCTGGTACGACGGCCGAAGTTCGTGAATACCGTCCCGCAGATAATCGGCGACGGGGCGTCTGAGTTCGTGCCCGAAATCTTCCAGTTGCCCCAAATAAGCCTGGCACTTGTCCTGAACCTTGGCCGGAAGCTTCTTCATCCATTGATGAATCAAAACCGTTTGGTTTTCATCGTCATCCTGGTAGAAGACTACATCCGTATGAGGCACCAAAACCCCCAGTCCATGTTGACATTATTGCGAACGTCACGTCAACCAGATCACCGGGCCACTTCGCTCGATGGGTTAGAACGCTGCTGAAGATACTGCCGCGGGCGACGCGTTGGACGCGACGGCCCGGCGCACCGACGACCCCATGCCGCGATCTTTCCGCCCGACGCGTGAGGCGGTAAGCCGAAGCTGCGATTCATGCCGCCCGCCGGCCGCGTGCTCGCCGTGCTCGAAGGCGAAGAGGAAGCTGCCACCGAAGTTCTCGGCGATTTCGGTGATGCCGTTGCAGTCGAGGCAGGTCTGCGTCGGACGCCGCCCCTGGGCCACCACTCCCCTGAGTGGGCCTTACCCCAGCCCAACCTTCGCCGTCTTCCCCAGCTTCACCGCGTTCTCCATCAGCTTCAACCCGTGATCGCCTTCGGCCGTGAGAATCGACTCGGGATGAAATTGCACCGCCTCGATCGGCAGCTCCCGGTGCCTCACCCCCATGATCACGCCGTCCTCCGTCTCCGCGGTCACCTCCAGGCAGGCCGGAAAGGTCTCCCGCCGCGCAAAGAGCGAATGATACCGCCCCACTTGGAACTCCGTGGGCAGCCCTTCGAAGATGCCCACGCCGCGGTGCCGCACGGTCGAGGGCTTGCCGTGCATCGGGTAATCCAGCACGCCCAGTTCACCGCCAAACGCCTCCACGATTCCCTGCAGCCCCAGGCACACCCCGAACACCGGCACTCCCGATTCCACCGCCGCCTTCACCACGCCCGCCACGTCGAAATCCGCCGGCCGGCCCGGCCCCGGCGAAATCAGGATCAGGTGCGGCGCGACTTGCGCAATCAGCTCCAGCGGAAAGCCCGCGCGGTACGTCACCACTTCCGCCCCGGTCTGCCGCGCGTAGTTGGCCAGCGTGTGGATGAAGCAATCGTCGTTGTCCACCAGCAGCAGCCGC
>OMOG01000069.1:26019-27127 GCA_900290305.1 Candidatus Sulfopaludibacter sp. SbA4
TCGCGCTCCTCCATCGCCGGCACCGAATCGTAGAGCAGCGTCGCGCCCACGGGGTACGAAGCCATGCCGTCCCGCAGATACGTGGTGCGGATCAGGATGCCGGTGTTGATGTCGCCATTCAGCGAGATCATGCCCACCGCCCCGCCGTACCATCCGCGCGCGTCCTTCTCCAGCGACTCCACCGCCACCGCCGCCGCCTTCTTGGGCGCCCCGATCACCGTCACCGCCCACATGTGGCTGAGGAACGCGTCCAGTGAATCGAAGCCCTCCTGCAGGAATCCCTCCACGTGATCCACCGTGTGAAAGACTCCGGCATACGACTCGATCAGCCGCCGCCCGATCACCTTCACGCTGCCCGGATCGCACACCCGCGACTTGTCGTTGCGGTCCACGTCCGTGCACATCGTCAGCTCCGACTCTTCCTTCGTCGACACCAGCAGCTCGCGGATGTTGTCCGCATCGCGCAGCGGATCGCCGGTCCTCTGTGCCGTCCCCGAGATCGGGCACGTCTCCACGCGATGCCCTTCCACCCGCACGAACATCTCGGGCGACGCCCCCACCAACTGCTCCTCACCGAATTGCAGCAGGAATTCGTAGGGGCTCGGGCTGGCGCGCTGCACCCGCCCGAACAGCTCCGACGCCTTGCCCGAATACGGCGTCCGGAACGTCTGGCGCAGCACCACTTCGTAGTAATCGCCGCGCCGCATGCCTTCGCGCACCGCCTCCACGTTGGCCATGTACTCTTCCGGCGCGTGGTCGGAAACGATCGGGCCCGGCTCGCGTTCGGGCGGCGGAGCGACCGTCTCGGCCTCGCGCGCGTGCCCCCACGTGGAAACCGCGCCGTGCGCAAACTCGTACTGGTATCGCTCGACCTGCTCGCGCTTCCGGTCCATCATCCAGATGTCGTCGCAGAGGAACAGGTGCAGGTCCTTGTGCCCTCTACGCGGCAGCTTCTTCAAGATCGGCTCGAACTGGAACAGGAGGTCGTAACCGAACGCGCCCACCAGCCCCAGCTTCGAATTCTCCTCGCCGCGAAACTCTTCGATCAGCGCGCGCAGAATCGAAAACGCCGAGGGCTGCTTGCTGCGCTCCTCTTCCGGAAACAGCC
>OMOG01000716.1:0-11092 GCA_900290305.1 Candidatus Sulfopaludibacter sp. SbA4
CTATGTAGATCGCCGCGCGATTTGCGTGCACGCCTTCCAGCTTGAGCCCCAGCCAGTGATTCTCCGCGCCCGGCGATTCTTCAGCAGCATCGGCGGCCCGCCGTTCACCCCGATCACCACGGTCTCGCCGGCAACCCCGGCCTTCTCCGCGACATCCGTGAACGTACCATCGCGATTGTCTCTGTAGAGCGCATTCCGCAGAGGCTTGGACCGATCGAAGAAATCGCTTCCTACTCGCCGCCTTCGTTACGTTCTTCGACGAGTTGCCCGAACAGCGCTTGTGTATCGAACGGAAGGGAGCCGGAGGGCAGATCCAGCGAGGTGAACTTCTCCTGGAGCAGGGAACCATCCTCAAACCGAAATGCCACGAGCTGCTCGGGATCCAGAAGCACGACATGGCGAACGCCGATCTGTTTGTAGTCGCGGAATCGCTGGAGTTGTTCCGGCATCCTGTCGTCAGGCGACAGGATCTCGACAACCGCCCACGGCACCGAGTTCACTACCTTGCCGGCCGGAAGGGGCGTGGGGCATAGCATCACGTCCGGGATGCGATATCGGGCCCGTTCGACGATCTGGGTCCGGACCTCTGGCAGCGGCAGAAAGTGAAAACGCCCTCCGATACTGCGCAAAGTAATAAATCAAGATCATCTGCAGAACGCTGTGCGCAATAGTCGGCATGCCGCGCTCCACCAGAACGCCGTCGACGTACTCCATGTCCGGGCGGAAGCTGGTATTGAGGTATTCGTCCACGCCCATGTTGCCCTACCCCTCCTTCACTCCTATATACCGATCCATGGGAGGATTCTCGATCCGCTGCACCCGCGCGCTCGGCCTCGGCCAACTAATCTCTACCCAATCGATCTTCGCCGCGCTTCCAATTCCCAGCACCTCGCGCGGATCGTGCGAAGACAGATAACTTCCCCCGGCATTCTTCATCCGCGAGCGCACCACGCCACCGGCCGACCAGCGAATCCGCGCTCCGATCGCGTCGCGATTCGCGTTCACGCCTTCCAGCTTCAGCCCCAGCCAGTGATTCTCCGCGCCCGTGCGATTCCTCAGCAGCACCGGCGGCCCGCCGTTCACGCCGATCACCACGTCCAGCAGGCCGTCGTTGTTGAAATCTCCCACCGCCAGTCCGCGCGCCGGGTACGGCCGGCTGAATGCAGGGCCGGCCTCCGCGCTCACATTGCGCAGCCTGCCGTTTTCCTGGTGGAACAGCAGCAGCGGCTCCCGATACTTCACCGTGGGCGAGTAGCTTTCGATCATGTCGTCGGGATGGCCGTTTGCCAGCATCAGGTCTAACCAGCCGTCGTTATCGTAGTCGAAGAATTTCAAGCCCCACCCGCTCAGCAGGCGCGTGGCCTGCGCCACTTCGTTGGCGTGCGCCACGTCGCGAAACGTCTCGTTCTTCTGGTTACGGTAGAGCGAGAACATCTCCTGGTCGACGTTGGCCACGAACAAGTCCTGATAACCGCTGCCGAAAACGTCCGCGGCATCCACCCCCATCCCGCTCCGCGGCTGACCCGCGGCGCTGAAAGCCACCTCGGCCGGCAGCGCCATCTCTTCGAACCTCCATCTTCCGCGGCTCCCCGGCGCTTTGTCCGGCCCGCGATTCACGAACAGAAAGTTCTGCACCGTGTCGTTGGCCACGAACAGATCCATCAGTCCGTCGTTATTGACATCGGTCGCCACCACCCCCAGACCCTTGCCCAACGATCGCGCGATGTCCGTGCCCTCGCGCACTTCGCGAAATGTGCCGTCGCCGTTGTTGTGGTACAGGAAGCTGGCGGTCGGTTTGAAGAATCGCGGAATGCAGTAGTAGTTGCGGCCCAACTGGTTTGCGCCGCAGTTACGGTGCGCCGAGCCTCCGTAATCCACAAAACTGCAAACGAAAAGATCCAGCCTGCCGTCGTTATCGTAGTCGAACCATACTGCGCTGGTGGTCCAGCCCGGCGTCTCCAGGCCGGCCTTGCGCGTCACATCCGTGAAGGTGCCGTCGCGATTGTTCCGGTAGAGAATACAGTTTCCGTACGATGTGACGAAGATGTCCGGCCAGCCGTCATTGTCGTAGTCGCCAACCGCGACCCCCATCCCGAAGGTCCCGCCGCCAACCCCGGCCTTCTCCGTGACGTCCGTGAACGTACCGTCGCGATTGTTTCTGTAGAGCGCATTCCGCAGAGCCTTGGACGGATGGAAGAAATCGCAAGGCCCGCTGTTGACCAGGTAGATATCCATCCAGCCGTCGTTGTCGTAATCCAGGAATGCGCAACCGGGCCCCAGCGCCTCGGGCAGATAGTGCTCCTTCGACCGGGCGTTGTCGTGGACCCAGGCAATCCCGCTTTCGGCCGGAGGAACCTCTTCGAACAGCGGCGGCGCCGCCGGATCGCCCTTGAGCCGCCGTGCCGCGCCCCATCCGGCGGCGAGCGATAACCATTCGCGTCGAGAGAGCTTCATGACGAATCAGTTCGGGTAGGGCGCGTTGGGCTTGGCGATCCGGATCCAGTGATCGGTGAACTTCGCGTGCGCTCCCGGGAGATCCAATTTCGGCATGTGGCACTTCACGCATTCCCGCACTCCTACCCGGCAAAGCCGCGTCGCGGCCCCGTTCCGCCGCGCTGCCAGCGAGTGGCACGCGGCGCACTTCGTATCGTAGGCGGCGAGCGAAGTCTCGATCTCGTGGTGCGGATCGTGGCACGCGGTGCACCGGATCCGCCGGTCCGCCGCGTCGTAGCATTTGCTGTTGGCCAGACGATACGGTTGGAACCGCACGTTCTCGATCCCGTGCGGCCCGCGGACCGCGACCTGGGACCACGTGCGGTGGCACTGTCCGCAGAAGTCCGACAGTTCCTCCGTGCTCAACGCTCCCAGTCTCTTCATGGTGGCGCCGGGGCTTCTCGCGCGCACGGCCTGCAAATGAGCTTCCGCCCCTTGATGGCATCGCTCGCACTGCACTCCCTCGATCATTCCCGCCAGATCGAGGGCCGGCGTTTTCACTACGTTGGTCGCATGGCAATCGAAGCACAGGCCCATTTCCGCGGGTCCCACCAGGCGTCCGGCCGCTTCCAGCAGGTTGTGCGGCGTGATGTCTTCCATTCCCAGCGTGAGGTCGAGCCCGCCCGTGCCGGAGAAGTAACTCACCCGGCTCTCGTACCAGCGGTCTTCCATCTGAAAGACAAATGTCTGGCCCACGGAGCCCTGTCCGAAGACCCATGCGATGGGCACTCGCAGGGTCTCCTTGCCGTCCGAGACCGTCAGGATCGATTCGTTGCCGGCCCGCGCAATCACATACGAGTACAGCCCGATTCGCGCCGTCAGCTTCGGAAGGGCCCGCAGAATGGAACTGTTCCGGGCGCTGGATAGCGCGCCCGCCATGCCCGACGCGGCGAACGCCTGGGTTTCGGCGCGGTGGCAAGCCCCGCAGGTCTCGAGCGGCGCCGCGTCCACGAGATACACTGTGGCGGCCATCCACGCTAAGCAGACCACCGATCCCCGGGATAACGCCGTCATTTCACGTTTACGCCCTGCTGTTGCTTCACCTGCGCCGCCGCGTTCAACTTCTGCACGATGGCACGCTCGCGATCCCCATCATCTTTGCGCCTAAGACGATAGTACACCGTTGCCAGCGCCACGTGCGCCTCGGTGTACCGGGGCGCCTCCTTCACGATCGATTCCAGGTCGCGGCGGGCGGCATCCAGCTTTCCATCGTGCAAAGCGATGGCGGCAAGCTGATAGCGCACCGCCAGGTCGTTGGGACGCACCTGTTGCGCCCGCCCGAGGCATGCCAGGGCTTCCGCAATCTTCTCGTCCTCCGTCAACAAAACCGCGAGCTGCAGGTTGGCGGTGAAATCGTACGGATTGGCGGCCAGCGCTTTGCGATACGCGGCAGTCGCGCCGGCCGGATCCCCGGTGCGCAAGAGCGCCTGGCCGTAGTAGGAGTAGACGTCCGGCAGGTTCGAGTTCAGATCCACCGCTTTTGCCAGGTCCGCGAGCGCGGCCGGAAAATCGCCCGCGTTCAGCTTGGCGGTCCCCAGCAGCAGCCAGGTCTCGGCCGAATCTCCATGGCGCAGGATTCGATCCACCAGGACTTGCCCGCGTGCGGGCTGATCGTCCCGCACCAGCGCGGTTCCCAGCAGATAAGCGATGGCCAGATCGTCCGGCCGCCGCTCCGCGAACGGCGTGAGCAACTCGATCACCTTCTTGTTCTGCCCCATCCCCAACCGGCAGTCCGCCAGCAGCAGCACCGGCTGCAGTTCCTCGGGAGCCGCCCGATGCACTTTTTCGAGCATGCCGGCCGCCGTCTCCGTCTGGCCGGTCTTATAGTACGCCAGCGCCAGGTTCAGCTCCGCGGAGGGGTACCCGGGTTGAAGCTTCAGGGCGTGCCGGTACTGCACGATGGCGTCCTGGTAGCGCCCCACCCGGGCATAGGCCGCCCCGAGATTCGAAAGCGCGAGGACCGAGTCCGGCCGCCGCGCCAGGTACTTCTCGTAAGCCTGAATCGCCCCGGCGATGTTTCCGGCCTGGTGCAGGACGATGGCCTGCTTGAGAATCTCCTCGGTGGCATCGGGCTGCGCCCAGGCGGCAAGCCCGCACGCCAGCAGCGCCAGGAGGAGCAAGCGCGGCGCCAGCATCTTCTGTACCACAGTATCCAAGATACCGCGCCAATGAAACAGGCGCTAAAATGAGCGCCGATCTCCTGCGATGAAGTGCATTCTGAACGCGCGTCCCTGGATTACTTACCAGACACTGGCGCACATTCTCGGTACTACTATCCGCCTATTTGAAGGACGCGCGAATCAAGCCGCGGCGTGGAGCTATCTTACTGGTGCGCCTTTGCCGGGCGGCAACGCCGGACAGGTACGCCGGTAGGGCACGTTGATCCCGATATATTGGTGCCATTCGGCCAGGGAGAGGTTGCGGTTCGCGAGGGGGCAGAGGCGGGCCAACCAGGAACTGGGGTCGATGTCCCACAGCCAAACCGTTTGGTCCCAACTCGCCGAGGCCAGCATTTTGTTGTCCGGGCGGAACGCTACGCCCAGGACATAATTGGTGTGGCCTCTCAGAGGGACGACTAGCGGCTGGCGGCTGGCCACATCCCACAGCCGCACCGTTTGGTCCCAACTCGCCGAGGCCAGCATTTTGCCGTCACGGCTAAACGCTACGCTCTCGACAGCGCCGGTATGGCCTCTGAGCGGATCGCCCACCGGCTGGCGGCTGGCCACGTCCCACAGCCGCACCGTTTGGTCCCAACTCGCCGAGGCCAGCATTTTGCCGTCGGGGCTGAACGCGACGCACCGGACAGCGTTGGTGTGTGGCCTTCCAGCGGAACGCCCAACTGCTTGTGGCCAGCCACGTCCCACAGCCGCACCGTCTGGTCCCTGCTCGCGGAGGCCAGCATCTTGCCGTCCCGGTTGAACGCGACGCTCTCGACTGAGTCCGTGTGGCCTTCCAGCGGAACGCCCAACTGCTTGTGGCCAGCCACGTCCCACAGCCGCACCGTCTGGTCAAGGCTCGCCGAAGCCAGCATTTTGTCGCCGGGGCTGAACGCGACGCTAAACACGGAATTGGCGTGGCCCCTCAGCGGATCGCCGAGCGGCTGGCGACGGGCCACGTCCCACAACCGCAACGTATAGTCCTCGCTCGCCGAGGCCAGTATTTTGCCGTCGTCGCTGAACGCTACGCTCCAGACTTGCCGGGTGTGGCCTTTCAGCGGACCGCCCAGCGGCTGGCGGCTGGCCACGTTCCACAGCCGCACCGTTTGGTCAGCGCTCGCCGAAGCCAGCATTTTGCCGTCGGGGCTGAACACCACGCCCTCGACATACCCGGAGTGCCCTTTTAGCGGATCGCCCACCGGCTGGCGGCGGACCACGTCCCACAGCCGCACAGTCTGGTCGTCGCTCGCCGAGGCCAGCATTTTGCTGTCGGGACTGAAGGCTACGCTATAGACATAGCCGGAGTGGCCTGGCAGCGGATCGCCCAGCGGCTTCTGGCTGGCCACATCCCACAGCCGCACCGTCTGGTCAGCGCCTGCCGAGGCCAGCATTTTGCCGTCGGGGCTGAACGCCACGCCTCGAACCTCGCTGGAGTGGCCTTTCAGTGGCTCGCCCACCGGTTTGTGGATGGCCACGTCCCACAGCCGCACGGTGCCGTCGTCGCTTGCCGAGGCCAGCATTGCGCCGTCCGGGCTGAACGCTACGCTATAGACAGACTTGGTGTGGCCTTCCAGCGGAACGCCCACCAGCCGGTGGCTGGCCACGTCCCACAGCCGCACCGTGTGGTCGACGCTCGCCGAGGCCAGCATTTTGCCGTCGCGGGGCCTGAACGCGACGCTCTCGACAGCGTCCGTGTGGCCTCCCAGCGGATCGCCCAACTGCTTGTGGCTGGCCACGTCCCACAGCCGCACGGTGTCGTCAACGCTCGCCGAGGCCAGCATTTTGCCGTCGGGGCTGAACGCGACGCTCTTGACTGCGTCCTTGTGGCCTTTCAGCGGATCGCCCAGCGGCTGGTGGCTGGCCACGTCCCAAAGCCGCACGGTGTGGTCGTCGCCGGCCGAGGCCAGCATTTTGCCGTCGGGGCTGAACGCTACGCTATAGACAGAGTCGGTGTGATGCAGGACCGAAATCAGGCCCGGATTAGCCAGGAGCGACGTGAGAATGGCACTGCGGACTTCGAAGCCGTCAGCCACCCGCCTTGCCTCGACACTCAGGAGCGCGGCCAGGTCCGCGCGGGCTTCCGCGTTGAGAATGGCCGCTGCGGCCAACCGTCCCGAAGTCGCCGAAACAGCCTGGCTCTCTGCTTCGCGCCTGGCCTCATTCGCAAGGAACTCCTGCCGCTCGGCGGCAGCCCGCTGCTTGCTTTCCTCAGCCGCTAGCTGGGTGCTGGCCTCCCTCAGCCTGTCGGCTGCGTTTCGCTCCGTTTGGGCCTCCATCACATTTCGCTCGGCCACTACGCGCTGGCTCTCCGCCCTCCTTTTTTGAATGTAGGCATAGACGCCCAAAGCGCTAGATATCAAAAACGCAACCGCGACAATGATCGCTACCAGGCGCGTGCGCCGCAACTCCCGCCGTCGCTCCTCTATCCGCAAAGCCGTCTCGCGATCCCGCTGGCTGCGCTCCAGAAACTCCATGGATCCATGAAATATCGCGTCGTCCGACCGATAGCGGCGCGCCCAAGGGGCGTTGGGCCTTTCCTGCTCTTTCCACAGAAGCGCCCGGTCCAACTCCATCCCGCGTAATAGCTCGAATCCCGCGACCCACGAATCGGCCAGCCGCGTGTAGACCGACGCCGACTGACCCTCCTCATTCACCCAGGCTTTCAATTTGTCCCACAGCCGAATCAGACTCTCGTGGGATATGTCCACTATCGGGTCCGCATCGCCGGAAAGCACAAGAAACCCCCGGTCCAGAAACGGCCGAATCGCTTCGCGCACCTCGATGTCTCCCGCCTCGCAAATAGCGGTCAACTCGCTCAGGCGGGTGGGCCGGCGCGTCTCCTCGTCCTCCGCGCCCGGATCTACCACGCGCTGGAAAACGCGCCGCGCGATTGCTTCCTTGCGCTGATCACCCAGCAGTTTGGCAAAAGCCCGGTCGGCATCCAGGTTCAGAGCCTTACCCATGCCGCCGACGGACTTGTCCTCATAGTGCGGCAGATCCATGGGGTCGGCCCGGCCGCGCGCCTGGCTCGACACCTCCCAAACCCGCATCAATGCGTGCTGCAGTACGGGAAGGTGATCCGGGTTATCCCCCGTGTCGCTCAGCAGGCGCTGCACCAGCCGGGCCGTGATGCGGGCGCCCGCCATGCCCGCTGGTCCTTCAATGGCTTCCTGCAATTGTTGCCGGCTCAACCGCGGCACCAGGTACTGGCTGTCGTTGAGAGCCTCGGGGAGGCCGCGGAATTGCGAACTTTTTCCCAGGTAGTCGGAGCGCATCGTTAACACTACGAAAATCCGGAGTTGATCGAGATCGGGTAAGGGGATCTCGGAGCGGCCCACGGCGGTCAGCAGAAGTTTGACGAAAGCCGACGATGCCTCGCGCTCGTCGCGGCTCACTGCCGCTTTGTGATACCGAAAAACCTCCTCAAACTGGTCGACCACCACCAGCAAGTTGTCGCCCGGATGGATATAACGCCGTGCGAGCTCAGCCAGTCCGACGCTGGTTCGCGAGAGCTCCGTGAGGGCCTCGCTCTCCGAAATTCCAAAGCAGGCGCAGGTTGAGCGGGCCAACTCGCCCATCGGATCGCCCGCGGGATGCAGCGTGGCGATCCGCCACACCGGACCGGCTCCGGCCAGGTAGCTGTTCTCAAGGGCCGGGATCAAGCCCGCACGCACGAGGGACGATTTGCCGCTGCCAGAGGAGCCCACCACGGCGACCAGGCGGCGCTCCTGAAGGCGCTCCAGAAGTTCGTCGGTCTGTTCGTCGCGGCCGAAGAACAGGTCGGCTTCACTGGCCTGATAAGGTCTCAGCCCGGGAAATGGGCTTGTCGCCGCGCCAGTCATGGTGTGGACGTCTTGGTCTTACGGAGCCGATTCAGGAACGGGCGCAAGTCCTCGGGCTGAAAGTCGTTGAATTGCTCGATGAGGAGGTCCAGATGGGTGCGGTACATGCCCTTCTCCTGGCGGGGCGGGGGGCTGAGGTAGATCGCCTCGGCGGCGAATGGGCGATTGCGGCGGGTCGTCGAGCGAGCCTTTGTAAGTTCGCGCAAAGCTCCTCGGAACCAAGCCTCATCCGACGCTCCCCAATAAAGAATCACGGCTTCGCTCATTTTCAGAGTCTCCCGGTGATCTTTCTCCCGCACGCGCGGATTGGTGACGTTGGCCGGAGGCAGCCAGGCGCAGAAGCCGCGGCTGTCGAGAAACGACTTCAGCTTCAAGGCGTTCGCACCGTCCCCTGCTGCGCCTGAAAGGGGAAGGTCCCTTTCGTGGCACACCAGGTAAATGTTCAGTTTCGGGCCGCCGCTGGGGATTCCGCCGCGCTCGTCGAGGCCCTTCAGCTTCGCAGCCAGAATTTCTTTCACGTCCTCAATCGTATTCAGGCCTTCCAGCCGCTCTAATCCGTTGGCCGAACCTGCCTGGAGCGCCGCTTCGACGCTCGCATGCGGCTGCGCATTCGGAAGAACCCACACGATGCGGTCCAGCCCGCGCGCGTTCGCCAGTTCATACTGAAGCGCGATGATCGATTCGTTCTCTTCGTCCGGGATCGCGCCGCGCTTGTCGCTGAGCAGGTGCACGGACATAACCGCCTCGCCCATCGCCGACTCGATGGAGGCACGCAGTGCGGGGGAGTGGATAGGCAGCGGTTCGATAGGGGCTACGCGATAGCCCCAGGCGCGCAGTTGTTCGACGATTCTTGTGCGGTCCGGTTCCAGGTCCGATGAGACCTCGGCAACATAGACTGCAGGCTTGCTGGGATGCAACTCGGCGGAGGCGAGCGTCTGGAGAATCGTTCTACTTTCCTGGGCCAGGCGGTCGACCTGCTTGTCAAACCTGGCATCCGACGGGAGATAGTGATCGGGACGGCCGGTCTGGCGGTCTTTCTCGAAGAATTCGTAGCCGATGGTTCCGAAGACTGGCCGGTGAGCGTCATTACTGGCTGGCGTCATGACCACCTTGAGCGCCCGCAGGATGTTTCCAATACGAAAGCCGCCGTTCGCTTCCGCGTACAGCTCGAATCTTTGGCGCTCCTTCTCGCACCAGTTCGAGTGCATGCCGTTGGGCGAGAGGATGGAAATCAAAAGGGCAGACTGTTTCAACTGGTCGAGTATTTCGTCCGTGAAAACGTCGCCGCCGGTCAGCTTTGTATCCCGCCAGATCCGGGCCGTGACGCCAAGTATTCCGAGCCAGTTTTCGAGTCGGGTGTGGAAGGCGTCTACCCAGCCGTTTCCGTTATCGGCATGCGCGTAACTGATGAATATATCGTTCCGAAAGCTCGCCATTTGCCATTTCCGTCACTTGATCTTACGGCGCACATATGCGAGTTGTCCACTCGTCGACCAGACTCTCCCAATTAGTAACCTCCTGGTCCCTCAAGGCCGGATTCCGCCCGAGCCAACGCCCTGCGCTTTCTCCTGGCAACCCTATTAGAACGTAAACGTTGCGGCAAGCTGCACAATCCGATGGCCCTGCTTGGTAGTGACCGTGCCGAACAGCGGCGTATTCACCAATCCGGTGGTGCCGTTGAATCCGAGATTGAGATTGCTGCCGTTGAACGACCACAATGGGTGATTCAGGAAGTTGTAAGCGTTCATGCGCAACTGCAGTCTCTTCCTCTCCGCGATCGCGAAGTTCTTGAAGAGTCCGAGGTCGGCGTTGAAATAGGCCGGTCCGTAGAACACCGGCAGCGTGGTAGGGCCGTTCTGCCCAATCTGGTTGGGGAAGGTGAAGCAACCCGGGTTGATGTATTGGTTCGGCCCCAGGTTGGAAGTCGGATTACAGGTAAGAATCGGGCTCAGCGTGATGTTAGGCGTGCCCAACAGCGAAGTCGAGCTGATGTTATAGGTGGTGCCGGGAATCTTGTAGCTGTTGAGCGCCAGGCTGAAGGTCTGGCTTCTCTGGCCAGTCAGGTTTTGGCCGCTCTGGACCTGGACGATGCCGGACACCTGCCAGCCATTGACCATGGCCCCCGCGAACCGGCTCCGCGTTACCCTCCCCAAGTCGTAAGAGTAAGCCACGTTGAAGATATGCGTGCGATTCGTCGACTGCACTCCGTAATCGTTGTTGAGGTTGAACGAGTCCAGGGTGGGGCTGAGGATTCCCATGGCTTTGCCGAAGGTGTAGTTGGCGTTGATCACGGCCCTGCCCCTGGTGCGCAGATAACTCACCTGCAGCGAGTTGTAATTGGCGTACAAGTTGTTGGTGGCGAGAGGCAGGCCCGCGAAGCCCAGCAGTGGACGGAAGTTGTTGGCGTTGAGAGTGGCTGGATCGACGCCGTTGTTCTTCGACGACAGCATGGCCCCTACCGGCACTAGGTTGATGTCGCTGCCCGGGCCGCCGGTCGTGTTGAGGATGTTCCGGCTCTGGTTGCCGACGTACGACACTTCGACCAGGGCCGACCCGGGCACTCGCCGCGAAATCGTAAAGCTGTAGCTGTCCGTTACCGGA
>OMOG01000716.1:11102-11298 GCA_900290305.1 Candidatus Sulfopaludibacter sp. SbA4
TACCGGATCGCGGTTGTCCTTGCTGTCCACGGCTTGCGTGGAAAGTGCCGAGGCGCTGTAGCTCAGCGTGTCCAGCTCACTGGCAAGGAGCGGGGTGTTCCCACCGGTTCCCTGATTGTTAGCCAGGCTCACAGTCTGCGTTCCGGCGGAGACATTCAGGCCCGTGGTGAACTGGCCCGAGTGATAGTAATACCGG
>OMOG01000074.1:0-10025 GCA_900290305.1 Candidatus Sulfopaludibacter sp. SbA4
GGCCGAGTTGCGGCAAGCCACCGGGCTGCCGGTTCCACCCCTACGCTCCATGCGCGAAATTCTGGTCGAATCCACCGCGCGGCAGGACTTTCACATGGTGCTGATGAGCATTTTCGGAGGACTGGCGCTGCTGCTCGCCGCGGTCGGAATCTACGGATTGATGGCCTATTCCGTCGAGCAGCGCACGCGCGAAATCGGCATCCGCATGGCCTTGGGAGCGCGGTCGAGCGACGTGCGGAACATGGTGCTGTTTTACGGCATGCGCCTGGCCCTCGCAGGAGTGGCAATCGGGGTGGCCGCGGCCCTCGGCCTGACGCGTCTCCTCGCAACCTTCCTGTTCGGCGTCAAGGCGTTGGACCCGCTGGTATTCGTCGCGGTGCCGATTCTCCTGAGCGGCGTGGCCCTGTTTGCCGTCTGGCTCCCGGCCCTGCGAGCCAGCCGGGTGGATCCGATCCTGGCCCTGCGCCACGAGTGAAAATCGCTTCGTAGACATCCTACACAATATTGTGTAGAATACTTACTCAATGAGCCTGGGATCCTTCTTTCGCAAGCTGGCCTGGCTGCCGCAGCGCCGCCGCAAGGAAGACGATCTCCGCGAGGAACTCCAGTTCCATCTCGCACAGGAAGCCGAAGATCGCCAGGCGGAGGGCCTCGCGGAACACGAGGCGCGATGGGCCGCGCGCCGCGATTTGGGAAACGTCACTTTGCTGCAGGAGAGCACTCGAGCCATGTGGACTTGGACATTCTTCGAACACCTGGTGCAGGATCTGCGCTACGCGCTGCGCACCATGCTCGCGAACCCCGTATTCACGGCGCTGGCGGCTCTCTCGCTGGCGCTGGGCATCGGCGCCAACACCGCCATGTACAGCTTCATGGACGCGATTCTGCTGCGCTCGCTGCCGGTCTCGAACCCCGAATCGCTGGCGGTGATCAACTGGCACAACAAGGTTCAAAATCGCGGCACCGTCGTCAGCGGCATGAGCGGCACCATCTATACCAATCCCAAGACTGGATCGACGGCGGGAATCTTCCCCTATCCGGCATTCGAGCTTTTCCGAAAGAATTCAGACGCGATTTTTTCCAGTGTGTTTGCGTACTACCCGACGCGCAAAGTGAACCTCATGGTGAAAGGGCAGGCCGAATTGGCCAGCGGCGAGTATGTCTCCGGGGACTATTTTCGCGGGCTCGCCGTGCCGCCGGCCGCCGGGCGAGCGATTATCCCGGATGACGACCGGGCGGGAGCGCCGGCTATCGCTGTCCTGAGTTTCGCGTACAGTCAAAAACGTTTCGGCGATGCCGCCAGCGCGACCGGGCAATCCATTCTCATCAATAACGTTCCGTTCACCGTAGCGGGAGTCGCACCTCCGGGGTTCTTCGGCGTCGATCCCGCGGCGGCGCCGGATTTCTATATTCCCATTCACACCAACTTCCTGCTGGTGCAAAAAGGAAGACCGGACGACCTCGCCCAAAGCTATCTCGATCAGCATTACTACTGGATCGAAATGATGGCCCGCCTGCGTCCGGGTGTGAGCCTGGCGCAGGCGCAGTCCGCGCTCGGCCCGGTGTTTCACCAATGGGTCGCGGCCACGGCGGAGAACGATCAGGAGAGCGCGAACCTGCCGGAGTTGTTGATTCGGGAAGGCGCGACCGGCCTCGATACGCTGCGGCACGAGTACTCGCAACCTTTGTACGTGCTGCTGGCCATGGTGGGGCTGATCCTGGCGATCGCGTGCGCCAACATCGCGAACCTGCTGCTGGCGCGAGCCACGGCGCGGAGGCGCGAAATGGCGGTGCGGCTCAGCATCGGCGCGGGACGATGGCGCGTGATCCGGCAACTCCTTACCGAAAGCCTGCTGCTGTCCTCGCTCGGCGGCGCGCTGGGAGTGGCCTTCGCGGTGTGGGGAATTCGCTTCCTCACGGTCCTGCTGGCCAACGGAAACGAAGATTTTACCCTGCATCCGGATTTGAACTGGCACGTGCTGGCCGCGGCATTGGCGCTTTCGCTGCTGACGGGCCTGCTGTTCGGGCTGGCGCCGGCGCTGCAATCGACGCGCGTGGATGTGATGCCGGTGCTGAAGGAATCGCGCACCGGCCTGCCGGGCTCGCGGCATTCTTTCCGGCGCGCCGGCTTGAGCCGCGCACTCGTGGTGACGCAGATCGCCATCTCCCTGCTGATGCTGGTGGCGGCCGGACTGTTCGTGCGGACGCTCTCCAATCTGCAATCGATCCAGTTGGGATTCAACCGCGAGAACCTGCTGCTGTTCCACATGAACGCGCGGCAGGCGGGACACGAGGATCCGGAAATCGTGGCGTTCTATGCCGATCTGCAGAAACGCTTCCGCACGATTCCCGGCGTGCGCAGCGCCAGCGTCTCGCACCATCCGCTGGTCGGGCACGGCACCTGGGGGAGCCCCGTGTTGCCCGTCGGCCAAAAGGAGAAAGGGACGATTCATATCCTGATGACCGGACCCGATTTCTTTGCCACTCTGCAAATTCCCATCGTGCTGGGCCGCGCCATCGACGAGCGCGACCGGCCCGGGTCGCGGGCCGTCGCGGTGGTCAGTGAAGCCTACGTCAAGACCTACTTCGGCGATCGGAATCCGCTGGGCGAGCACGTCGTCATCAGCCGCCGTCCACCCTTTGGAGATCGCGATGTCGAGATCGTCGGTGTTTGCGCGAATGTGCGCTATGGCGCGCTGAAGGGCGAATTTCGGGATGTGGTGTTGGTGCCGTTCAATCAGGGCTCGTACTATCCGGTCGACGAAATGACGTTTGCGCTGCGCACCTCGGGCGACCCGCTGCGCTACGTCAACACGGTGCGCGCCATCGTGCACCAGGCGGATGCGCGCGTGCCGGTCACGGACGTCAAAACCGAGGCGGCCCAGGTGGACCAGGTCATGAACCGGGAGATCATTTTCGCCCGGCTCTGCACCGGCTTCGCGATCCTGGCATTGGCCATTGCGTGTGTCGGTCTGTACGGCACCATGACGTACACGGTCGCTCGTCGCACGGGTGAGATCGGGATTCGGGTGGCGCTCGGGGCGGGCCGCGGCGCGATCGTGTGGATGGTGCTGCGCGAGGTCCTTGCGCTGGCGGCAGTGGGGCTCGCGATCAGTGTGCCGGCGGCCCTGGGCGGCTCGAAACTGGTCGAGTCTTTTCTGTTTGGAGTGAAGCACAACGATCCGGAGTCACTGGCGTTGGCAGCGGGGGTTCTCCTGGGCGCGGCGCTCCTAGCCGGTTACGTGCCCGCGCGCAAAGCCTCCCGCATCGACCCGATGATCGCGCTGCGTCACGAGTGAGAGGTGCCAACCGTTGACCGCTCCCTGACGGTCGCGGCTCCGATCGGTAAGCAAGCGGTCCGGCAATACTCCGATGAAATTCTGAAACAGTGTGCTGCCTGCGACGCGCGAAGATAGGTCGAGATGAGTCTCGACCCGGCAGGCAGGAGTGCCTGCGCCACGGTATCGGCGATAATCTCAGTGCATTGCCAGTTCTGCGGCGCCGTTCACGCCATCGACGCGCCTGGCGGACGACTGAAATAGTATCTTGTAGAGATGAATCCCGGTATCGCCGAGGCGATCCATTTCGTGGAGCGCTACGGATACGCGCTGCTGTTCTTTTGGGTGCTGGCCGAGCAGGGGGCGCTGCCGATTCCCTCGGTTCCGCTGCTCATTGCGGTGGGAGCGCTGGTGCGCACCGGGGATCTGCATCCAGCGGCCGCGATCACGTGCGCAGTGGCGGGCGCGCTGGCCGCGGACAGCGTATGGTTCGGGTTCGGACGGCGGCGCGGCAGGCGCATCCTGCGATTCCTCTGCCGGGTCTCCCTGGAGCCCGATTCCTGCGTGCGCCAGACGGAAAACGCCTTCCTCAAGTACGGCCTGAAGACGCTGCTGATCGCCAAATTCATTCCGGGGTTGAACGCGGTGGCCGCGCCTCTGGCGGGCGACTCCGGCGTCGGTATGATGCGGTTTCTGGCGGTCGACGCGGTTGGAGTGGTGATCTGGAGCGGCACCTATATGGCGGTCGGATACCTCTTCAGCGGCCAGTTGGAAATGGCGCTCGCCTATGTCCAGCGGATGGGTTCCGGGCTGGTGATCCTGGTGGCCGGCCTTTTCGCAGCGTGGATTCTCTGGAAGTTCATCCAGCGCAGGCGATTCCTGAGGCAACTGGCGGTGGCCCGCATTTCGCCCGAGGAATTGCGCGTTCGCATGGATGCGGGCGAGGACCTGTACATCGTGGATCTGCGCAGCAAAGTGGAAGAGGCGGTCTCCATTCCCGGCGCGATCCGGCTTTCCGCCGAAGACCTGACCGCGGATTCGAAGCAGATTCCCCGCGACCGGGAGATCATTCTGTTTTGCAGTTGACCGAACGAAGCTTCCAGCGCCCGTGTGGCGCTGCTTCTCAAATCGCAGGGCATCACCCAGGTGCGCCCGTTGCGCGGGGGTGCGGACGCGTGGGACAGAATGATGCAGTTGGGCCCAAAACCGTAGACTGGGAATATGTCAATGCCGCGCAGGCTCGACGGGCGGAAGCTCGAAGGGAGGCCGATTGAAAATCGGCCTGCAGGATAAAATCCTGCCCCACAAGCAAGTCAGTGGCTTTCGGGCTCGTATGGCCCGGCGAGGGTCTTGGGCGCGGTATTACGCCAGGCGGTGACGAGCGCCCGCTGGAGCGAGGGCTTCTTGACCTTCCTGAGGCGCACGTGGGTGGCGCCGCCGAGGCCCCATTTGCCCTTCACCGGCACGAAGACGTCCGGCTCGGCTTTCACGAACGCCGCCTGTTGTTCCGGCGTGAGTTTCACCATTCCCACGCTCTCATCGGGATAGGCGAGGGTGGCGAAGATCTTGCCGCACACGCGGAAGTCCGGGTGGCCCATGTGGGCCTTTTCGACCGATTCGGGGAGGCTGAGAGCCACGCGGCGAAAATCCTGGGGAGTCATGCACCGGCTTTCTGGACGGAAGCGACCTTGCCGTCGTGCATGGTCACTCCGACATTCCTATTGTTCCTGGCATAGGACAGTGTCTCTTCGCCGGGACCGCTTGTCAACTTCAGGGATGGCGGTCCGAATCGCCGGACGATCTCGGCGTACTCCATGCCTTCTTGGATGCCGGAGGGATCTTCGAAGGTGACTTCGGGCTCTGGCTCGACCGCGGCTTTTTGCGGACGGGCGGGGGTGGATTTGGCACTCCGCGCGGCCGGTCTGGCGGCTGCGGGCGTGGCGCCCCCCGCTTTCGCTTCGGCCGGGTCCAAGGTTCGGCTGAGACTACCGAAAGCTTCGCCGATAGCTTTGCCGGCGTTTTGGGCGGGCGCCGTGGAGGTGGCGGCACGGCCCACTCCCATGGCGTTCTCCACCATGGCTTGGGCTGCGAGCATTCCGGGCACGGCGAAGAGCAGGATTGCGAAGCGCGCGTTCATGGTGCGGAGTATACCAGCCGGAGCCGCGGCCGGATTCCGGGGAACTCCTCATAACGGTTGGCAGCGCGGGCGTTTACTTCGCAGCGCGCTCCCTACTTCTTGGCGTTGGCCAGGAGTTGCTGCAGATCGAGCAGGTGTTGGGGCTTGTAGGCCCTCTTGGACCATTTCGAGCCGGAGTCGAACTCGACTCCGATGAAATAGCCGATCTCGCGATACACGCAATACTGGACGTGGCCCGTGAACTGGCGCTTGGGCGATTGCCAGCGAATTTCTACGCCGAGGGGTAGCGGAGTCTCCAGTTGGAGGCACGCGCCGGAAGGGGATATGTCCTCCAGCAGGCCCACGGCCTGCCGCAGTCTGCCCGCCTGATCCTTCCAGAAGACATCCACCATGTCCGCGCATAGCATGCGAACTTCCGTTCGCCGTTCGTCCTGCATGATTAACATATCGGCGGACTTAGGGCCAATCTTTAAGGCGGGGACAGGGGGGGTGGGAATGGCTCGCTGCGCGCGCATCTTTTCCGTCCGGCTCGCCGGGGCGGGCTACCGCGGCTGGACATGGTCGGGGGACCCCTTAGTACCCTCGTAGGACTCGGAATCGGCGCCGAATGCTATACACTAAATGAGCAGTGGTGTGCGTCCGGGGCACAGACGGATCTGGTCCGCCGGCCCGGCGCTGCCCGATTGACTTCTCAGAGGCATCTGATGAGAACCGCGATACTATCCGCGCTTCTGGCAATCCTCCCCGTATGGGGCGCTCTACCCCAGACGGTGGCCGGACCGCAGACCACGGACCAGCCGGCCAAGCCCGCGACCGCTCCCGGCGAGACCGACCCCGCCAAAATGGCCGCCCCCGCAACCACTACGGGAGCCAAGCCTCCCGGGGCGGCGCCGGTCAACGATAAGACCTACGTGATCGGGGCCGAAGACGTTTTGAACATCCTGGTGTGGGGCAACGCGCCCCTCAGCGGCCAGGTGACGGTGCGCCCGGATGGCGTCATCACGCTGGGCCTGATCAACGAGGTCAAAGCCGCCGGCCAGACGCCGGAGCAGTTGACCAACGAGATCACCGCCCGCCTGAAGGAGGGTGGCTTCATGCAATCGCCGCGGGTGACGGTGGCGGTGCACCAGGTGAACAGCAAGAAAGCCTGCATCGTGGGCGAGGTTTTGAAGCCGGGCTGTTTCAACCTGGTGGTGCCCACCACGGTTCTCGAAGCCCTGGTAAATGCGGGCGGTTTCAAGGACTTCGCCAACCAGAAGAATATCGCCATCCAGCGGGGCGACCAGCGCTTCATTTTCAACTACAAACGGGTGATTGCCGGGAAAAACCGCGAGCAGAACATCCAGCTCGATCCGGGCGACCTGATCATCGTCAAATGATGGGACCAGTCATGACCGGCCCATTCATCACCGGCGCATTCATCACCGGATCGTCCGCAGCTTTTGGAGAGGAGTAGCCATCGAAACGCACCAGGGTATGGAGAGTATGGGAACCGGATCGAACTATCAGAGTATTTCCCGCCGCCCGCCCGACATCGAGGATTACATCGACATGCTGCGGCGTTACCGTTCGTGGATTATCGGTCCCATGTTCGCCGGGCTGGTGATCGCGGTGGCGGCGGCGTTCCTGACGCCCGACACGTTCATTTCGTATGCGGTCCTGACCATCAAGCCGCAGCAGGTCTCCGAGAAGCTGATTCCCAGCGTGGTCAGCGCCTCGCAGATGGCCGAACGGCTGCAGCAGATGGAGACGGACATCGAAAGCCGCACCACGCTTTCCGAGATCATCCAGAAGCCCACCCTGAACCTGTACCCCAAAGAGCGGGCCAGGCTGCCCCTGGAAGATGTCATCCAGAACATGAAGAACAAGGACCTCAAGATCGGGCCCTACAACAATCCCACGGGCGACCGCCGCCTGGCCTCCGCGTTCATCGTGCAGATGCGCTACACCGACCGCCACAAGGCAGCGGCGGTGGTGCAGGAAATCGTCAACCGGCTGCTCGAGCAGAGCACCACTACGGTGCACACGGAGAATAACCTCACGGTCAGCATCCTGAGAGACGAGGTGGCCAACGCCAAAGAGAAGAAGGACGCGGCGGAGGCGGCCCTCACGCAGTTCGAAATGCAGAACCCGGGGCGCCTGCCCTCGCAGTCCGGCGCCAACTCCCAGGCGTTCATGCAAATCCAGATGCAGGTCATGAACACCAGCCAGCAGATTGCGCGCGACCAGCAGGACAAGCTGCTGCTGGAGACGCAGCTCCAGAATCTGCGCAACGACCAGAATGTGGCCACGGCCAACCTGGAGCAGACCGTGGGCGGCGGCCAGGTGGCGGTGCGCAACGAGAAGCTGATCAACCTGAACAAGGAAATCACCAACCTCAAGTCGGCGCTGGCGTCGTTGAAGCGCGTGTACGGCCCCAACTATCCGGAGATCGCCAACACGCAGGCCCAGATCGACGCCCTGGAGCACGACCAGGCGGAGTTGGAGAAGCAGGACGCCGCCCAGCAGGCGGGCAACGTGGGTGCGCCGCGCAAGGTGATCAATCCGGCGGCGCAGAAGGCCCTCCAGGAGTACCAGTCGCAGCAGAATACGCTGCACGCGCAGATTGCCTCCAAGCAGGTGGAAGTGGAGGAGCTGGCCAAACAGAAGGCGCAGCTCGAAAAACAGATGGCGGTCTACCAGAAGCGCATGGAAGAGGGGCCGCTCAACGAGCAGAAATACACCTCGCTGCTCAACGACCTGAACCTGGCCAAGGCGGATTACGACGAAAAGGTCAGGCGCCAGCAGGCCTCCGATACCGCGCAGAACGTGGAAGAGCACAAGGCCGGCGAGCAGCTCGAGATGCTGGACAGCCCCAATGTCCCCGACAAGGCCGTCGAGCCGGACCGCTGGATCTGGGCTGGCGCCGGCACGTTCATCGGCCTGCTGTGCGGGCTGGTGCTGGCCGCCGCGCAGGAAGTCAAGAACACCTCTCTCAAGAATCTCAAGGATGTCCGGGCCTATACTAACCTGCCGGTGCTGTCGAGCGTCCCTCTTCTGGAGAACAATCTGCTGGTTCGCAGGAAGCGGCGCATGGTGTGGCTGGCATGGTCGGCTGCCGCCATCGCCGGCGTGGTTTTGATGAGCGGCTCGGTGTACTACTACATGATCAATGCCTGAAATCGCCGCAGCAAGGGAGTCGAGATGAGCAGAGTGCACGATGCGTTACGCCGGGCGGAGCAGGGCGGGGTGGCGCCGGCCGAGGAACCGCCGTTGAAGACGGTGGGCCGCAGCCCCGAGTTCCTGCCGGTGAGCGGCCCGCAGGCCAACCTGCCCCCGGTGCGCCTGAACATCCATGCGGGCATGCTGGGCGACGCACAGCCGGTGGTCTACGAACCCGCGCAGCAATCGCACCTGCTGGATCTCAACAAGTCGCACGAGACGCCCGCCGAGGAGTTTCGGACCTTGCGCACGCGCTTGAACCACCTGCAGACCCTGCAGCCGCTGCACACGGTGGTGGTGACCAGTCCTTCGCCGGCGGAAGGCAAGACCTTCACGGCGGTCAACCTGGCGGTGGCGCAATCGCACCTGGCGGAGACCTCGGTGCTGCTGGCCGATTTCGACCTGCGGCGTCCCATGATTCACAAGCTTCTGCAGATCGAGCGCGCGCCCGGCCTATCGGATTTTCTGACGGGGAAGTGTAATTTTTCGCAGGCGTTGCGGCGCGTGGAAGGGATGAATCTGTATTTTCTGCCCGCCGGCTCGCCGGTGAAGAACCCGCTCGAACTGCTCAACATGCGGCAGACCAAGGTGCTGTTCGAAGAGTTGCCGCACGTCTTCCACTGGGCGATCTTCGATACGCCGCCGATGCTGTTCTCGGCGGACGCCAACCTGCTGTCGACCATGGCCGATGGGACCATTCTGGTGGTGAAGATCGGTTCGACGACCTTCGACAGCGTGACGCGCGCCATGCAGTCGCTGTGCGAGAACAACGTGCTGGGGATCGTGGCCAACGGCGCCAGGGCCTCCGAGCTGTACAGCAAATATACCTACTACTATTCGAAGATGGAGTAGCGCTGGCGAAGACCGTGGGGCAGGATTTTATCCTGCAGGCCGATTTGCAATCGGCCTTGCCGCGCTGGACCACGGAAAATCTTCGGGCGCGGAGGCCAGTCCAGCGGTCACTGGATTGTTTTCGATATACGACGATGCGCTCAAACTCCCTTTCGTCACGCACCAGGCGATCATAGCTCTCATCCTGCCAGAAGGGCTGGCCGGTCACGCCCAGCGTCTGGTTCGCTGCTCGCGCGGTGAAGCGCTTCAGGGAATGGGTGATCTTGGGGACCTCGATCATGGGAGTGATCAACAGATGGACATGATTGGGCATGACGACGTAGGTGTGAAGTTGGTACCAGTGCATCTGCTCTTCCCCATAGCGAATAGCATCGACCGTGAGTCCCGCGATCGCGGGGCGGCGGAGATGGAGAGGACCGGAGCGGGCGTGATCGAGGAGTCCATCCATAGCCAAAAAGGCCTTTCCGGGGGTGGCCTCGACCGGGAAAACGCGATTGAGTGGCAGGCTGCCGTAGAGCCGCCAAGTGAGGAATATTGGGTGCTCGGCGGCGTGTAGG
>OMOG01000074.1:10035-10460 GCA_900290305.1 Candidatus Sulfopaludibacter sp. SbA4
GTGAGGAATATTGGGTGCTCGGCGGCGTGTAGGTGGGGCAATCGGCGGCGGTAAAAAGTGGCCACAAAACAGGGTGGGCTGGCGGAACGAAGATTCTCACGGGAAAACGCGGCCGATTGCAAATCGGCCTGCAGGATAAAATCCTGCCCCACTGGTGTCAGCCAAATTCCTCCCCCCCGTGTTATGATGAAGCAGATCAACGTTGTTGGAGGAGATGGAATGTTCGGAACGCTAGGCATGCAGGAAATGGTCTTCATCTTCATCCTGGCGCTGCTCCTCTTCGGACCCAAGAAGTTGCCGGAGTTGGGGCGCCAGTTTGGCAAGGCCATGACCGAATTCCGCCGCGCCTCGAACGAGCTGAAGGCCACGTTCGACCGCGAAATGAAAAGCCTGGAGCAGGAAACCGAGTCGCTCAAGGAAGTCAC
>OMOG01000049.1 GCA_900290305.1 Candidatus Sulfopaludibacter sp. SbA4
ATGGTGGCATCGCGGTCGTCGGGATGGACGAATTCCAGGAACGGCTTGCTGAGCAGCTCCTCCTGTTGGTATCCCAGAGTTTTCTCCCAGGAGGGGTTGAGCCTCTTGAAGTAACCGTCGAAGCCCGCGATACACAGCATGTCCAGCGACAGAGTGAAGAAGCGATTCAGGACGCGTTCCGCCTGCCGGCGGCCGGTGATGTCCAATAGTGCGGACCGGATGCCGGTGACCTGGCCGTTCTTGTCGCGGATCAGGCTCTCGTGAATCTCGATGTTGCGGACGACTCCATCGCCGCCCACCATCTCCCGCTCGAAGGGAGCGATGGGCACTTGACCCGAGAGTTTGCGCCTCACCGACTCGCGGCTGGTGTCCCGTTCCGCGGGCGAAACGAATTCCCAGGCCTGCTTGCCGATGATTTGCCCGGCCTCCAGGCCAAACAACTCGCGCTCGGCGCGATTCACGCGGCAAACGATGCCCTCGGTATCGATCTCGTGGTAGGCGACCGGCGCTTCCTCGAACAGGTTGCGGAATCGCTCTTCGCTGGCCCGCAGCTCTTCCTCCGCCCGCTTGCGCTCGAGAAACTGCCCCACCTGGCTGCCGATCGCGCCCAGGATCTGGAGCACTTTCGGATCTTGCCGGCGGACCTTGCGGCTGAAGAACTCCATCACCCCGAGGATTTCTCCCGCCAGCATGATCGGGAAAGCGAAGGCGCAGTGAATTCCTTCCTTGACGGCGATGGGCTTTCGCGGAAAGTTGTCTTCGCGCGGCACGTCGCTGAGCCACACCGGCTGCCGGCTGCTCCATACCCGGCCCGGCAGTCCCGCACCCGGCGCCAGGACCATCTCGCGGCTGGCGGCATCGAACTCCGCAAATCCGGCCCCGGGAACGTGCCAGCTTGCCAGGTACCGCAGCACGTTCGCCGACCGGTCGACGTTCCAAACCGCGCCGTGCTCGCACGCCAGGCTCTCGCAGATGGCCTGCAGAATTTTGGGGATTCCCTCTGCCGCGGTGGCCGATTCCGCCATGACCTGCGTGGCGACGTACTGAATCGGCGGGCGTTTTGCTCCGGACTTTCGCGTGGCGGCGGAAGCCTTCATCGCGCGATTATATCACCGCGTTTTGGGGGTCAGGTTCAGGGAGCGAAATCAGGGAGCGATATCGGGATGGTTCTTACGAATCCAGGCAGAAACGTCCTTGTGAAGTCGTTCGGCGAGTTCACGCATTTCTTCCGCTTCAACCTCCGAGACCAGGTTGGCCCGTTCGTAGTCGGCGACGTTGCGCTTCTTGCGGAAGGTGTCGAGCTTACGGATCGTCGTCGGATCGAGCTCCATGGTGATGGCAAGAGATTGGATGACGCGGAAGTGATGACTCGCGCGCTCTGCCCGATATCCCGCCGCGGCCAGGGCCGCCGTCGCGAGCTGAAGGGCGGCATTGTAGGCGATGTTGAAACGCCAGTCGGCAACCAGGTGCTGAGTCCGGCAGGCCTTAAGATCGCGTTCGACGACGGCGAAGAGGCCGGCGATCTCCTCGCGGCTTGACCTGTGCTGGTCGATCCACCCGTTTTTCAGCCAATCCTGCAAGCTTGCTTTCATCGCCGATCAGAAAAATCTTTGGACCCTGGGCAACTGTCGATAGGAAATGGCGGCCCTCAACAAGTTTATGCGCAAACTCACCAGCGGCGTAAATCGAGGGGTTCACCTCGCGCCTGAGCTCGTCCTGCGCCTCGGCCAAAGCCGAGACCACATCATGCATGGAAATGCCGTCTCCGACGATCATCAGGTCAATATCGCTTTCTGGCGTATCTCGCCCCGATGCGACTGAGCCGAAGATGAAGGCCAACTGAATTTTATCGGCGAGGGGATGGAGAGCCCTCTGCAGGACCTCGGGCGCGCCGAAGGTCTTCCGGATGAGGCCGTGGAGCTCTTCGAAAACGTGGCATCCGCGGTTGGCCTGGTAGTAAGTCTGCCGGCCTTCGACAGTGCGTTTGAGGATGCCCGCCCCGGTGAGCTGCGCGAGATCGCGCTGCACGGCCCCCGAGCCGCGGCCAACGGCGCGGATGATCTGCCGCTGGTAGAACCGTTCGCCGGGATGGATGAAGAGCAGACGAAGCACGGCGCGGCGGGTAGCGTCAAAGAGCGCTGGCCCAACAGGCTCAAAGGCGTCGGGATATTTTGTTGAACCCATATCGAGTACGATCATACTCTATATGGGTACGTTAGTCGAGCAGGTAATTATCCGAAAAACCTTCTCGGGAGTATAAAGTCCCGGGGGCAATCCGCCGATATGAGGATCAAACCGGATGAACCTGGTCACATTTGGAGGTGTTATGAAGAGGCATGCCGGACTGCTCTCACGCCAAGGGGAAAAGGTCCCTTACACCATATACACCATATAGCACCTGGATTTTCCTGTCATCCGTCCGCGAAGTGGTGCCAGTCGCTTTCCGGCAATGCTCGCAGGTACGCATCAACATCATCAATGCGCCCGTGCGAGTACGCCCACTCAAGATGCTCCAGGAACCGCAAATACTTCAAAAGGTGGGGGGTATCCCACCAAGCCGCGAGAATCAACGGGGGTGCCGGCTCCCAAGCTTCGCGCACCCGGTGCCGGCCCGGAAGCATCTCCCAGAGACGGTTCCAGAGAATCGGTTGCGGGCACACGCGACCGTTGGCCTTCACGTATTCCAAGAGTTCAGCATATTTCTCGTCCATCTGAACCTGTCGCAGCCTAGGTTGCACCCTCTCGCCCACCCGTCGCCGCCGCTGCATAATGAGTCTAGCATCTCGTCCGTGACGTTGGCCATCGCCACATGCGCTATGTTATCTTCATGAACAAGGAGTAGCCATGCTCACTGGCACAGTCGGCCTGCGCCTAATCCGATTAAGCGAATACATTATCAATCCCAACCTCATTACGGCGATTGCCTTGGAAGGTGGATCGTGTACTGTGCACTTTTGTGGCGGGACAACACCGCCTATAAAGTTACACGGGGCCGAAACTTCGCAGTTGTTGGCCGCACTTCGATCCGTTTTGGCGGAGTAGGATCTTGCTGATGCTGCACCCAGGACGCGAATTGGCGATTGGTGGAGAGCAGTGGAGCGTAGGCCCGGCGGCTGGTCTACGTCATTTCTCACTTAGCCGCCGGATAGACAAAATCGTGGCGCGGGGATCTGTCGGCCGGACCGGTCTGATTTTTCTCCGATGCCGTTGAGAGCTGCTTCCAAACGTGTTGAGCAACGAAGAGACGCCTCCCGCTGCCATGCGGCCCGACCCCGGCAATCACCCGAAGGTCGACGGCGAGAAAGTCCGCGCCCAGATGCGCCTGTGGCAGGACCGCGTCCTAGATATCACGAAGTCGAATCCGCTGATCGGATTGAACCGGTCACGCGTGGCGAAGCTCCAATTTGTCGAGCCGCTCCCAAATCAACTCTTTCGTAACCTCGTGCTGGAAGAAGCAAAACTGCGGATGCCGCTCGTTACGAGGCGAAAAGACGAAGCAAGCCAAGAGGGACTCTTTGGTATCGAGCCGGTCCAGGCCGAAGTGCGGGTTGAGCCCGGCGACGTTTCGTTTGATGTAGAACCGATTGACGTCATGCGCAGTCTCCGACGGATTTATGACAATGCCCGAACGACTGTTGAAGAACGGGGTGTCACTACGCTGTTTGTTGCTTTTGGCGCTCTACGATGGCGCGATGACCTATTCGGAGCATCTATAAGTCCGCTTTGGATGGTGCCGTGTGAATTCGCGAGCAAGGGACCTAATGCGCCGCTGCGCCTCTCAATCGCCGACGAAGAAATGCAGTTGAATCCGGCGCTCGAGTATTATCTCCGCGAGCGCCACAAGGTGCAGCTCGTCGGGATTCCGGAGGAACCAGACGCTCGTTCCCTGGCGCGTTTTCTCGAACAAGTTCGCAGCCAGGTCAGTGAGCTTCAATGGCAGGTCACTGATGAGGCTTGGCTCAGCACATTCACCTTTGAGTCCCTGGTGATTTATCAGGACCTTCGTGCGCTTACTCAGGCTGCAATCTCTAACCATGTGCTAGCCGCCCTTGCCCGGGCAGTTCCGGCTGCTGGACGTTCCGAGTCCCTCGGTCATGATCTCGACGCCCTAGCCACTCCGGAGGTGATTCCAACCCCTGTTTTGCCAACGGATTCGAGCCAACTCGAAGCGCTTGCTTACGCCGCCGCTGGGCGTAACGTTGTTATGCATGGCCCTCCGGGCACCGGCAAGAGTCAGACGATCGCGAATCTCATTGCGGACGCGCTTTCGAAGAACCAAAAAGTTCTATTCGTGAGCGCGAAGATGGCTGCCTTAAATGTTGTCCATGACAGGCTGAAGGCGCTTGGCCTGGAGCGGTTCTGTTTGGAGGCCCACAGTACCAAGGCGGGGAAGGCCAAGATCATTGATGAACTGCGGTCCACGATGGAGGTTGAGGCATTCGGCGATGGCCAGCGCCTGAAGGAGGAGTTGCAAGCGCTCTCCAAAACGCGCGACGCGTTGAATTCGTATGTCAGGGCTCTCCACCGGCGCGTTGAGCCTGTCGGCATCAGTGCCTACCAGGCCATCGGACGGCTGGTGAAGCGGGGCGACGCCCCGGACGTCCGCACCAAGCTTCCGTGGCCCGATCCCACTGACGCGACCCGCGCCGATCTCGATGGGTGCACCGATCTCCTTGATGAACTTGGGAGCGTCGCGGATGTCTTCGACCGGCGGAGGGAACATCCATGGCGCGGTTTCGTTTCTGGTAATTTCGGCATTCAGGAGCAAGAGACACTCGAAAACGCCCTGGGAACGCTGCTTCGAGCATGTGAAGCAATTTTGCACTCCGCGGTCGCACTTGAGCTACTGATCCCAGAGGCAAGCAGGCTATCTATCGAAGGCTGGGCGGTATTCCGCGAACCGCTGTCCGCCATCGTTGAGATCGAAAAGCTGCCGGATGGATGGTGGCTGCTTCCCGTCGAATCTCTTGAGGCGAAAGCGCGTATTTTCGATGCGGCTTCGAAGCTCGTGGTTGAATCGAGGTCAAGCCTTGCCAGTCTTCGCGCGTCGTCCGATTTGTCCGTGTCCGAGCTTGTCAAATCACTTGCGCCCGTCGAAACGGTCTTCAACAAGCGCTATGCGGTCTTGCGGCCTTCGTTCTGGCGTTGGCGCCGCCGTGCGAGCGAGGCACTGAAGCCGGGGATATCGCGGAGCCGTCGTGCTTTCCTGAAGCTAGTGACGTTGTGCCGACGGTTATGCGAGATCGAACTGTGGTTCGATTCCAATGCAGAAGGACTTCGGTGTCTTCCGGCGGGTCGCGCCTCTAGTGCGTCGGAATTCTCGACCGTTTCCAAAGCGTACTGCGCCGCGGCCGCACTACGAAAGGCGCTCAACGCCTCCGCCCGGCTTCCTCGCGAGGGTACAACCGGAATCAGTCCCGAGGTGAAGACGGCTGCCAGCAGCCTCATGGCAACCCTGCCTCCTGGCAACACTGAGCTTGACGCGGCACTATCGCTGATTGATGGACTCTGGCCTTCGGGCTTCGTCCATGACTGCCCGGCGGGTTCCACGCCGACGTCTGCGGTCGCGGCTAAAGCCGCTCAGCTCATGTCCGCTACTACGCATGCACGCGAATGGGTGGTCGTCCAGAGAATCATAACGAAGTGCACGGAACGTGGTTTGGGTCCGTTTCTCGAAGCACTCGGCTCGATCAGCGCCCGCGTAGCACGGGCCGCATTCGAGAAGCGCTTTTACACGCTTTGGGTTAGCACAGCCGGACAACGACACCGGGAGCTCGGCGAGTTCAGTGCAGCTCGGCAGGGCGATCTGATCGAACGCTTCCGATTGCTCGACGAGAGGGTAAGACACCTGACGATCGAGTATGCGCAGGCGGTGGCTTCATCCGCTTCGCAGCGTGTTCGGGCCGCCCAGGACCACGCTGGCACCGCCGGCCAGGTCGGCATTCTCCGCTATGAACTCCAAAAGAAGAAGCGAATCAAGCCCCTCCGCAAGCTTTTTGCAGAGATTCCGCAGGTTCTCCAGGCACTCAAGCCGTGCCTACTCATGAGCCCTATATCGGTTTCGACGTACCTAAAGCCCGACGCCTTCCGTTTTGACCTCGTCGTGTTCGACGAGGCATCGCAGCTACCCACAGCGGAAGCCGTACCGTCAATTCTGCGTGCCGATCGGGTCGTGGTGGCTGGCGACCCCAACCAACTGCCTCCAACGTCTTTTTTTGAAGCATCTCTCCTAACGGAGGCAGATGACGATGAGGAGGAAGATCCGCAGTCTGGCCAACCGCCTTTGGAATCTCTCTTGAACGACTGCGTCGCTGTCGTGCCGGTTTTTCAGGAAACGTACCTTCGTTGGCACTACCGCAGCAGGGACGAGCGGCTGATCCGGTTTTCGAACCATTATTTTTACGAGAACCATCTCGTAACCTTTCCCGCCGCCGTATCAGGAGGTTCTGGCCAGGGGGTGCGCCATGTCTACGTATCGGATGGTGTCTGGGACCGCGGACGCAGTCGAACGAATCGTCGCGAGGCGCGAGTCGTGGCAAAGTTGGTTGTGGAACACTTCGACCGATTTCCGGAGCGGTCCCTTGGGGTTGTAGCGCTCAATGTCAGTCACAAAGAGTCGATCCAAGAGGCCATTGATGAGGAGATCGAGAGGCGGCCGGACCTGGCTCCGCTGATTGATACCTCCCGGCCTGACAACTTCTTCGTTAAGTCGCTGGAAAACGTTCAAGGGGACGAACGCGACACAATGATCATCAGCGTCGGCTATGGGAAAGATGCCGATGGAAGCGTGACATACAACTTCGGGCCTATCAATAGAGACGGTGGGTGGCGGCGACTCAACGTGTTGATTACGCGCGCGAAGTGGGAGTGCGTGCTGGTGACCAGCCTCCGCGCGCAAGAACTCTCTGGGGTCAACCCCAATAATCGTGGCGCTGTAGCGTTGCGCAACTTTATCGAGTACGCGGAACGTGACGGTCAGCTCCCCGCAGACGCGCCCGTACCCACTGCTGGTGAAACGAACGACTTTGAGGATGCCGTGCGCGCGGCCCTCGTTGAACGTGGTTTCGCGGTGGACGCTCAGGTTGGCGCAAGCAAATACAGGCTGGATTTGGCTATTCGCGATCATCGCAACCCCAATCGATATATCCTCGGAGTCGAATGCGACGGCGCGACCTATCACAGCTCACGGAGTGCCCGCGATCGCGACATCCTTCGCCAAGAGGTTCTTCAGCGCATGGGCTGGAGGATACATCGCGTGTGGTCGACCGATTGGTTCCACAATCGCGAACAGGCATTAACGTCTCTTCTGCGCAGCATCGAATTGGCAGAACAGGCGCCGGCGACAAAGCCCGTTTACGCCCCCGCAACAACGAAGGAGGCTCCGGCCCCGACGGGGCCGACCGCCGCTCCGCGTCCGCTACTAGCCGCTGAGCCCCGGCGCTATCGAGCCGGAGAGGCGTACCGGAAGGTCTCGCCGGCATCGAGAGGGCGCAGGGAATATCTCCTCGAAGCCGAGCATGCGGATGTGCTCGCCTCGATCATCTGCGAGATTGCCGGCGCGGAAGGCCCAATCGCCAAGTCACTCCTCACCGACCGAGTCAAGGAGCTGAATTGTATCGAGCGGGCTGGATCGAACGTTCAGGCCAATATCGATTCTGCGACCTCTCGCGCGGTTCGTGCCGGAAGTATCGAACTGCTACAAGGCGGGGAGTTTATCCGTGCCAAGGGGCAGGCTCCAACTACTTTCAGAGTACCAGCACAGGGCGTGAAACGCACAATCGATCAGATTTCAAATGACGAGATCGGCCTGGCTGTCCTTCACATAGTCGAGGACCAATTTGGGGTTTCGGAAGAGTACATGCCGCAAGCGGTGGCGCGAGTTTTCGGTATTGAGCGACTACGTTCTGAGGCTGGCGAGAAGATCAGGGAGGTTGTGGAAAGCCTCATCAAGCGGGGACTTCTGCGCGTGACTGGCACGCAGGTCTACCTCGCCTGATCCTGTACGGGATTGTGAGCGGTCTCGAAGCCATCGTCGAGGACCTGAGATCGTTGCCGCCGTACAGGTTGGAGGCGCCACCCAGCAAGGAACCTCATAAGGGCTCCGTGCTCATCGCTTGGGGTAACATAAAAAGAGGAAGCTCGATTGGAATGCCAACCAACGAATATGTCGAAGTCCGCAATGGCGGCTACTACGTGGCCGGTACACGCATTGGCCTGGACGTGGTGGTCTACGACTTTCGACGCGGACGGTCGCCGGAAGCGATCTTCGAAGCTTACCCGTCCATTGGGTCGCTGGCCAAAGTCTACGGCGCCATCACCTTCATTTTGGAGCACCCGGCTGAGGTTGAGGCCTACCTGAAAGATCAGGATCGCATCTTTGAACAGATCAAGGCGCAATACCCCATGCCTCAGGAAATGATCGACCGTTTTGAACGGGCCAAGAAAGAAGCGGCGCCGGGACTCGCTTGAAGATTCGCTTTCAAGCTGACGCTGACATCGATCCCGACATTCGGAAAGGACTGCTTCGAAGAGAGCCGTCAATAGACTTCCAGCCGGCAGCGGGCACAATCCCGAGTGGCACTCTGGATCCAGAGGTCTTGCGGATCGCGGCCGAAGAGGGCCGGGTGCTGGTATCCGGCGACGTGCGAACCATGAGCGTCCATTTCCAAGGCTTCGTTGGAGCGCACGAATCGCCTGGGGTTCTGCTAATTCCGTCTTCGCGATCCATCGGAGCCGCGATCGAAGGGCTGCTCTTCGTCTGGCTGAACTGGACGCCTGACGACTTGCGCAACCGGGTCCAGTGGCTCCCATCGGAGCATCCCTAAAGTCCCGGGCGCCATCTGCCGATATGAGGATCAAACCGGATGAATCCGGTCACATTTGGAGGCGTGATGAACAGACGAGAGCGGAGAAACGAGCCCAGGTCCATGTGCGCGGACCTGGTGAAAGTCAGAATCGGCGAAGGCGGCGGGGTCCGGGAAGAGGTGGCCAATCTGGAGGACATTTCACCTTCCGGAGCGTGCGTCCAGCTCGAGGCGGCGGCGCGCGAAGGCGCGGACATCGAGATCGTGTGTTCGAAGTGCCGCTTGAAGGGCAAGGTCCGTTATTGCCGGTTCGTCGAGATCGGCTACGACGTCGGGGTGGCCTTCGACAAGCCCGGCGCCTGGGACGGCCGGCAGTACATTCCGAAGCACCTGCTCCAGTTGACCGAGTAGTACCGAGTTGGACGCGCCGTCTTGAAACCCGGCGATTTCTCGGGGTACTCTCATGCAATGCAGTGCCCCGCACGACTTCTTTCCGCTCTCCTCATGGCAGGCAGCCTGGTCCCCTGGGCCAGCGCACAGTACACGCAGCTTGGCAGTAAGATCACGCCCAGCGGCGCGGTAGGAGCGACCTTCTTCGGTTGGAGTGTGGCCATCTCCGCGGACGGCAACACAGCCATCGTGGGGGCAGCTTACGACACCAACATTTTAGGGGCCGCATTCATCTTCGTCCGCAACAACGGCGTCTGGAGCCAGCAAGCCAAACTGGTGGGCGCCGGGTATACAGGCACGGAGATCCACCAAGGCTCAGGTGTGGCCATCTCCGCCGATGGCAACACCGCTGCCTTGGCAGGGTCCAGCGATAACGGCGATATGGGCGCCGTATGGGTCTTTACCCGGACGAACGGCGCCTGGACACAGCAGGGGCCGAAACTGCTGGGGGCCGGCAGTGTGGGGTCTCCGGGGCGGAACGGAGCCGATATGGGCATCTCACTCTCGATGTCCGGCGACGGGAATACCATCATCGCGGGAGGGCCCGACGACTCTAACTACACGGGCGCCGCCTGGATTTTCACGCGGAGCAACGGCACGTGGACCCAGTTCGGCAACAAACTGACAGGCTCGGACGTCGCGGCGCCGTCCCAGTTCGGCGAGACCGTGGCTATCTCCCAGGATGGATACACGGCTGTAATCGGAGCAAACATCGACAACAACTTCGCGGGAGCGGCCTGGATTTTCGTCCTCTCCAACGGCGTGTGGACCCAGCAGGGTAAGAAGCTGGCGGGCGCCGGCGAAGCTGGGTCGGCGGTGGCGATCTCCGCCGATGGAAATACGGTCGCAGTCGGCGTCATGAACGATAACAACGGTGTGGGCGAGGCGTCGATTTACACGCGAACCGGGACCACCTGGAGCCTGCAGAGCAAGCTCTCGGGGACGGGTAACGCAGGACTCTCCGGCCAGGGCGCGGGCGTCGCCCTGTCGGCGGACGGGAATACCGCCGTGGTAGGGGGCGAAGAGGACAACCATTTCGCGGGTGCATTTTGGATTTTCAAGCGGAAGAGTGGCGTGTGGACCCAGCAGGGCGGAAAGCTCACCGGGTCGGGCGCCGTGGGCCAGGCGTACCAGGGACTGGTGGCCATCTCCGGCGATGGCAGCACGGTGCTTGACGTTTCGGAGTATGACAACAACAACAACGGAGCGCTGTGGATCTTTGTCAGTCCCACGCCCGAGCCGGTGAGCGCCAGTCCGGCGTCGGGCAGCGGCACCACGCAGGTCTTCACCTTTACCTTCTCCGATGCCGGTGGATACCAGGATCTCACCGTGTTGGACGTGCTCATCCGTGACGTGCTGGATGGGCGTCAGTCCTGCTATGTAGCCTTCGTGCCATCGGGTCCGACCTCGGGATCGGTATACCTAGTGGACGACCAGGGCGATGCCGGAGGACCGTATTCCGGCCTGGTACTCCCCGGCGGCGGCAGTGTGTTCAACAGCCAATGCAGCATCACGGGGGCTGGCAGTTCGGCTTCGGGCAACGGCAACACGCTCACCCTCACGCTGGCCATCACCTTCACACCTTCCTTTGCGGGCAACAAGGTGCTGTACCTTTCGGCGCAGGACGCCTCGTCGAATTCCGGCTGGTCGGCGCTGGGGGTTTGGAACAATCCGGGCGCGGCTTCCGCAGGACCGGGCGTCAGCGGCATGAGCCCGGCTCGCACATCGGGCTTCACCCAGACCTATACCTTCACCTTCACGGATACCAACGGATACCAGGACATCGCGGTGGCCGACGTGTTGATCAACACCGCCATCAACGGCGTCGGCGCATGCTACCTGGCGATTGTGCCGATGGGAGCCGGCTCCGCCGCGATCGACCTGGTGGATAACACCGGCGATGCGGGCGGGCCATATGCGGGCATGATCTTGCCCACGTCCAACGTGGTGTCCAACGGCCAGTGCAGCATTTCCGGGAACGGCAGTTCGGTGTCCGCCAATGGGAACACGCTGACGGTGACGCTGGCCGTGTCGTTCAGCCCGTCTTTTGCCGGCAATCAGATCGTCTACTCTGCCGCCCGCAGTAACGCACTGAACACCGGATGGCAGTCGGTTGGCACGGTTACGGTGCCTTGAAGACCAGTTCCTGGACGCGGAGGCGCGGAGCACGCGGAGGAAGGCCCGGAGCAAACCAAGAGAAAGTCAAAACCTGAGTAAACGGAGGAAGCGGAGAGCGCTGAGAACCGCGGTTTGTGGCGCGGAGGGCTCTCCAATTTTGGCAAGAATTTGACTGGGAGGCGGTCGTCAGGCCAGCGCCTCGCGTACTACCTCGCCGCTGACGATGGTGGGGCGCTCGGAGCGGCCGTTGTGCAGGTAGGTCACCTTGAGGTGGTCCAGCCCCAGGCACCAGAGGATGGTCGCATGCAGGTCATGCACGTGTACGGGGCGCTCCACCGCGCGCAGGCCGATGTCGTCGGTGCGCCCGATGACCTGGCCTTTCTTCACGCCGCCTCCCGCCATCCACATGCTGAAGCCCCAGGGGTTGTGATCGCGCCCGTTGCCTTTCTCGTTGAAGGGCGTGCGCCCGAACTCGCCGCCCCAAACCACGAGCGTGCTGTCGAGCAGTCCGCGCGACTTGAGATCGGAGAGCAGGCCGGCGATGGGGCGGTCGGTCTCCATGCAGTGTTTCGAGTGATTCAGGTCGAGGTCGGTATGGGCGTCCCATCCGCTGCCGCTGCCGGAATACAACTCGATGAAGCGGACGCCGCGCTCCACCAGCCTGCGGGCCAGCAGGCAGTTGGTTCCGAACTTCGCGGTGACCGGGTTGTCCATTCCGTAGAGCTTGCGGGTGGCTTCCGATTCGCTCGCCAGGTCCACGGCCTCCGGCGCGGAGGATTGCATGCGGTACGCCAGTTCGTAGGAGTTCAGGCGCGCTTCCAGTTCCGTGTCTTCGGGCCGCGCGTCTCCGAAATGGCGATTGAGCGAGCGGAGCAGGTCGAGCCGGCCGCGCTGCTGCGCATCGCCGATGGTGGAAGGCGGCGCAAGATCCAGGATGGGCGATCCTTCGCGCCGGAATAGCGTGCCCTGATACGTCGCGGGGAGGAATCCGGAACTCCAGTTCTTCGATCCGCCGAGCACTTCTCCCGCGTCGGTGAGGATGACGAAGGCCGGCAGGTTGTTGTTGGCGGTGCCGAGCCCGTATGTCACCCACGCGCCCATGGAGGGGCGGCCGGCGAGGATGGAGCCGGTGTTCATCTGGCACACGGAGCCGACGTGGTTCAGTCCATCCGCCCAGCAGGAGTGGAACATGGTGATCTCGTCGACGTGCTCGGCGATGTCAGGATACCAGTCGGACACCCACATGCCGCTCTCGCCATACTGCTTCCACTTCCGGGACGAAGGCATCAGGGTGTTGGAGGCCGTGCCCATGGCGGTGATCACTTTGCCGTAGGAAGGCGGCATGGGCTGGCCGGCGAGCCTCTCCAGCTCCGGCTTGGGATCGAAAATATCGAGGTGGCTGGGGCCTCCCTCAAGGAACAACCAGATGACGGATTTGGCGGTCGGCGGATGGTCGGGCTTCTTGGGCGCGAGCGGGTCGACCGGCGTCGTGCCGTGCAATAAGGAGGACACGGCCAGCGCGCCCAGACCGCCGCACGACCGCATGAGAAACTCGCGGCGGCTGCGGGCGGGGACGAAGTGTGGGGGTCGCAGGCTAGTTTCCATAGACAAACTCATTGGAGTTCAGAAGCATCTGGCAGAAGTCCACGAAGGCGGCCGCGTATGCCGGATCGGTTCCCTCCGCCATGGACGGCGGGAGGGCCAGTTTTTCGCCTTTGGCGGCCCGCTCGGCAGTGATTGCTTTCTGTTTGTGGAAGAAGGTGGCGACGGTGTCCTTTTCCCAGGGATCCGGAGACCGTGAATAGGCGAGGCGGTAGGCACGATCCACGGGGTCTTGAGCGGCCAGAGCCCGAGCCGCGAAGGCCTGCGCCCATTCGAGCGTGACCTTGTCGTTGAGCATGGTCAACGCCTGCGGAGCAGTGGTGGTGATCTCACGCCGCGAGCACGATTCGTGCGTGTCCGGCATGTCGAAGATCTCCATCATGGGGTAGCGCGTATTGCGCTTGACGAAGATGTAGACGCTGCGCCGGCTGCGCTCGTCGGGGGCGGAGAGTTTCCACCCGCCGCGCAAGGCGCCCATGCCCTCGGGCAGATCGGGGAACACGCTGGGGCCGCCCGCTGTCAAGTTGAGCGTGCCGGATACCAGGAGGCTGGCATCGCGGATGACTTCGCCTTCGAGGCGCTGGCGCGGGAAGGCCCACAGCAGGCGGTTGCCGGGATCGGCTTGCGCGGCCTCCTTATTAAAGCTGGTGGATTGCTGGTAGACCGCCGATGTCATGATGAGCCGGTGCATGTGCTTCATGCTCCAGCCGCTGCGAACGAACTCGCGGGCCAGCCAATCGAGCAGCTCGGGGTGCGACGGGCGCTCGCCCATGATGCCGAAATCGCTGGGCGTTCCCACGATGCCGCGGCCGAAGTGATGCTGCCAGATGCGGTTCACCATGACCCGCGCGGTGAGCGGATTGTCGGGGCCGGTGAGCCAGTGAGCGAGCGCGGTGCGGCGCCCGGTGGATTCCACGCCTTGGGGAGCACTGATCTTGGCCGGCGCCGGGTCGAGGAGCGTCAGGAAGCCCGGCTCGACCTCTTCCCGCGGCGCGTCGTAAACGCCCACGGCCAGGACGTGGGTCGCGGGAGCATTGCGGCCCAGGTCGGCGAGGCCCATACCCTCGGGCGGATCGGCGGGCTTGAGGTCGTCGAACTTCGCCAGTTCGGCGTTCAGAGATGCGTACTCCGCCTTCTGGGCGGCGGGGAGTTGCTTGGCGGCGTCGGCGTCGGGCGTCTGCAGATAGGGATTGGCCTTGGCCCACATCTGCCACTCGTAGGGACTTCGCTGGGCACCCGGCTTGAGGATCATGGCCTGGATTTCAGGCGGGTACTTCTCGAAGTAGTCGGAGGCGATCCTTTGTTTCTGGGGATCGACCAAGGCGGCGATTTTGGCGCGGATTTCGGCGGTCTGCTGTTCCCAAAGAGCTTTGCGGCGGCGGTAGTCCGCCAGCTTGTCCGCCGGCAGCATGGGGATGTGGTCGCTGGCGGCGGTGTTCGCAAAGAAGGCCTGCAGGCGGTAGTAGTCGGACTGCAGGATGGGGTCGAACTTGTGATTGTGGCAGCGGGCGCAGCCGTAGGTGAGGCCCAGGAAAACGGCGCCGGTGGTGTCGGTGATGTCGTCCAGGAGTTCCTGGCGGCGCTGCTGGAGAATGCGCGCGTTGCTTTCGTCGGGGTAACTGCGGTTGAAGCCGGTGGCGACCAGGGCCTGCGGATCGCCGGGCCACAACTCGTCGCCGGCGATCTGCTCTTCCACGAAGCGGTTGTAGGGCTTGTCCTGGTTGAACGACTGGATGACGTAGTCGCGGTAGCGCCAGGCGTTGGGGCGGATTTCGTCGGCCTTGAAGCCTTCGCTTTCGGCGAAGCGCGCCAGGTCGAGCCAGTGGCGGCCCCAGCGCTCGCCGTACTGCGGGGAGGCGAGCAAGCGGTCCACGACCTTTTCAAAGGCTTGGGGCGAGCGGTCGTCCAGGAAAGCGTCGACTTCTTCGGGGGTGGGGGGCAGGCCGATCAGGTCGAGGCTGGCGCGGCGCAGGAGGGAGATCTTGTCGGCCGGCGAGGCCGGAGTCACGCCCTTGGCTTCGAGCTTGGCCAGGATGAAATTGTCGATGGGAGTACGAGCCCAGGATTTGTGAGCCACCACCGGCGGGTTCTGCTCTTTGGGCTTTTGAAACGACCAGAATTCACGCTGCCGCGCGGTGAAAGTATCGGCGGCAAACAGGATGGTGCAACAAATGCAAACAAACAGACAGACTCTTCGCATCTCGTCCCTCGGGCGCTGCTTTTAGAATGCGCCCGTTAACGCGAAAGGTCAATAGCGGCGAGGAGAGAAGCAATTGGCAGGCTGAAGCCAAATGCTGTGATGATTGTGGGGCGGACCCCCGGTCCGCCGGGGTCCCCTCGGGGGAGCGCCCTCGTCGGCCTTTCGCGGATCGCATCGGGCTGATTTGGTTGTGCAAACAGCGGGTCCAGGGGGACCCGCGCGGACCAGGGGGTCCGCCCACAATAAATGCAGAATCCCAAAGTATGTGGCATTGGGCTGAAGCCTGCCCCACCTCAGCCGATCCACTTGTTCAAGCCGATGTTGCCGGCATCGTCCCGGTGGAAGAATTTGAACCTGCGTCCGTCCTCCATCCGAAGGGTCATGATCTTGCGGAAGTGAGTGATCACGAAGTACGGATCGTGGGCCGACCACACCTGTCCGGAGATGTGCTTGGAACCGGCGGTGGCCGGCGTGCCGGCATCGTCTTGCGTGATGCTGATATCGTATGCCGCGCGGATCTCCTCTCCGGTCTGTACGGTTACAACCCCGGTGCCCTGCAAGTGTTCCAGTACCTTCATGAGGCTAGTCCCGCTTCGGGCGGCTGCCGCGATGCAGTTGCGGACGAGCCGGGTGCACCTTCAACGCCTTGCCGTTGCACTCGGTGCCGTTCAGGGCGACAATCGCCTTTTCCGCATCGGCATCGTTGGCCATCTGGATGAATCCAAATCCCCTGGGCTGACCGGTCGCGCGATCGGTCATGATCTTGAAGCGCTCAATGGCCCCATGCTGCGCGAAGATGGATCGAATGTTGTGCTCGGTCACTTCCGGATCGAGGTTTCCAATACGAATGTTGTTCACTGTTTCTCCTTGGTTGGTGTGGGTTCCTGGCGAAGCTGGAGCCATTCGACCGGGTGCGATCGAACCTCCGAGTTCGGCTCGAGAATCTCGGCCCACTTAGGATCGTTGCAGAGGTGGAGGAAGACTCCGATGGTGCCCTGATACGACCCCTTGGCGAGAGAGACTGCGTCTCCGTTATGAAATATTGGGATTTGTGCCGACTGGGGTGGAGAAGCCGTGTGATAAGCGAGCATGTTAGGCCGGCCTTTCTGGCAAGAGACATCAAGGACGGACGGTCCTGCCGCTCGGCTCTGGTGAGAAGTGCCATCTACAGTATAGCAGGTTGGCGGCAGCCGAGTTATTTCAGCAGCCGCGCAGTTATTTGAGCAATCGGATGCGGTGCGATTCACTGTCGGCGACATAGATCTCGCCGGAGCCGGCGACAAAGATTCCGTGGGGACGCGAGAGGCGGCAGTGGCGGGCGTCGCCATCGGGGCCGTCGCCGCGCTGGCCGGTGCCGACGACCGTGGTGATGATGCCCGACTGGAGGTCGATGCGGCGGATGGTGTGGCTTTCGGTATCGGCCAGATACAGGCGGCCACCGGGGGCCCAGGCGATGCCTTTGGGGCCTGACAGGCGCGCCGTTTTGGCGGGACCGCCGTCGCCCGCGTAGCCGGTTTCGCCGGTTCCGGCGAGGTGATAGATGCGGCCGGCGCGGGGGTCGATGCGATACACGGCGTTGCCCTCGCGCAGCACCAGGTAAAGGTTGCCCTGGGGATCGGAGGCGATGGCGCGCGGGCCGTTGAGCGGGGTCCCGGCGATGGGTGCGCCATCGGGCGTGGGCTTCCGCTCGCCGGTGCCCGCCCAGGTTTCGATGACGCCGGTGGAGAGCTCCACGCGGCGGATGCGCAGGTTCCCGATGTCGCAAATGAGAAGACGCCCTTGCGGGTCGAAGGCGATGCTGTGCGGTTGGCGGAGTTGGGCTTTGACGGCCGGTCCGCCATCGCCCGAGAAGCCGGCGGCGCCCGTGCCGGCCACCGTGGAGATGCGATGCGTCCCGGCATCCACGCGGCGCACCACGTGATTCTGCATCTCGGCGAAGAACATGTTGCCGGCCTGGTCGAAGCGGACTTCGTAGGGTTCGTTGAGCGACGCGGCGAGGGCCTCGCCGCCATCGCCCGCATAACCCTTCTGTCCGCTGCCTGCGACGGTGGAGATGCGGTGCGTCTTCAGGTCGAGCCGGCGCACGCGGTGGTTGCCGATCTCGCAGAAGTAGAGCGCGCCATCGGGTCCGATCACGAGGCCGTAGGGATTGTTGATTTGCGCTTCGGTGGCGGGGCCGCCGTCGCCCGAGAAGCCCGGTGCGCCGGTGCCGGCGATGGTGACGATGGATTGGGCCGGGAGGAGGGAAGCCCACAGGAGAATGACGGTGGCAGCACGCATAGGATCAGTATAAAGTCGAGAGGGTGCGCGACGTAGAAGTGATGCGGTCTTGAGGTCTTGGTAGAGCTGGCTCAAATCCGTGCCTGTTTTATCCGCGTTCATCGGCGTTCATCGGCGGCCATATTCTTTTGCTTGGGTTTTTCGCCTGGATGACCACATAT
>OMOG01000107.1:0-33675 GCA_900290305.1 Candidatus Sulfopaludibacter sp. SbA4
GGGGGTTGGGGGCTAGTGACCGGAGGTGAGGAGTCGCGGGCCGGGGGCCGGAGGGGTGGTGCGGGTCCGGGCGCGGCTCTGGACGACCGGCGGTATCCCAAGCGGCCGATGGTCGGGGTGGGCGCGATTATTCTCCGGCGCGACCGCATTCTCATGGCGCAACGCGGCAAAGAACCGCTCAAGGGCTGGTGGTCTCTGCCGGGTGGAGCGCTGGAAATTGGCGAGTCCCTGAAGGACGCCATCTGCCGCGAGGTGCGCGAG
Source organism: Candidatus Sulfopaludibacter sp. SbA4 (assembly GCA_900290305.1). Taxonomy (GTDB): domain Bacteria; phylum Acidobacteriota; class Terriglobia; order Bryobacterales; family Bryobacteraceae; genus OMOG01. The sequence goes on from OMOG01000107.1 coordinate 262, forward strand.
GAAACCGGCCTTGAGGTCCGCCCGCTCGCCGTCTTCGAAATCTTCGAGCGCATCATGCGCGATGGCGCCGGCGTCCCCGAGTACCACTACGTGCTGATCGACTACCTTTGCCGCATCACCGGCGGCACGCTCTCGGCGGGCGACGACGTTAGCCGCGTGGAATGGGTCCGGCGCCGCGAGTTGCCGGACCTTCTCATCACCGAAGGCACGCTGGGCGTGATCGAGCGCGCGTTCGACAGCCGCGGCAAGTAGTCTCTTGGGCGGCCGGTGTCCGAGGCCGAAAACCTCCGTCCCACATGCGGACGGGCCGCGATTGGCTCCTGGTGAATTCAGGCTCCTTACCGCATTCTCGTGCTGGCCTCACGCGTGCCATAGTGATGCGCGGAGGGGAACCGATGCGCTATTTATTGCTCCTTGCTTTCGCGATGCCGGCCTTCGCCCAGAAGGCCGAGACCGATCAACCGGTCCTGCAGACGCTTCTCGCCGAGGTCCAGCAACTGCGGCTGGCGATTGAACGTTCCACGCTGTTGGGCACCCGCGCCCAGATTGCCTTGAGCCGCTTGCAGATGGACGAAGGCACGGCGGCCAAGCTCTCCCAGGAACTCAGCGAAGTCCGCAGGCAAGCCCTCAGCATGGCGACCAAGCGCGCCGAGTTATCCGAGCGGACCAAGGACCTGGAGGCCAGAACGCCGCCACAGGGGATGACGCCCGAGCAATGGCAATTTGAGATCAAGCAATCCAAGATCGAGTTGGAGGAAATCGCCGCGGCTGAGCAGGAAAGGACTGCCCGCGAAGCGGAACTTGTGGGCCAATTCCAGGCAGCGCAGAATCAGCTCGCGCAATCGCGGGCGGCGATCAGCGAGATGGAGCGGTCTTTGGACGCGGCGATTCAACAGTTGCTCAAGCCGCACTGATCACGCGTGGTGCAGCCGCCGCGCGGCATCCACGCGCGCCGCGCGCCACGAGGGAATGGCCGCCGCGGCGACGGCAATCACGCCGACTGCGAGAGCGGCGGCGATCATCGTCGCGGGATTGCGCGGCGGGATGCCGAAGACCAGTTCGTCGAGGCCGCGGGCCGCGGCCCATCCGCCGGCCACGCCGAGCGCGATGCCGATGGCCGCAAGGCGCAGTGCATGGAAGCTGGTCCAACGCAGGATGGTCGACGGACGCGCGCCCAGCGCCAGGCGCAGGGCAATCTCGGACTCGCGGACACTGACCCAGTAGCTGAGCAGCCCGTAAATGCCAATGGCCGCGAGCAGCATGGCGAGCCCCGCGAACATGGTCAGCAGCAGCGTGCTGAAGCGGCGCCGCGCCAGCCCGGCGCCGAAGGCCTGTTCGAACGTGGCGAACTCGCGGAGCGGCAGATTGCGGTCGTGCGCCAGGACGAGCGAGCGTACCGAGGGCATGAGCGTTTCGGCATTGCCCGCGGCGCGGACCACCATGGCCATGTTGTTGCCGCCCTGCTGCGCGAAGGGCTGGAAGATTTCGGGCATCGGCGGCGCATCGAGACCCATTTGCTTGGCGTCGCCAGCCACCCCGACGACTTCCAATAACCCGCCTTCCTGGTATGGCCCTCCGACCTTAATCTGGCGCCCGATGGCGGATTCCCTGGGCCACCAGGTGCGCGCGAAAGTCTCGTTGACGATCGCGACTTTCGGTTCATTGGGGGGGCCGTTGGCGCGGTCGGTGTCGTTGAACTCGCGCCCCTGGCGGAGCGGAATCCGCAGGGTCTGGAAGTAGCCCGCATCGGCCGTATTGAAGAGCGCGATGGGCACTTCGTTCTGCGCCGGAACCGGGCGGCCGGGGATGGAATAGAACCAGTCGCCGCAATCGCCCGCGCCGGGCGGACAGTGGACCGCGCTGGCGGCCGCCACGCCGGGGATCGCGCGCAGGTCCGCCAGCAGGCCGGCGTAGAAGTTGGCGATGGCCTCGGGGCTTCGATAGGCCGCCGACGGCAACTGCAGGCGGAAGGACAGCGCCTGCCGCGGCTCGAAGCCGGGGCCGCTCGACTGCGCAGCCAGCAGGCTGCGCACCAGGAGTCCGGAGCCGAATGCCAGCATGAAGGTAAGGGCCACTTCGGCGACCACCAAAATATTGCGCATCGACTGACGGTGTTTGCCGCCGCCGGTCAGGCGCGAGCCCTCTTTGAGCACGGTCATCAGGTCGAGTTTGCCCGAGGTGATCACCGGCGCGAGGCCCGCGATCAGCCCGGAGGCCAGCGTGATTGCGCAGGCGAAGAGCAGGACGGGAAGGTCGAGGGTGGTTTGGGCGAGACGCGGGATGTCGCGCGGCGCCAGGGCAACGAGCGTACGCAGTGCCCAGTACGCCAGGACAATTCCGGCGAGCCCGCCGGCCGCTGCGACGACGATGTTTTCGGTGAGCAGTTGGCGCACCAGGCGAAGCCGGCCGGCGCCGATGGCTTTTCGCACGGCCAATTCACCGGCGCGCGAGGCATTGCGGGCCAGCAGGAGACTGGCGACATTGGCGCAGGCAATCAGCAGAATCAGCCCGGCCGCGCCCATGAGTATGAGGAGCGTGCCGCGCACGTCTCCCGTGACGTACTCCGCGAAGAAGCGGCCGAAGCTGCGGTGCTGGTTCTCGGGGCCGGGATCGACTTCGGCCAGGTGACGCATGACGGCGTCGAGATCGCCCTGCGCCGCGGCCAGCGTGACTCCGGTCTTCAAGCGGCCGAGCATGCGGATGGAGCCGTGACGGGTGCGGTTCAGGTTGTTGCCGGTCAGCCTGCCGAGGGAAACGTAGTAGTCCACGGGCCAGGGTTCCCACAGCGGCGCGGCCACTCCTGCCACCAGATACGGGTTGCCGTTGAACGTAAGGCTCTTGCCGACGATGCCGGGGTCGCCGCCCAATTGGCTCGACCAGAAGCGGTGGTTCAGCACCATGACCCGCGGCGCACCCGCGCGGTCGTCCGCTTCGTCCAGAAGGCGGCCGAGCAGGGGACGCATACCGAGCAGGGCGAAGTAGGGTGCGGTTACTACGAGGCCGCGCGTTTGCAGGGGTTCGTTGCGGCCGGTCAGCGTAAGGTCGGTGAACTGGAATGCAGCCATCGACTCGAAGGTATGGTTGCTGTCGCGCCAGTGTGTGAAGTTGCCCCAGGTGACGCTGATGCCCGAAGCTCGTCCAGTGGATTCGCCGAACCAGACCAGGCGTTCGGAATCGGGATAGGGCAGCGGCTTCAGCAGTACCGCGTGCACCACGCTGAAGATCGCGGTATTGAGGCCGATGCCCAGGGCCAGAGTGAGGATGACCACCAGCGAGAAGGCTGGCGAACGGCGCATCGCGCGGAATCCGTAGAAGACGTCTCTGAGCAAGTTTTCCATGATACCCCCTGTCTATGGTATACGCAGGGGTCCAGACCTCGGTTCGCAGAAAAAGGCAGGCCACAAAAAGCGATGGCCTGCCCCACAGGGCAGCAGAGCCGCAACCAAACCGGAGGGCGAGGAGCCAGAAGTCAGGAGCCTGAAGCCAGAAGGGGACGGGCGTAGCTGTTCAGCAAGCGGCGGCGCCGGCCGCTTAAAATGGAGCTACTGTAATACTCTATTTTCCCACCTGGATGTCTTTCAACCCGATCGAGGGAGGGGTTGTCGGATTCTGCTGGTTGTTCGCATCCGTTCGCTGTACCGTCATGGTGACGTAGCCGGGCGCTCCGTACAGGCTGGAAATCGGGAACCAGTCCGGGATGACCGGGCCATTGCCGCTGCAACTGGTGTAAGCGGCAGTGCTGGAACCCGGAGCGGTATTGGGGTCGATGCAATAGGATTCCAATTCCTGTCCGTCGTTATACACACTGAGATCCGGATTGAGCACCTGCACTTTGAACTTGAGGCGCGAGTCAGTGTCCTGGAAGACGTAAGCTATGAAACGATAGTTGCTGCCGAGCGGGCAACTCGCGCCGGCCTGGGGCGGCGATGGACAAATCAGCAGGTAATAAAGCGGGGGTAAATTGGAGCTATTGTAACTGCTGTAGTCTTCGTATACGACAGACCCGGCGGGATATTGGGCATTCCTGCAGCGGCTTCCGTTAAATGAGTTATCGCCGCTAATCGCATTATAGCCGCCGCAGTTCTTGTTCGTCCCCCAATAAAAAGCCAACGATCCAGTGATCACATCGTGTTTGAATCCGTACTCAATGCCCCCGTAATAACAATTCTGCTGATGGAAAAACACGACTTCCTGGATCACCTGTCCAGGAATGGTGCTATTGGGCCAGGATCCGTCGTTAAAGGCGCCGTAGAATTGAATTCCCCTGGCGCCCTCGAACTGACCGCTCCGATAACCAACCAGCGGAAAATTAAAGGTTGGGCAGCCGGTAACGTCAGCGGCGCCCGACGTGATATAGCCGGCCAGACTCCCGCTCTGCTGCGCGGCCGGGCTGGATGGGCAGAAAAATGGCGCCGCCGCCGAGGATAACGAGATCGCCCACCAGGGCTGAGAGGCCAACGTTCCCCCAGTAGCGCCGGGGGGATGGGTACCGCACTCGGTCGAAGCTGTAACAGTGTAGGGGTACGGGCCCTTGTAAGTAATGCCGTATGCGCCGATGTTGGTCGGCGGGAACGTCAGATACAGGCTCGGCGCAGTCGACGGCGATACATTAAAGGTCTCGGACGGAACGCCATTCAATGCTGACACTGCCTTCCAGGTTCCAGTATTCAGAAGTGAAGTCCAAGCGGGCGCTCCGGCGATGCCGGTTTGACCGGATGTCGCCAGGGACTGCCAGCCGGAATTGGGACCCGCTGAATCTTGAGCCGACAGATAGACGACTTGATTGCCGGCGAAAGACGGAGTGAAAGTCAGTGCCAGAGTCAGTGTCAGCGTATTTCCCGTAGCGATAAAGGAACTTTGCGAGCCATCGACGGAGCATTGCCGATTGGCGATGGCGGTGGTGCTCGTCGTGGGAAGAGCGAGTGCTCCGGCATAAGGGCCGCCGGCATCGCCGCTGTCATCAACCAGGTATAGCACTCCGTTGCCGTTACTCCCGGCGCCCTGGGCGGGAACGTACGCCAGGTAACATGCCCCGATGCCGTTGATGGCGCTGTTAATGAGAATGTCCACGACAGTCAGATGCTGCCAGCCGCCGGTGTCGGAGAAGGTGAAGGTTCCGAGCTGGCCAGCCCCAGCGGCCTTGGCAAGGCGGGATGGCGAGGCGCTTACGGCGGCCGCCGGACTGGTGAGATTGGAAGGGGTCCAGACGGCCAGTGACTGCCATCCCGAATTGGCGACCCCTTCGCGCGCCGCCATATAGACCACCTGGTTGCCGGTGAAGGCGGCGGAAAACGTTACCGCCAGAGTCAGAGTCAGGGTGGTGGCCGTGCCGGCGATGGAAGTGCCCGCAGTGGCGATCGAGCACTGACTGTTGTTGATTGAGGCTCCGGTAGGGGAGCCGTTCGCGAACACCATGTACCCGGCATAGGGCCCGCCGGCATCGCCGCCATCGTCCACCAGGTATAAGACTCCGCTGGTTCCGCTGGCGCTCGAAGGCACGTAGGCGAGGTAGCAGGCCCTGCGCCCATCGAGCGCATTGTTGATCAGGACGTCCGCGACCGCCAGGTTACTCATAGCGCTGTCGGAGAACTGAAACGAATAGTTAATGGCGTTCGAGTTCTCTCCCACGGGTGTGGCCCATACGGGTTGGGGATTGCTGGCCAGGCAGGGAAGGCAGATCAAGAATAGGACGATAAATACCGGGATGGAACGATTCACTCAAACCTCCGAGGTCGGATTCGTGGATTGTACCATAGGGCTGGGCGACACTCCGGCTCCGAGAAGCGCCGAAAAGCGCCGAGACGAGTCTCGGCGCGGCAGGCACGAGTGCCTGCGCCACGATCATCTGTCCCCACGTTTGACACGTGCCATACTGGCGATAGGAATCCCTTGAAAACCAGCGCTGCAGTCTTGGAATTCGAACCGTTGCGGAAGCTGTTGGGGCGCTATGTCTCGAGCCCGCTCGGCCGTCGCGAGTTGGAGAAGGTGGCGCCGCATACCGACCCCCAACGCCTGGCCGGCGACCTCGCGGAAGCCGAAGAGGCCGTGGCCTACTTGCGGCTGGCCGCACGTCCGCAGCCGGCGGCTCGGGGCGCGGCGATCCGCATCGATTTCGGCGGGCTGCCGGATATCGAAGCCGCGGTTTACAAGCTGCGCATCGAGGGCGCCAGCCTGGAGCCCAAGGAAATTTTCGACCTCTTCGCGCTGCTGGATCGCGCCGCCGATGCCAAATCGCTGCTGACGGCGGCATCCGAACGTTTCCCGCGGCTGGGGCGCCGGGCGCAGACCATCGGCGATTTTCGGGCGCTGTTGAAAGAGCTGGACGGCAAGATTCTGCCCGACGGCACGGTGGCCGACCACGCCAGCGTGGCGCTGGCCCGCCTGCGCCGCGACATCGAGCGCCAGAAGAAGGCCATCCAGGAATCGCTCGAGCGCTTCCTGCGCGCGCACCGCGAGGAAGGCGTGCTGCAGGAGGAATTCGTCACCATCCGCAACGAGCGCTTCGTGGTGCCGGTGATCGCGGGACAGCGGCGCAAGCTGGATGGCGTGATCCACGGCACCAGTTCCAGCGGCCACACGCTGTTCGTGGAGCCGCTCGAAACCATCGATCTCAACAACGAGCTGGTGCGGCTGGCGGAGGAGGAGGCGCGTGAAGTCCACCGCATCCTGCTGGAGATGACCAACCACCTCCGCGGCTACAGCGATTCGATCCGGCAGACTCTAGTCACTATGGCGGAGCTGGAGCTGATCTTCGCCAAGGGCCGCTTCGCCGCGGAGTTCGATTGCGTGATTCCGCGGTTCGGCGAGCGGCTGCTGCTGCGCGATGCGCGCCATCCGCTGCTGGAGGACGTGCTGCGCCGGCGCCACAAGGCGGCCGTCCCGGTGAGCCTGGAGCTGACCACGGAGTGCCGCACGCTGCTGATCAGCGGGCCCAATACCGGCGGCAAGACCGTGACGCTGAAGACCGTGGGGCTGCTCAGCCTGATGGCGCAATCGGGGTTGCCGGTGCCCGCCGCCGAGGCCGAATTTCCGCTGTTCGAGCAGGTGCTGGCGGATATCGGCGACTATCAATCCATCCAGGAGAACCTCAGCACGTTTTCGGCGCACGTCTCCAACATCCGCGAAATGGCGCTGGATGTGACGCCCGCGTCGCTGGTGCTGCTGGACGAGCTGGGCGCGGCCACCGATCCCGAGGAAGGCGGCGCGCTGGGAGTGGCCATCGTGGAGCATTTCCGCGCGGCCGGGGCTTTCACTTTGGTCTCCACGCATCTGATGGCTTTGAAGGTTTACGGCGCGTCTACCGAGGGCGTGGTGAACGGCTCGATGGGCTTCGACGAAGAGACCTTCGAGCCGACTTATCTGCTGCGATTAGGACTGCCGGGCAAATCCGCCGGTCTGGAGATTGCCACGCGGCTCGGCATGCCCGAGGACATCATGCGGCGAGCGCGCCGGTCGATGAGCGACCGTGAGCGGGACGTGACGCGGTTCCTGAGCGAGCTGCACCACCGCATCGAAGAGACGCAGAAGCTGGAGGAGACTCTGCGCGCCAAGCTGGTGGAGCTGGAGAAGCGGGAAAAGGAGATCGCGCGCGAGTGGGAGAAGCGCGAGGCCGCCAAGATCAAGGAGCTGGAGCGGCGCACCGACCAGGCGCTGGCGCGCTTCGAGGAGCAGGCGCAGGAAGCCATCGGCAAGATTGCGCAGGGCTCCGATCGACGCAAGTCCGAGCAGGATGCGCAGCGGCGCGTTTCCAAGGCCAAGCGCGAGCTGCGGGAGGATTTTCAGACGACGGTGCTGGAGACGCAGGACGATTCGCGCCAGGACCGGATTCAGCCATTGCGCATCGAGGAGGGCGTACGCGTGCGCCTGAAGGACGTGCGCGAGCCGGCGCGCGTGCGGCGCAAGCTGGGCAACGACCGCATCGAAGTGGAAGCCGGATTCATGAAGATGCAGGTGTCGATCGACGACGTGATCGAGGTGCTGCCGGAGGCCGGCGGAGCGGCGAGCAAGCTGCCCAAGGGGGTGAGCTACCGGCCTGCGCCCGAATTGGCGCCGGTACACCAGGAGATCAACGTGATCGGGCAGCATGCGGAGGAGGCGCGCGACGCGGTGGACGAATTTCTCGACCGCGCGGTGATGGCGACAGCGAGCCGGGTGCGCATCGTGCACGGGCACGGCATGGGGATCCTGAAGAAGGTGATCGCGGAGCTGCTCACCCGGCATCCGCACGTGGCGAAGTTCTACCAGGCGCCGCAGCAGGAGGGTGGGGCGGGGGCTACGATTGTGGAATTGCGGGAGTAGAAGACGGACGCGGAGGCGCGGAGGAGCGGAGGAAAACGCGGAGGAAGACAGAGAGAACACCCGAGAGAACGGAGGAGGCGGAGGTATGCTGGCGGCAGCGGGACGAGGGCGTCCCGGCCCAGAGGGCACCCCGACCAGGGGGTCCGCCCCACCGAAGACGCTGCAAGAGCGACTACCTGTGGGCAGGCGATTTTTTCTCACGGCCGCGGCGGAGCGGAGATAAGCGCGGAGAAAAACAAAGAGAAAGTCAAAACCTGAGAGCGCTGAGGGAGCGGAGAACGCTGAGATAAGTCACTTCACGGGAGGGCGGTGCGGCGGGGTGACCAGTAAGTGAGTGAGGAAGTCGGCGCGGTCAGTCAGGGCGCGGGGGTCGTTCACGGAGTGGCCGGCATCGTAGAACAGCGCTTTCTGCGCGCTGGGGATGGATTGCACGAGGCGGTCGGCCATGGCGCGGGATACGAAGGAATCGAAGCGGCCAAACTGGAATAGAATCGGCGCTCCGGCCCAAAAGCGGGTGAAGCGGATGGGATCCACCGCGGATATGGATTCCCGATAGCGGGCGGTCCGTTCGCTGCCGAGGCCGTAACGCAGGTTGGCCCACTCGGGATCGTCGCTTTCCACCAGCTCGGCGAGGCTGGGGTAGGCCGCCACCAGAACGAACCCGCGCAGCCGCCGCTCGATGCTGGACAAGATGGCGCCCCAGTTCGCGCCGTAGCCGTGGCCCACGTAAGCGATGCGGCCGGCATCCACGTCGCTGCGCGCGGCCAGCAGGTCGATGCCGCGGCGGATGTCAATCACCGCCTGAATGTGGATCTCCTGGTCGTTGTTGTCCGCCAGGGAATTGAAGCTGCGCCGCCAACCGACGGGTCTCTCCTGCGGTCCGTCGATCAGCAGCGAGACGAAGGGTCTGGCCGCGCGCGCCAGCGATAACGTCTCGGGGAGAAACTCGTCGCGCTTGCCGTAATCGTGAACGAAGACGACTGCCGGATAGCGGGACTTGCGGGCAGGCGTAACGAGTGTCGCCGAGACGGGTCCGCGCGCGCCGGAATAAGACACGGCGGTCACGGAAGCACCGTCCGCCGGCACGGGCTCATCCGAGTGGGGGTCGAGCGGAGCGGCCGGGTCGTACGAAAACATCGCCGCCAGTTTTTCGAATGATTGTCCGGCTGGCGCGTTTGCGGGCGCGGCGGCACCCGTTGCGCTAGCGCCGCGCGGCGGAACGACCCACAGATAGATCTGGTCGTCGTTGACGTGGACGGTCTTGGCGGGCGCCCAGCTTCCCAGGTCGAAGCGGTGAGAAACGATCCGCGTTCCGGGACGAAGCTCGCTGAGAAGCTTGGGACGCAAGCGCATGTTGAAGCCGGGAGTCAGAAACATGGTCACGACGGAGGCCTGGCGCAGGTCGTATTGGAACAGGTCGGCCTGGACAAACGTGGTTTTCCCGGCCAGGCCTTCGAGGCGCGCGGATGCCTCCGACTTGCGCACGAGGTCCGGATCGATTTCGACCCCCGTGGCGTGGATGCCGAATCGCTTCGCGGCGGCGATCACGATGCGGCCGTCGCCCGAGCCGAGGTCCACCAGGACGTCACCCGGTTTGATGCCGGCGAGATCGAGCATCGCGTCCACGACGTCGGTGGACGTCGGGACAAAGGGGACGTCGGTGTACTGCTGGGCGAGAATCGCCGTGGCGAGCACCAACAAAAGCGCGAGTAACCTGCCGGGCATGTCAGCAGATTAGACGCACGGGAGTGGCGATTCGTGCAGGGGAGCCGCAACCAAAGGCCGGCCAGGGGCTCTGAGGGACCCCGGCGGGCAAGGGGCCCGCCCAGCGATTGCGACTCTTTACAAGCTGGTTGAAAAAACAGCTCGTTGGCTTGTCACCGTGATTCCTGGAGGGCCAGATCGATCTGTTCCAGGTGGTGCTCGTTGTGCCAGGCGACCTTGTCGAACTCATCCTTCAGCGTCCGCACGCCGGTTTCACTGTGGACGAACTCCAGGCGGCCGCTTCTCTCGTAATGCAGACGAACTTTTTAACCGGCCAATCGCCAAAAGCCCAGGTTGGACGTCTTGTCAGTTCGGATTCTGGTATTTAGGGGCGAAGCAGACGGCTCAGAGGCGCGTGCTATGGCGGGCACGACGTATCGGGCCGACTTGTTCCCTTTTTGTTGGGGCCACAAACGTCGTGCATTTGCCAACTGCCGAGGTAGTCCCTGCGATTTCGTCACAAGTCGCCGATTGACCGGCAGGATGCGCACGCAAGGGCGCCGTGAGAGAATCCGGGATGGGAGGTGCTCAGATGATCCTCGTTGCGGGTGCAACCGGACTGGTCGGCAGCGAAGTGTGCCGGCGTTTGGCCGGCAGGGGCCGAAAGGTTCGAGCGCTGGTGCGCGAAACCAGCGATGCAGGGAAGAAGAAGGTCCTCCAGGAATGCGGCGCCACTCTAGTGACTGGCGATCTCAAGGATCGCGATTCGCTCATCGCCGCCTGCCGCGGCGCGACGGCGATCGTTTCCACGGCATCGGCGACGATTTCGCGGCAGCCGCCGGATTCGATCGAAGCGGTCGATCTGCAGGGCCAGCTCAACCTCGTGGCCGCTGCTAGAGCCAACGGAGTGGAGCGTTTCGTCTTTGTCTCGTTCCGCTATGACCGCGACAATCTCCATCCACTTTCGAACGCTAAGCAGGCTGTCGAGCGAGCGATCCAGGAGCTCAACTACACGATTCTCCGAGCCAGTTACTTCATGGAGGTATGGCTCAGTCCCAGGGTCGGGTTCGACTACGCGAACGCCAAGGCGCGAATTCTCGGCACGGGCGACCAGAAGATCAGTTGGGTGTCTTTCCCGGATGTGGCAGAGTTTTGCGTTGCATCTCTCGACAGTCCAGCCGCGCAGCGCGCCACGATTGAGGTGGGTGGTCCGGAGCCTCTGAGTCCACTGGAAGTGGTGCGCATTTTCGAACAGGAACGCGGCCGCACTTTCGCATTGGAGCACGTGCCGGTCGAAGCGCTCCGCGCGCAAGTCGACGCGGCTGCGAATTCACTGGAGAAATCGATGGCGGCACTGATGTTGCAGGGTACACAGGGCGACGCGATGGACATGCGGCCGGTGCTCGAGAAGTTCCCGATGCAACTAACCTCGGTGCGGGATTACGCCAAGCGCGTACTGGGGGCTGGTGCAGCCGCGGGCTGATAGGCCGGAGAGCGTGGAGCTCGAGCGGGAGTCGATCGGACGTCTTACGCCTTGTGAGCAAAGCTGAGGGGTGGAAAGCGGCGCATCCGCTCGATGAGGGATTGCATCGAGGGGCTGGACTGGAGCGGGGCCAGTTCCGGGTCGGATTGAAGCCAAAGCAGATCACGCCAGCTTTTTTCCACGGCAGTTCGAAGGAAATCGCAAGCGCCGGAGAGGTCGTCCAGCCGAAGATGAGCCACAGCCAAGGCATGGCACAACTCAAACGTGTACATGCCGTGAACGGCCGTGCCAGGCTCGGAAAGAATCGAGTCGAAATGCTGGGCGGCTTCCTGGAGAAGCTGCGACGCGCGCGGACGATCTCCGAGGTTGGCATAGGCGCTTGCCATGCCGGCCAGGGTGCGCGTGAGAATACGCTCGTTGCCGAGCATGCGCGGATATTCGTGAGCGATGCGCCAGGCGTGGTGATAATCCGCGAGAGCCTGCTGGGGGTCGTCTTGGCGCAGGCGGACGTCACCGGTGCCGCAAGCGTGAGTGGCAATGATCGGCTCGCGGTACATGTGATCCATGGCGGCCAGGCGCTGGAGTCCGCGTTGATGCCAATCCAAAGACTTCTCCCAATCGAGCCGGCGCATGCCGATTTGCGCCAGCAGCATTTCTTCGAATGGAAACGCACTGATCGCACGCCCCGAGAGCTCCAGGTCCAGGGCCTCGCGAAGAAACGATTCGGCGCGGTCGTAGGCGCCGGCATGCAGGGCCAGGGTGCCCAGGTTGACCCAACTAGGGACGTAGGCAGGCTCGACGCGAATGGCGTCCAGAAAGTGCTTCACGCCCTGCTGGAGGAAGGCGTCGGAAAGCTCGTAGCCGGCCAACCAGCAAGCTGCGCCGAGGAAGTAGTGGGAGGTGTAAAGGTCCGGATTGTTTTCGACTCCTTTGGCGCCGGCTTGAATGGCCCGTTCGAGCTTGCTCTGCCTCATGTACACATAACAGAGCCAGGCGTGAGGTTCCCCGAATTCCGGATCGAGTTCCAGCGCGCGCTGCAGAAGACCGGAGGCCCGGCTCAGATCGTCCGGATCGGTGCGATGGATCCAGCGCATGGCGAAAGTCTGGCCCAGCGCGGAATAGGCCATGGCGTAGGACGGATCGAGCTCGATGGCACGCTCGAAATGGCGGCGGGCCTGCTCGAGCGAATCCTTGCCGAGCGTGAAGAAACTCTTGCGCCCATACGCGTATTGCTCATAAGCTTCCACTCGCAAGGCCTCCGGCGCGGCAATCCGCTGGGGACCGCTCGATTTCGTTTCCAACTGCAGCGCCCGCGCGAGCTCGCCGACGACACGGTCCTGAAGGTCGAAAATGTCATCCCAGCCGCCGTCAATCTTGCCAGTGGCCGCGACTTCGCCGGTAGCAGGCTCGATCAGCCGCGGAGTGATGCGGATCCGGTTGCCGGAACGCTGATAGCTGCCGCTTACGAGCCAACGGGCGTTCATCTGGGCGCCGAGCGCGGTCAGGTCTCCGCTCCCGCCCAGGCGGCGAAGCTCCTGCTGCACACGCTCGCGACTCACCACCTGGACGGCCTTGAGCCGCCTCAAGTCGGCGGTGATCGTTTCAGCGAGACCGGTACCGAGCCAGTCTACCGCGCTGTCACCGGAAAGGTTTTCGAAATCGAGCACACCGACGACGGGCATCGCAGGTTCGGGCGTAAGATTGGCCGCGGACGCGCCTTCGACACGGCGCAGCGCGCCGGCCAATTCGGTCGCGCGGGCGAAACGATTCTCCGGACGCGGAGACATGGCCCGGGCGATGACTCTCAGCAGCGCTTCCGGCAACGCCGGATTGCGCTGCCGGAGCGGAGCGGCTTCTCCGGCGATCACTGCCGAGATCAGCGCAGGCCCCTGGAAGCCGTCGAAGGGCAGNNAAGCCAGCTCATACATCAGCACGCCGAGGCTGTAGAGATCGCTGCGAACTGTGGCGGGCCGGCCGGCGAGAACTTCCGGCGGGCAGTAGTGCAGCGTACCGACAACCATTCCAGGAGTGGTGAGATTTGTGGCCGTCTCGTCACTCGGTGAGGTCTCCTTGGCCAGGCCGAAATCGAGCACTTTGACCACGCCGTCAGGAGTGACCATGACATTGCCCGGCTTGATATCGCGATGGATGATGCCCCGGGCGTGGGCGTGATCCAGGGCGCCGGCGATTTGGAGGGAATAATCGATCAGCCGGCTGGTAGATACAGGGCCGGAAGCAAGCTCCTGCTTCAGCGTGCGGCCAGCGACGTATTCCATCGCCAAGTACAAGCGATCGAGGGACTCGCCGGCTTCATAGATCATGGCGACGCCCGGATGATTCAGTGCGGCGACGGCGCGGGCTTCCCTAAGAAGGCGCTTGTGGAAATCGGGTTGGCTGGCGAGCGCAGGGCGGAGCACTTTAACGGCGGCGTCGCGCTCCAGCCTTGTGTCGCGCGCTCGATACACCTCACCCATGCCACCTGCACCGAGCAGGGCTTCGATACGATATGGGACCAGCCGGGCCCCCTCGGCCAGGTGAGAAGACGCTGGCTGGTCAGCCGCATCGGCTACCGTTCTCCACGAGGATCCCTCAACCGACGTACGGGTCGAGGATTCTTGCCGCAGCAGTGACTCGACCTCATTGCGGAGATCCCCGTCCCCTTTGCAGCGTTCGGCCAACAAAGCAGGGCGTTGAGCCGGTGTCCAGTCGAGAGCCGCCTTATACAGCTCCTCGACTCGCCGCCAGCGTTCCGCATCCATAGGCGTACAGCCTTGCACGGATTATATCAAGGGGACGCAGCGTGGGCGCTGAGGGCTGACATGGGATTACATGGGATTGTCGCGGGATCGGTCACGGAGTAACTGGTGCGCGACATCGGCGGCGTCACGCTTTTTTCCAGTACTCCGTCGCCGGACGGCGGATATGAACTGCGCAGTTCCAGGCCCCCGGCCCCTTGCCGGTTTGTGACACAATGGTGCTTCCCCGTATGCGAGCGGCTCTCTTTATCCTAGTTACAGCCTGCGGCGCGTTGGCCCAAACGCCCCTGGGTACGGTCACTGGCCTGGCCATCGATCCTTCGGGAGGCGTGATCCCCGGCGCTTCCGTCAAACTCACCAGCGAGGAAACCGGAGTCGAGCGCACCGCCGCCACGAACAACGCCGGCGCGTATTCCTTCCCCGATCTGCCGCCGGGAGGGTACAAACTGGCCGCCGAAGCCAAAGGATTTCGCCCACTCGAGACGCGTGTCCTCACCGTTGCGGCTTATGCCACGGTGCGCCAGGATCTGCGCCTGGAAGTGGCCGGCGCATCCTCGGAAGTGGTAGTCACGGACGCCGCCTCGGCGGTGGTGCAGGTGGACACGCCATCGGTCTCCTCAGGCCTGCTGACGCGGCAGATCATCGACCTGCCCACCAACCTGCGCTCGGTTTCGAAGAACTCGGGCGATTCGGGACTGATCTCCGCCATCCTGCCGATGACCGTGCCCGGTGTGGTCCAGGTGGGCAACGGAGCCAAGTGGCTGACGCCAGGCGCGGGCGCCAACAGCACCAAGGTGAAGGTGGACGGCATCGAAACTACCTTCGGCAATTTCGGCAGCCCCGACAACGTGTCGCAGCCCTCCGTCGAAGCCGTGCAGGAGTTCACCGCGAGCGTCCTCACCACGCGCGCCGAGTTCGGCGGCATGGGCACCATCACCACCGCTACCAAGTCCGGTACGAACCAGTATCATGGCGGCGTGTTCTGGTATCTGCGCAACAGCGCCACCGACGCGCGCAACCCCTTCGCCATTGCCAAGCCCTTCGAGAATCTGCACAACTACGGCGGCAGCGTGGGCGGGCCCATCCGCAAAGACAAGACGTTCGCCTTCTTCGATTTCGACGGCCTGCGCGGCGTGGAAGCCTTTCTGTTCACGCCCAACGTTCCCACGGCGGCCATGCGGCAGGGCGATTTCACCGCATTCGCGGCGCTGAAGAATCCGTACACCGGAGTGAATCCGTTCAACGGAAATACCATCCTGCCGCAGTTCATTACGCCGCAGGCGGTCGAGGCGCAGAACCTCTTCTTCCCCCAGCCGAATTTCGGACCGCCCTCGCTCACGGCCGGCAACTACCGCGCGTCCCTGGACGGGCCGGAAGTGCATCGCACCGAGGAGATCCGGCTGGATCACAACTTCACCGCCAACCACATGGCGTTTCTGCGCTACGAGAATCGCAAGGACGACTACCACATTCCGGGAGCGCGATCGCCGCTGCCACTGACTGCTTTCGGACCTTCCGACAACACCCGCCGCGTGAATTTCTGGACGCTGGGCGATGTGGATACCCTCCGGCCCAACCTGGTGAACGAATTCCGCGCCGGCGTGGTGATCCTGGTATCGGGCAGCAGCGCCAATTTCACGGGACAGAACCTGCTGCAGCAGATCGGGATTCAGGGACTGCCCGACCGGGGACCCATCAACAACCTCCCGATCTTCAGCGTCTCGGGGCTGAGCGGAGACACCATTAACCTGCTCAACCCGGTGAACGACGGCCACGTGCAACTTGCCGACAACCTGAGCTGGGTGCATGGGCGGCACTCCATGAAGTTCGGGATCGAGGAAATCAACTGGTTCGAAAATCGATTCATGCCCAACACCTCGGGTAACCCGGTCTTCGGCAGCTTTTCCTTCACCGGTAAGTTCACCGGCAACGCCTATGCCGATTTCCTGCTGGGACTGCCGGCCACAGTGACGAGCATCGAGCCCTACCCGCCGCAGGACGACCGCTTCCGCGATTGGGCGGCTTACGCGCAGGACGATTTCAAAGCGACTTCCCGGCTGACCCTGATGTACGGCCTGCGGTGGGAGTACAACGGGCCGGCATACGCGCTCCAAAATAACCTCTATTCGTTCGACCTGGCTACCGGGAAGATCGTGATTCCCAACCAGGCGGCGGCCGCTTACATCAGCCCGTTCTTCTCCTCCGCCTTGCCCGTCGAGACCGCGGACCAATCGGGGCTGGGGCGCTCGCTGCGCAAGGGCGACAAGCACGAATTCGCGCCGCGGTTCGGGTTTTCGTACCAGATCGATTCCGCCGCGAAGACCGTGGTCCGCGGCGGATGGGGCGTCTACTATTCGCACTATTCGGGGAATGTCCCGGTGGGCCTCGTGGGCGGTCCATTCTCGGCTACCACGGTGAGCACGAACAGCTTTGTCAACGGGCAGCCCGCGTTTACGCTGGCCAGTCCCTTTTCCGCGCCGGGCTCGCCGGGCACCCTCTCCCTGCGAGCAGTTACTCCGAACTTACTCAATAGTTACACGCAGCAGTATAGCCTCTCGATCGAGCGCGAACTGACTCGTAACATGGGGCTGCGAGTGAGTTACATCGGGTCCAAGGGGACCCAACTGCCTTATCGCCGCGACGTGAATCAGCCGGTCGCGTCGACTGTCGCTTTCAGCAACGCGCGCCGGCCCTATCCGCTGTTCGGGATCATCAACTACGCCGATAACGGGGCGAATATGCTGTACAGCGGATTGCAGGCGCAGGTGCAGAAGCGCGCCAGTCACGGCTTGATGTTCACCTCCACTTGGACTTGGGCCAAGGAAATCAGCGACACCGACGATACGGACGATTTCGAGCTGAACACCACCATCGAGGACACCTACAATCGCCGCCGCGACCGCGGCAACGTCTATTCCGTGCCGCGCCACCAGTGGATGAACCAGGCGCTCTACGAGCTGCCCTTCGGGCGGGGACGTTGGCTGGGCGGCTGGCAACTGAATATGCTGCTCAACCTGAGCACCGGGAACTGGTTCACTCCGCTGATCAGCGGACCCGACCCGACCAACACCAATCAGACTACTTTGCGTCCGGACGTGGTCACGCCTACGATCGCCATGCCACGGACGGTCAACGAATGGTTCGACCCCAACGCCTTCGCCACACCGGCCAATGGCAGGTGGGGCAACGCCGGGCGCGGAATTATCGAAGGCCCCGGATATGTGCTGGCAAACCTGGGACTGCAGAAGACGGTGCGGCTGGAAAAACTGGGCGCGGTTCAAGTGGTGATGTCGTTCGCCAATGTTTTGAACCATACCAACCTGGGTGAGCCTTCGGGCGGCGGGAGCCCGCTGCCGGGCCAGGTGGTGGTGAACAACGCCAATGGCGGAAAGATCACGAGTACGGCCATCTTTCCTCCGGCGGGCGCGGCGCGGACGGGGCAGTTAGGAGTGAGATGGAGCTTTTGAAATCCTGGTGGGGAAGCGCTATCGCCAAATGCCACTTACTTTGCGGTTCTGCATTTTATTGCGGGCAATCTTGCCCGCAGCCGCCTTCAGGCGGCTTCTACGGGCTGCGGGCGAGTTTTCGTGCCCGGCAAACGCCGGCTGAAAGCCGGCGGCAGGATGAAATCCTGCCCCACCAAGAAAGAGCGTCGACATGAGTGTCGACGCGGCACGCTGAGAGCGTGCGCCACGGAGCAGGCTGAAGCATGCCTACCTCTGGCTCGACAAAATGACAAACTCCAGGGGCGGGCAATCCTGCCCGCCGGCCGTCGCCGTTCCGGCGGCGGACGCAAACCGGTCGAAAAAAAACGGCCGGCATCATCACTCTGATCCAATCTGCCACTTTGGCCGTTGCGGGCCGCAACCGAGAGACAGACAAAGGGCGGACGCCTACTCGGGTTTCCCTGTGTAGTGTTGTTCGCGGTGGACATCGGCATGGTCTTCCAGGGACTCCAGGTGCGTGAGAACTTCGGCGGGCATCCCCAGTTCTACCGGCAGGCGTTCCTCCAGAATGGTTGCGAGGCGGTGGGCCTCGCTGACCGATGTCAGGCGCGGGAACAACAAATGTACTTCGATGATCTGGCGGTATCCGGTGGTTCGGAACCGTACGCCGTGGTATTGAATGGCCAGTTCCGAGCAAATCGCATCCAGCTTGCTGCGAATCTTCCGGCCGGCCGCCGGATCGGAATAATCCAGAAGCCCGATTGCCGAACGCCAGACCAAATGCCCTCCCGACCAGAGAATATTTGCGGCCACAGCGATGGCCACCAGCGGATCGAAGGGTTTCCAGTGCAGCAGCAGCACCAGCCCTAGTCCTCCCACAACGCCAAAGCTGGTCCAGCTATCGGTCAGGACGTGTTTGCCGTTGGCCTCGAGAATGAGTGAGTTGGTCCGGCGGCCGATCCGCAGGAGATAGTAACCGAGACCCGCATTGAGAATTCCAGCCATCAGAACCAGCAATGCGCCTGCGCCCAGGTGCTCCAGTTGCAGTCCGGCGATCCACTTCCGGATCGATTCAAAGAGAATGGCGAGCGCGGCCACCACGATCATGGCTCCTTCAAAACCAGCGGAGAAGAAGGTGATCCGCTCGTAACCGTAGAGGAAATGAGAGGAAGCCGGTTTGCTGCTGAGCCGAAGACTAAAAGTGGCAAAACCCACGGCGATCACGTGGAGGACCGATTCGGCCGCGTCGGAGAAGATGGCCGCGGAATGCGTCATGAGATAGGCCGTCGTCTTACCGATCAGCATCGCCACACCAAAAATCAGCGAGAGACGCATGGCGAAGCGCTTCTCGCGCAACTCCTGTTCGTCTCTCCGCGTTGCGGAGCTAACCGTGGCTTCGGCCGGCACGCTCTGTATACCTCGATCAGAAGCTTAGCATTTGGCATCGACGAACGAGTGCGCGCTTGCCCGCGGGCTTACGCCGGCGCCCGCCCGCGGCGAAAAGCGTAACCGGGGTGAATTCCAGGACGTCAATTCTTGCGGGAAAGGAGGGCAAGGCCATGATGCACAAGATCTGGAAGTTGCTGGTGCGGTTCTTGAGCGTGGAGCCGGTTTTTTGTGTTCATAGCCGGCACGTCATATGACAGCCGCAATCGACCGGGCGGCTCGGAATTGGCCAGCCGCCCTCGTCCTGCCTACGTAGCTTCGAGCGTACCGCGTGGGTAGAACCCGGCTTCGGGTGTCCGGAACAGCGTCTCCGCCGGCGGACCGCGGACCCGGCTCCGGATTCGGATTATCCTGGAACCCATGAACCGGAGAGCGGACGCTTCCAGGCCCACGCCAACCAACTCCTCCTTCACGCGGTGGCAGGTGTCGACCGTAGCGTTGATTACCGTCGGTTATGCGGGCTACTACCTGTGCCGCTCGGATCTTTCCGTGGCCATGCCGTTGTTGATTGCCGAGCTGGCGAAGCACGGAGTTTCGCCCGACACCGCCAAGATCGAGATGGGCACGGTGGCCTCGCTCGGGGTGCTGGCCTATGCCATTGGCAAGTTCCCGAGCGGCTGGCTGGCCGATTTTATGGGAGGCAGACGCAATTTTCTGTGTGGCATGGCGGGCTCGATCCTGTTCACGATACTATTCAGCCTCGGCGGCGGAATGCCGCTTTTCACCCTGGCCTGGATGGCCAACCGCGGCGTGCAATCGATGGGCTGGGCCGGCATGGTGAAGATCGCGTCCCGCTGGTTCTCGTTTTCGGCGTATGGAACCGTGATGGGCATCATCAGCCTGAGTTATCTGTTCGGCGATGCGGCCGCGCGCGAGTTCATGGCCCGGTTGATCGACGCCGGATTCGGCTGGCGGGGCGTCTTCCTCGCCGCCGCCGGAACCCTGGCTCTCCTGCTGCTGCTCAACCTGATGCTGCTCAAGGAAACGCCCGCACGCCTCGGATTCCCCGAGCCGCCGGCGAACCCCGCCAATCTTTTCCGTGAGGAACGCGAGAGCGCCAGACCGGCCGGTCTCGCCTCCCTTCTTGGCACGTTCGCGCGAAGCCCCGCATTCTGGCTCGTCTGCCTGCTCTCTCTGGGGGTTACGATCCTGCGGGAGACGTTCAACCTTTGGACGCCGACTTACTTCACGCAGTCAGTGGGACTGACTGTGGCGGATGCGGCTCACAAAAGCGCCTTGTTTCCTCTCTTCGGCGGTCTCTCGGTTCTACTCGCCGGGTTTCTCAGCGATCGCCTCGGCAAGACCGGCCGGCCCGCGATCATCTTCTACGGACTGCTGCTGAGTGCGGGCGCGCTCATGGCCCTGGCCATTGGCGACTTCGGCGGGTCGCGCGCCATGCCGGTGGCGCTGGTTGCACTCGTCGCTTTCCTGATGATCGGACCCT
Source organism: Candidatus Sulfopaludibacter sp. SbA4 (assembly GCA_900290305.1). Classification (GTDB taxonomy): domain Bacteria; phylum Acidobacteriota; class Terriglobia; order Bryobacterales; family Bryobacteraceae; genus OMOG01. The sequence continues at coordinate 20,839 of OMOG01000107.1, forward strand.
ACTCCTACCTCGCCGGCGCTATTTCCCTCGACTTCGGCGGCAAGCAAGGAAGCGCGACGGCGTCGGGCCTGATCGATGGCGTCGGCTACCTGGGCGGGGTGCTCGCCGGGAACAGCGTTGCCGGTATCTCGGTCGTCTGGGGGTGGAAGGGAGCATTCGCCGCGTTGGCTGCGGTAGCATTGTTGTCGAGCTTCGCCGCCGGCGTGTATCTTATCCAATTGAGGCGGCCAACATGAACGGGACAGAAACACGAGCGGACGAAGTCATAAGGTTGATGCGGGAACGCGGCGGTGAAGCCTACTTTGGCGAGCCGGTCTCGCAGTTGGAGCATGCGCTCGAGGCCGCGTGGTTCGCTCGACGGGCGAATAGCGCACCGACGCTGGTGGCTGCGGCGCTTCTTCACGATATCGGACACCTGCTCCACGATCTTCCCGAAAACGTGGCGGACGAGGGCGTCGATACGCGCCACGAAGAGGCCGGCTACGATTGGCTGCTGGCGCGCTTCGGGCCGGCCGTGGCGGAACCGGTCCGCGCTCATGTGGCCGCCAAGCGCTACCTGTGCCGTGCGGATCCGGAGTATTCTGCGCGGCTGTCGCCCGCGTCGGTCGAGAGCCTGGCCTTGCAGGGCGGTCCGTTCACCGAAGAGCAGGCAGGCGAATTTGAGCGGCTGCCCTGGTACCGCGACGCTGTCACCCTCCGGCGCTGGGACGATGCCGCCAAGCAGCCGGGGCTAGCCGTCCCTGGTCTGGAGGAGTACCGCGCGTTGCTGGATGCGCTGCCGGCCCCCGGGAATGCGGCCCAACAAAACCCGGACCGCGTCCGCGCAGGGTGCTTAACCGATGTGGGGACCGCTCCCTTGCTCGCCAAGGGCGAGGGACGGTCGCGGCTCTGTTACGGGTATCACGTGCCTGCGGATCGTTAAGGAGCCGGGCCCAGAGGGCACCCCGTCAGGGAGCGGTCACGCGGCGCATCCGAAGGCGCTAAGATGCAGATGTTGGCGCATCGGATGAAACTGGGAATCGATTTTGGCACCACCCGTATCGTGGCCGCAGCGGCGGACCGCGGAAACTACCCGCTGGCCGGTTTTGAATCGCCCGACGGGCAGACGCGGGAGTGGTTCCCGCCGCTGGTGGCGATCCGCGGTAGCGAACGCCGCTTCGGGTGGAACGCCTGCGCGGTTCAGGGCCGCCGCGAATGGACTGTGTTGCGATCGGTCAAGCGGCTGCTGAAACGCGCCGGCCCCACTACACCGGTGGACCTCGCCGGCTGCACCATGACGGTGATGGAACTGGCCACCGAGATGCTCTCGGCGTTTCGCCAGCAGTTGCGCCAGGCTTCCACGCTGTCGCTCGATCGCGGCGAGCCGATCGAGGCCATGATCGGCGTGCCGGCCAATGCCCACAGCAACCAGCGATTTCTCACGGCCGAAGCCTTCCGCGCGGCCGGCTTCCATGTGCTGGGAATGCTCAACGAGCCCTCGGCGGCGAGCGTGGAGTTCGGCCATCGCGAGCGGGCCCAGCGCAAGGGCGAGCCGCGGCGGGCGCTGCTGGTCTATGACCTCGGCGGCGGCACCTTCGACGCGTCGCTGGTCGAAATGGAGGACGACACCCACACCGTGGTGGCCAGCGCCGGCCTCGCGGACCTGGGCGGCGACGACTTCGACGAAATACTGGCCAACCTCGCGCTCGAAACCGCGGGCCGCTCGGGCGAGCGCGAATCGCTCTCCGATGCCGAGTCTTTCCGCCTGCTGGAGGAGTGCCGCGAGCGCAAGGAGTCGCTGAATCCCAATACGCGCCGCATTGTGGTGGACCTGGAATGCGTGCGCGAAGGGTGGGGCGAGGCTTCTCTGGCCGTGGCGCCCTACTACGAGCGCTGCCGGCCGCTGGTGGAACGCACCGTGGAGGTGGTGGAAGAACTGCTTGCGGCGCATCCCGGCCGGTCCATCGAAACTCTCTATGTGACCGGCGGCGGCTCCGAGCTTCCCCCTGTGGCGCGCGTGCTCAAAGAGACGTTCGGGCGGGCCGTGAGGCGCTCCGCTTACATGCGCTCGGCCACCGCCATCGGCCTCGCCATCAGCGCCGATGCGAGTTCCGGCTATGTGCTGCGCGACCGCTTCGCGCGTCACTTCGGGGTGTGGCGCGAGGCCGACCACGGCCGCGATGTGGCGTTCGATCTGCTCTTCCCGCGCGGCCTGGAGTTGCCGCGGCGCGGCGCGCCTCCGCTGCGCGTGGTGCGCTCCTATCGGCCGATCCACAACATCGGCCACTTCCGCTACGTGGAGGCGGCGCGCATCGGCGCGGACGGACAGCCGTCCGGCGACCTCACGCTGTGGGACGACATCCAGTTTCCCTTCGACCCGGCTCTGCGCGGCTCCGCCGATCTGACGCTCATCGACGTGAGCCGCAAAGGCGCAGGCTCCGGCTGCGAGGTGGAAGAGGAATACTCATGCGATGCCAGCGGCATCGTGAAAGTGACCATCTGGAACCGCTCGGCCGCCTACAGCCGGGAGTACACGCTCGGCCGCTGGTCGAGCGCGGCGCCGCGAGCCGCGGAGGCGATCTCCGTCAAGCATAACTGGGGGCGGCGTCACCGGTAAGACCACTCCCTTACGGTCGTGGCTCCGTTCGGGGCCGGACTGGCTCCGTTCGGGGCCGTACCCAGGGGGCACCTGTTAACAAGCGGTTTCGGAACATTTCCTGAATTTCCTCGTCTGAGCTTCATGAGTACGTGTTGGTCATGACGAATAGAGCTGTCCCGGTGTCCGAAACCCGGCCGGAGTCTGCCCGCCTCGACTCCTGGAAGGAGATTGCGGTTTATTTGCGGCGTGGCGCCCGCACCGTGCAAAGGTGGGAGCGCGAAGCAGGCCTGCCGATACATCGCCTGCAACACGACAAGCTGGGTTCGGTGTACGCCTACACCGCCGAGTTGGACGCGTGGTTTGAAAGGCGCGGCCCGGAGCTGGCGGCGGAAGCGCCGGCAGAGGATCCGTCGCCGTCGCTTGCAGTGCTGCCGTTCACAGACATGAGCCAGGAGGGGGACCAGGGCTACTTCTGCGACGGGATCGCGGAGGAGATCGTCAGCGCGCTAAGCAGAATTCAGGGACTGAGGACTGCGTCCCGGACCTCGTCTTTCCGCTTCCGGGACCCCGGCGGCGACATTCGCGAAATCGGCCGCCAGATGGGGGTCAAGGCGGTGCTGGAGGGTAGCGTGAGGAAGGTTGGCGATCGGCTGCGAATCGCAGTGCAGCTCATCGACACGGACAGCGGCTTCCAACTCTGGTCGCATCGATACGACCGTACTTCGATCGACATTCTGGGGATTCAGGACAGAATCGCGGAGAGTGTGGTGCAGGCGCTCGAAGTGACGCTTTCCCGGAACGATCGAGTCCCCGGTGAAGATCAATCCTCCGCCGATTTCAGCGCGTACGAGTGCTATCGCCGCGGACGGAAGTACTACGGCGAATTCAGCCCGCAGTCGATGGAATTCGCCATCGAGATGTTCGTTCGGGCAATCGGGCTGGACCCACATTACGCACCGGCGTACGCCGGACTGGCGGATTGCTGGTCATACACGTATCTCTACGGCGGAAGGAGCGGGGCGGTGCTGGAACAGGCCGATTGGGCCAGCCTCAAAGCGCGCGAGATGGACCCGGAATCGGCCCAGTCGCAGGCCTCGCGCGGGTTGTGGCTTTCGTTGAGCGGGCGGAACGATGAGGCTGACCGCGCCTTCGAGACAGCCATCCTGCTGGATCCCAACCTCTTTGAAGCGCACTATTTTCGCGCCCGGCACTGCTTCGTTTTGGGGCGGCCGGAAGATGCGGTTGAAGCTTACGAAAATGCATTTCGGGCACGGCCGGACGATTACCAGGCGCCGTTGCTGCTGGCTCAGATCGAGGATCGCCTGGGACGCCACGATCGCGCCAGGCAAGCCCGAAGGCAAGGGGTTGCGATTGCCGAGAGACATCTCCAATGGCACCCCGGGGATGCCCGGGCGCTCTACCTTGCGGCGAATGGCCTGGCCGCACTCGGCGAGCACAATCGCAGCCGGAGGATGGCCGAACGGGCCTGTGCCATCCGCCGCGAAGACCCGATCCTGCTCTATAACGTGGGGTGCGTCTTCTCTTTGCTGGGACTTGAAGAACCCGCACTCGACTGCCTGGAGAAGGCGGCGCATGACGGCTTCACCCAGAAGGGATGGTACGACCGCGACAGCGACCTGGATTCACTGCGAGCACTGCCGCGCTTTCTTAATCTGCTGACAGGGATGAACTGAACTCCGTTTCCGCACGCGAAAATCGCTCGATGACGCGCGACTCCGCGTGCAGAATGAGCCAGGCTGAGATTACCTGATTGCCGAATCGAGGCTCACCGTCTCGCCGGGGCCCTGGGCCTTGGCGGACTCCATCAGGCGGCGGGAGGGGATGACTGCGAAACCATCTGCCTTACCCGGCTTCCAGACTCCGCTGAGGAAGTAGCGGTCACCGTATTTTTGAAATTGGACCACGCCCCCATCCGTATGGGAGTCCTGTTTCCTGGCTGCGCCCGGCACGAAGTGAACCGCGTGCATCGACCCGTCGTTAAAGGAGTCGATGTGGCAGAGGGAAAAGTTCGCGTCCAGCACGAAATTGTACGCGCCGGCAGGCAGCGATTCAGCGCCGGCAACAAACGCGAATGGGATATTGACCCGCATGACGGTCTGTGCGCTGGCGGGTGCCGCTAACGCCAGAGCGGCGAGGCCGATGGCCGCGAGAGTAGCCTTTCCTAAGTAGAGCTTCTTCATTTTTTAATCCTTTCCGGCGTTTGTTTTCGCCGTCGCAAACTAAGACGAGGGTTTCGCGCAACTGTGCCGCGTCATGGCTCGCCAAGATGAACGTGGCGAGGTTTGGCGCACTATGGCCAGTCTCTGGCCGGAAACAGGCGGCCCATGAGTGGATCCCTTGCGGGAGCGTCTCTGGCGGCAGAAACTTTGGGGGTTGCAGGGCGCCGGCTGAAGCCGGCGGCAGCCAAGATTGGTCTGCCCCACAGAGCAGCAGAGCCGCAACCAAAAGGCCGACGCCCCACCAAATCGTCGCAGGCTGCGACGATTTGAGGCTGTTGTAGTACAAGCAGCTCAGAACCAGTGGGTTGTCCAGGGGTTCAGCTTACGCGCGCGGCTCCCAAGCTACCGGATATGGTCTCGCCTTCCAGATGCCGGACGCATACTCGGCGATGGTGCGGTCGCTCGAGAACTTCCCGGAGCTGGCCACGTTCCAAATTGCCTTGTGCGCCCATTCGCCCGCATTGGTATAGAGTGCGCCGAGTTGGTCCTGGGCTTTACAGTAGGAAGTCAGGTCGGCCAGGTGCATGTAGCGATCGCCCTGCGCCAGGAGACTATCGAGCAGGGGCGCGAAGACCCCGGGCTCATTACGGCTGAAATGATCGGAGGAAATCAGATCCAGCGCCGCTCGCGTCTCGGGCTCATTTTCATAATGCCAGTAGGGACTGTACCAGCCGCGGCTGTTTTCGACCTGTTCCACGGTGAGCCCAAACAGGAACATGTTCTCTTCGCCCGCCTCCTCGGCCATTTCGATGGTGGCTCCGTCGCGGGTTCCCACCGTCAAGGCGCCATTCATCATGAACTTCATGTTGCTGGTTCCGCTGGCTTCATAGCCGGCTGTCGAGATCTGGTTGGAGACATCGCTGGCCGGGATCAACCTTTCCGCCAGTGACACGTTGTACTCGGGAAGGAACACGACCTTGAGCCGATCGCGCACGGCAGGGTCACTGTCAATAGTCTCGGCCACATTGTTAATGAACTTGATAATCAGCTTGGCCAAAAAGTAAGCGGGCGCTGCCTTACCGGCGAAGAAGAATGTGCGCGGCGGCACGTCCAGCTCAGGGTCTTGACGAAGGCGGTTATAACTGACGATGATCCGCAGCGCGTTCAGCAGTTGCCTTTTGTATTCGTGGATGCGCTTGATGTGGCAGTCGAATATGGTATCCGGATCCACGATTTGTCCGGACGCCGACTTGAGCCAATCGGCAAACTGCGCTTTGGCCTCGCGCTTGGACGCGCCAAACGCTTCACGAACGGATGGGTCCCCGGCGAGAGGTTTGAGCTTGGCGAGCTGGCTCAGCTCGGTAATCCAGCCTTCGCCGATGACCTCCGTGATGGCGCCGGCCAGCGGAGGATTGGCCTCCAGCAGCCACCGCCGCGGTGTGACGCCGTTGGTCTTGTTGTTGAAACGCTCGGGAAAGATCTCGGCGAGATCCTTGACGGTGGTGGTGCGCAATAACCTCGAGTGGACCGCCGCTACTCCGTTGGTGCTATGGGAGCCGACGATCGCGAGGTTGGCCATGCGGATCTTACGCTGCCGGCCTTCTTCCACCAGACTCACGCGCTGGACCCGCCCTTCGTCGCCCGGGTAGCGGGAGCGGACGTCGTCGAGAAACCGCCGGTTGATTTCGTAGATCAGTTCCAGTTGGCGCGGCAGCATTTCCTCAAACCATGCGACCGGCCACCTCTCGAGAGCTTCCGGAAGCAGCGTGTGGTTGGTGTAGGCCAGGGTCCTCCTGGTCACATCCCAGGCTTGATCCCATCCCAAGTGGGCATCGTCCAGCAGGACCCGCAACAACTCGGCGACCGCCATGGACGGGTGAGTGTCATTGAGTTGGATGGCCGCCTTCTCGGGCAGCAGGTTCCAATCGGTGTTGTGGCGCTGGAAGCGGCGCACCAGGTCGGCCACCGAGCAAGCGACCAGGAAGTACTCCTGCATGAACCGCAGACTTTGGCCCGCACTGGTGGAGTCATCCGGATACAGCACTCGAGTCAGCGATTCCGCTTCGAGAGACTCGCCCAGGGCGCCGACGAAATCGCCCGTGCCGAATTCCTGAAAATCGAAGGAGTCCGGCGATGCCGCGGCCCAAAGCCGCAGAGTGTTGATGGTCTTCCCGCCGTAGCCCACCACCGGACGGTCAAAGGGAATTCCCAGCAGAGTCGACGGGCGGCCGGGGACCACCTGGATGTTGCCTCCCCTAACCTGGAAAGAGCAACTCAGCTTGATTTCCACCGTCTCGTGCGGCCGGGCGACCTCCCAGGGATCCGTATCGCGGAGCCAATTGTCGGGGTCCTCCTTTTGCCAGCCATTCACGATGGTCTGCCTGAACATGCCGTACTCGTAGCGCAGGCCGTAACCCGAGGCTGGAAGCTGCATGGTGGCCATGGAGTCGAGGAAGCAGGCGGCGAGCCGCCCCAACCCTCCGTTTCCGAGTCCCGCGTCGGGCTCCTGTTCGATCAGCTCCAGCCAGTCGATGCCTTTCCCCTGTACCGCCTGCTGTACGACGGGGTCGAGCAGGAGGTTGGTCACATTGTTGGCCAGCGAACGCCCGATCAGGAACTCCATCGAAAGGTAATAGATCCGCTTCGCATTCTCCTGCTCGTACGTCTTTTTGGTGGCGACCCAGCGCTGCGCGAGAATATCGCGGACGGAACGGGAGAAGGCTTCAAAACGCTCCCGCGCGCCGGCCACCTGGGGGTCGATGGCTCTGTCGAATAGCAGGTGCCGTTCGTAGAACGCGTTTTCGGTCCCGGCGAAGGGGACAAAGCCGCACCCGTAGCGGTGGAGGAGCTTTGACACTTCGTCTGATGGGGGAGTCAGTCTTTTAGGGCTCATTGGAGATATTCTTTCACGGACTTGGTTAGCATGCGGAGTTCCATTGCGTTCCGCACGGGGCGAGGGGGCCCGCCCCACCAAATCGTCGCAGTCTGCGACGTTTGAGACTGCTGTAGTACAAGGTTACAATTCGGTCGACATGTGGATCAGATCCACCTGATTCCGGCAGTTTTCGAGAGCGATCACCAGCTTCAACCGTCCTTCGTCGTCCAGTTTCATGGCTTGCAGCCGCTGGAATTCGGCGATGGCGGATTTCACGGCCTTCTCGGCTTTGTCGAAGGCGTGCTGCACGGGGTCGACGGGGCCGGCTTCGGGGATCGAATCGTGGCAGAGGGCTTCCACGGCCTGCGTTAGTTTCGGCGCGTTTTCCGGCTCCAGGGGGATGACTTCGCCGCCGTAGGCCAGGCCGTCTTCGGTTACCGCTCCGGCAATCAGGCGGTATTCCGCGGGCCTGATCCGGGTAAAGCAGTTCAATTTGGAATAACCGGGGCCGAGTTCCTTGGATTTCCGGATGATCCGGTCCACGTAGCTCCGGCTCAGGCCGATTCGTTTGACGCAGAAATCCTCCCAATTCTTTTCGATATGCAGAAAGAGTTGCTGCTCCCGGATTTCATACAGGATGTCGGCGTCGGCGGCCGTACAGCGTCCCGCTACGAGGGCGAACGCCTGTCTGCGTCCCGCCCACGCTCCGACATCAAAGGCTTGATCAATCGTGCTTATCGGTTTCATTTCAATCCTCTCCCAAAAAAGAAAAGCCGGTACACTTGTACCGGCGCTCTTGATTAGAATCAATAATTTAGGGGGTGAAAACGGGAACTTTTGTTCCCGTTTGCCGGCGCCAAATCCAGGCGGATCGCGCCGCGTGTTTCACTCTCAACTCTATTATAATTGGCCAACACCAAAAAACGGCCCTTTTAGAAGACCGAATAACGCACTTAAATCTATGAAAATAAAGATGCAAAAATATATTTTCAACTTTGGTGACCGAGAAAAACAGCGGACTACACGACTCGCGGCGGTTTCCGCTCAACCTATTGAACAGGTGGGTGTTAAGTGCTGGTGAGCGACTCAACGCGCGAGAGGCCGCCCAGCTTGGGGTGCCTTTCGAGATCCGATAGCAGTCCTTTGCCGGTCAGGTCAAGTGCATGCGAATTCTCCCAATCCTCGTGCACGACCCTCGACAGGCGGTTCAAAATGTCATGCGCCTTCAGCCGGATCGCGAGCTCCCGTTTCCCGGATTATGCCGGCCCATGTGGTGTGCTAAGAGGGCCGATTGAAAATCGGCCTGCAGGTTGAAAACCTGCCGCACCAAATACAGGCCTACACTCTTGAAAAATATCGGTCACCGGACCTGAAAAAAGCGTCCCGATGAGTCGGGACGCTGCTGGCACGAGTGCCTGCGCCACGGACTGTCCGAATCAGAGCAGCAGCGTCTCGACCCGGTGGGCGTGGACCATCTCTTCGGTGGGAGACCACTCGAAGACCGTGAAGCGGCCGTCTTGCGATGCCACGAGAGCGACGGCATCGCGCTGATCGTGAACGAACTGCGCCGCGGAAGAATGGCGCGTGCCGCCGATTTCTTCGGGATGCACCAGGGACGGCACAGCGCCTTCGACCGGCTCGGTCAGCATGACCTGTTCGACCGGCGGCCAGTAGTGCCGGCGTGCGATCTTCGCGCCAAAGCCGAGCAACTCGTAGCGGTTGTTGAGCACCACCGCGCCATCGACGGCTGTCAGGCCGCCGACGTCCGCGACAGCGGGACCGATTGCCTCCTGCCACAGATGGCGCGCGGTAGGATCGGGAGTCTCCTGGTTCAGAGCAGCGAGCTCGCCGAAGGGCGGCGAGACGGCGTATGGCAAGGGCTGGACGATCGACTCGCGCCACGACTCGGTGCCCGCCGGGACCACCAGCAGCGATCCGCCGCGACCGTGTGCGCGCATGGAAACCGCCAGTTGCACCATGGTGATGGCCGACAGCAGCGGGGGATCCGGCCGGCCGGAGGCGCGCTCCTCGATGAACTTGATGCGATCGCCCTCCAGCACGGCGACGTTGATGAACTTGCGCGACTCTTCGCCGCTATGATGCTTGACGACCAGCAGGCCGGGGGCCGCTACTTCGAGGACGAAGCATAAGACCGGGATGGCGCGGGTGGCTCCCCAAACGAGGAGCTCGTCCTGGCCGGGCCAGACACCCAAATGAATGCCGGGGCGCTCGACAGCCGGTGCCACGCGCGCGAGGCCGGCCGGGGCCAGGCGCATGGGACGCTCGAAGAGAATCGGATGCGGGGCCTCGGAGGGCGAAAGGAAGGCGAGCGAGATGCGGGGCAAATAGGTTTCCTCGCGCCGAAGACTCGCCCAGAAGGCGGCGTCGATCAGGGCCTCGATGGTTTCGGCGTTGGGCAGGGGCGCGAGATGACGTTCACCGCGGCGGAGGGCCTCTTCCCGATGGCGCGCGAAATAAGCGTGCAGCTTGGGTGAGATGGTTCGAGCGGCGGCATAGGCCTCGCGTTGCACCACGAGGGCTGGAGTGGCGCCATCAGCAGTGCGCGGCATGGTGTCCTTCGCGAATAAGACGGCACCAAGGCTTAAAGCCCGGCTGGTGACAGACGACAAAAGGCGATGACCCGCTGAAGCGGGTCGGCAGGCTGAAGCGTGCCCCACCAAGAAGGGCGTCGACACGAGTGTCGACGCGGCAGGCACGAGTGCCTGCGCCACGGAGCAGGCTGAAGAATGATCCACCAAGGCTGGGCATCTTTTCAAATGGCCAAAACGCCAACGGGGTCACTGCCAGCCTCCGCCGAGGGCTTTGTAGAGCTGGACTACGGTCAGGATTTCCTCCAGGCGAATCCGGGCCAGATCCAATTCCGCCTGGAACAGGTCGCGATCGGCATCCAGGGCGTTGAGCTGCGTATCCACTCCGCCGCGATAGCGCAGGTAGGCCAGGCGCAGCCGGTCCTCCAGCGCGTGCACGAGCGCCTCCTGCTTTGCGCGGCTTTCGCGCACCCGCTGATGGGCGATCAGAGCGTCTGAAACCTCTGTAAACGCCGTTTGGATGGTCTTCTCGTAGTGAATGAGCGCGCGCTCGCGTTCGGCCTGCGCGAGCTTGACATTGGATTTGATCCGGCCGGCGGTAAAGATCGGCTGGGTAATCTGCGGCGCGAGATTCCAGGTGCTGTGCGGTCCACTGAAGAGACTCGATAACTGAGTGCTGGCGCCGCCCAGAGTCCCGCTGAGACTCAACTGGGGAAAGTAGGCTGCGCGCGCGACGCCGATCTCGGCATTGGCGGAGATCAGGTCCTGCTCCGCGGCGCGGATATCGGGCCGGCGCTCCAGCAAGGCCGACGGCAGGCCGGCGGGCACTTCCGGGGGAAGGTCCTGTTCGGTGAGGCCCTTTCCGCGCGTGACATCGCCGGGATTTTCCCCAAGCAGAAGCGTGATCTGATTCTCTGTCTGCTCGATCTGCTGCTGTATGGTGGGAATGGTTTCGGCCGCCGTGTACACGAGCTGCTCGGCCTGGCGCAGGTCGAGCAGTGTGGAGACTCCCCCGGTCTGACGCGACTTAGTCAGTGCGAGCGACTCCTCCCGCGTCTGAAGAGTATGTCGAGAGAGGTCGAGTGTATAGTCGAGCTCGCGCAGAGTCAGGTAGGCGGTGGCCACGTCACTGACGAGAGTAGTCACCACGGCCTTGCGGGTCTCCTCGGCGCTCAGAAGATTGGCGCGCGCGGCTTCGGTGGCGCGGCGCAGCCTGCCCCAGATATCGATTTCAAAGGACAGCAACTGGAGCACGGCCGATCCGAAATTGCGATTCTGCGAGGGCAGGAGCGCTGCCGGTATGGGTGTGGCTCCATCGCGCGAGAGGCGATTGATCTCCACGCCGCCGCCGGCGCCGAAATTGGGGAACTGATTCGAGCGGGTGATTCCCAGACTGGCGCGCGCCTCTTCGACGCGCGCAACGGCGTCGCGCAGGTCGTAGTTCCGCTCCAGCGCCGTGCGAATCAGGGCTTGCAGCTTTTCGTCTTTGAAGACGTCGAACCATTTGAGATCGGCGATGGAAGCGGCCTGCGCCGGGGGGAGAGGCTCCGGCGCGCGAAAAGTCTGGGGGACCGGCGTGGTGGGGCGTTTGTAGTTCGGACCGACGGTGCAGCCGGCAGTGAGACAGGCTAGGAGGATGAGGAGCGTTCGGGCGCGCATAGCAAGCGTCGACACGAGCGGGGGACGGTCCTTTCGGAGCGTCTCTGGCGNNAATCGGCCTGCAGGATAAAATCCTGCCCCACGAAAGGTTGGCAGGCGAAAGCGCCTGCCCCACCAGCAGCCTCAGAATCAGTGGGTTGCCCAGTGTTTCTGGAAAGCATCATAGTCAGTCGCCCTCCCCGGGCAGAGGCTGTTGCGGAAGCAGGGGCGCGCTCTGGCGCGAGGCCGCACCCGAAAGCTTCTCGACCACATAGAAGATGGCGGGCACCAGGAAGATGCCGATGCCGCTGGCCGCGGCCATCCCGCCGATTACGGTGGTGCCCATGATTTGGCGTGCGACCGCGCCGGCTCCGCTGGCGGTCCACAGCGGCACGCATCCCAGGATGAAAGCGAACGACGTCATGAGGATCGGCCGGAGGCGCAGGCGGGCGCCCTCCAAGGCAGCCTCCGCCAGAGGTCTTCCTTTTTCGAACTCGTCGCGGGCGAATTCCACGATCAGAATCGCATTCTTGGCGGCCAGGCCGATGAGCATGACCAGGCCGATCTGCGAATAAACGTCTGTCTCGATTTGCACCATGTAGGGCGGTGCAAAATACGCCAAGAGGGTGCGGCGCAACCATAAAACCCCGAAAGCGCCGAATACCGCGACGGGCGTACTGAGCAGCACGCTGAATGGCAGACTCCAACTCTCATACAAAGCCGCAAGAACCAGGAACACGAACAGCAGGGAAAAGCCGAAGATGACCCCTGAAGAAACGCCTTCCTGGGCTTTCTTCTCCTGGAAGGATATACCGGAATAATCGAAGCCCATCTGGGTGGGCATGGTTTGAGCGAAGGTTTCTTCGAGCGCCTTCATGGCCTGGTTGGAACTGTAACCGGGCGCCGCGCCGCCATTCAGTTGCGCGGACCGGAATTCATTGAAGCGCAGCGTGAACTCCGGGCCGTCGCGGGATTCAAACTTTGTCAGGGCGGACAACGGGACCCTGTCGCCATCGC
>OMOG01000107.1:33681-36365 GCA_900290305.1 Candidatus Sulfopaludibacter sp. SbA4
ACTCCGGGCCGTCGCGGGATTCAAACTTTGTCAGGGCGGACAACGGGACCCTGTCGCCATCGCTGTTGCGCACATAGAACTGGCCGACGTTCTCGGGCTTCGTGCGGTAGTCGCCCTCGGCTTCGACATACACCTGCCACTGCCGTCCGAAGCGATTGAAGTAATTGATGAACAGACCGCCCATGAAGGCCTGGATGGTCCGGTAGACGTCGTTGATGGCGACGCCCTGCTTGATCACCTTATCGCGATCGACGGTGACGAATTGTTGCGGCACGCTCGGCAGGAAGGTGGAGGAAGGTGGTGCTGAGGCTGCCGATCTCGGGGCGTTTGCGCGCCGCGGCCATGAACGTGTTCAAATTGTCGGACAAGAACTTGGTGTCGCCGCCGGAGCGATCCTCGAGAATGAAGGTGAAGCCGCCGGACGTGCCGACTCCCGGGATGGCCGGCGGGGAGAAGCCGAAAGCGATGGCTTCCGGCAGCTTGCTCAGTGCCGCGTTCAGCCGTGTCTTGATCTCCTGGAACTGCTCGGCCCTGGTTTTGCGGTCGCCCCATTCCTTCATACTGATGAAGCCGAACCCGCTGTAGCTGGTTCGCACCAGGCTAAGGAGGCTGAAACCGGAGACGGTGGTAACTTGCTCCACGCCTGGTATAGCGGACGCGATCTTTTGGATCTTCGCCATTACCTCTTCGGTTCGTTCCAGGGAACTGGCGTTGGGAAGCTGGACGTTCAGGTAGAAAAAGCCCTGGTCCTCGTCCGGCACAAAACTGCTGGGCACTTTGCCACCGATCCACAGCCCAACCGCGCCGAACCCGGCGAGCAAAAGGAGGGCTACTCCGCTCTTTCGCAGGAGCGCTCCGGACACGCGGACGTAGCCGTTGGTGGCCCGTCCAAACGACCGGTTGAACCAGCCGAAGAATTTTGCCAGCAGCCCCCGGCTCTCGGTTTTCGGCTTCAGCAGGAGCGCCGCGAGGGCGGGGCTGAGCGAGAGCGCGTTGAATGCCGAGAGGATCACGGAGATCGCGATGGTGACCGCGAATTGCTGATAGAGCCGTCCGGTGATGCCGGGGATGAACGCAGTCGGGATGAACACCGCGGAAAGCACCAGCGCGATTCCGACCACGGGGCCCGAGATCTCCTCCATGGCCTTGAAGGCCGCCTGCTTGGGAGCAAGACCGTCCTCGATGTGCCGCTCGACTGCTTCCACCACTACGATCGCGTCGTCCACCACCAGGCCGATGGCCAGCACGAGCCCGAATAGAGAAAGCGTGTTGATGCTGAAGCCGAAGAGCGGGAAGAAGACGAACGTGCCGATCAGGGATACGGGCACGGCGAGCAGAGGAATCAGCGTGGATCGCCAGCTTTGCAGAAAGAGGTAGACGACCGCGACCACCAGACCGATGGCAATCACGAGCGTCTGGACGATCTCTTTGATTCCCTCATTCACCGCCCTGGTGGTATCGACCGGGATGGTGTAGTCGATGTCGTCGGGGAAACGCTGCTTGGCTTCGGCGAACATCTTTCTTACGCCCGCAGCGGTGTCGACGGCGTTGGAGCCGGGCAACTGATACACCGCAACGACGGCACTCGGATTGCCATTGAGGTGGCCGGTGATGCTATAGTCTTGCGAGCCCAACTCCACCCTGGCCACGTCGCTTACACGGACAATCCCCGTCTCCGGAGTTTCACGGACGACGATCTGCTCGAACTCCTCGGGCGAGGTGAGGCGGCCTTGCGCACGAACGGAATAGGTGAACGGCTGCCCCTTGGGAATCGGCTCGCTGCCCACCTGTCCCGCCGGGTTGACGGTGTTTTGCGTTTGGATTGCCGAGACAATCTCCGGGACCGTAATGTTCAGTTTTGCGAGTTGGTCCGGTTTGACCCACAGGCGCATGGCATACTGGCCGGAGCCGAATATCTGAGTCGTACCGACGCCCTTCACGCGAGTCAGCGGGTCATTCAAATTGATATAGGCGTAGTTGGCCAGGAACTTCGCGTCGTGGGTGCCTTTGGGCGAATACAACGCCACCAGCATCAGGGGAGCGAGCACCGATTTCTGAACGGTGACGCCGTAATTGGTAACGTCCACGGGGAGCTGCGACGCAGCTTGCGTCTCCCGGCTCTGCGCGAGAATCAAATCCGTATTCGGGTCCGTGGCGACGTCGAAATCGACGATCAATCTCATCTGTCCGTTGGCCGTGGCGTTGAGCGAATACATATAGTTCATGTTGTCGACGCCGCTCATCTGCTGCTCGATGGGAGTCGCCACGGCTTGTTCGATGGTCTGGGCGTCGGCGCCCACATAGATCGCCGAGACCTGAACCTCGGGTGGAGCAATCTGGGGGAACTGGGCCACCGGCAGGCCCGCGACCGCTACGGCGCCTACGATCACAGTGACAATGGCGATCACCATCGCCACGATGGGCCGGTTGATGAAGAATTTCGACATGGCTGGTCACCTCGCGACAAACGGCTTGGGATCGACTTGCATCCCCTGACGGACCTTCTGGACACCCACGACAACAACCCGCTCGCCGGGGTTGACGCCATCGCGGACGATCCACTGCGGGCCCACGGTCTCGCCCAGATTGACGGTATGAATTGCCACCTTGTTGTTGCCATCGACCACGGCCACCTGATGGGTACCCTGGAGGTCGATCACCGCCTGTTGCGGCACCAGCAGAGC
>OMOG01000087.1:0-4831 GCA_900290305.1 Candidatus Sulfopaludibacter sp. SbA4
GGCTGCGGCCCTGCTGCTGGCGCGAGTGCGTTCCTGGTGGAGCGCCTTGATCGTGCTGGGCAGTGTGGCCGCGGCATGGGCGGGGTCGACCCTTCTGCTGGCGACTACGGGCCTGCTGTTCTCCCCGCTGCCGGTCACCGTGGTTTTGGCGTGCCAATTCCCGGCCGTCACCCTGCTCAATTACCTGCTGGAGAAGCGGAGGGCGGAACGGACGGAGCGGCAACTCGAGTCGGCGAAGGAATACACGCAGGAAGTGGTGCGCGAAAGCGAGTCGCGGTATCAGCGGCTGGTGGAGAACGTCAACGATGCGATCATCGTGAACGACACCGAGGGGCGGCTGGTATTCGCCAACCGCCGTTTCCGGGAGTGGTTCGGACTGGAAGGAGGGGACATCCACGAAGTCGTGCTGGAAGACTACGCCGCCCCGGAATGGCGCGCCGCGCTGCGCGATCAACACGAGCGGCGAATGCGCGGCGCAAGCGTACCCGACCACCACGAGTTCGAAGCGATTCGGCCCGGCGGGACGCGGATGTGGATCGAGGCTCGCGTCACGAACGTGGAGGAGGATGGACGGATTGTGGGTACCCAGGCGGCCTTGCGCGACGTGACGGAGCGCAAGCGCATGGAGACGCAGTATCTGCAGGCCCAGAAGATGGAAGGCATCGGCCGGATGGCGGGCAGCGTGGCGCACGATTTCAACAACCTGCTGACGGTGATCAACGGATATAGCGACCTGCTCTTGAGCCGGCTGCCGGAGGGGGACAAGGACCGGACCGGGCTGAAAGAGATTCGCGCGGCGGGGGAGCGGGCGGCCGAGTTGACGCGGAACCTGCTGGCATTCAGCCGGAAGCAGTTGGCGCAGCCCAAGGCTTTGGATTTGAACGTGGTGGTAGCGGAGACGGAAAAGCTGTTCGGGCGGCTGATCGGCGAGGACATCGAGTTGATCACCTGGCTCAGTCCCGAACTGGGACCAGTGATGGCCGATTCCGGCCAAATGCAGCAGGTTCTGATGAACCTGCTGGTGAATGCGCGCGACGCGATGCCGTTGGGCGGCAAGGTGATCATCGAGACGAAGAATGTGGAAGCGGACGAGGATTTCGTGCGCCGGCATCCGGAATTTGAACCTGGATCGTACGTGCGCCTGCGGGTAACGGACAACGGGATGGGGATGACCGATGAGGTGCAGCGGCACTTGTTCGAACCCTTCTTCACGACGAAAGAGCCGGGGAAAGGGACCGGCCTTGGGCTGGCCACGATCTACGGGATCGTAAAGCAGAGCGGGGGGAGGATCGAGGTTGCGAGCATGCTGGCGGAGGGCACCACGTTCCATGTCTATCTGCCGCGCGTCACGACCGAACAGCCGGTGCAACCTGGCGCGCAGGATGCCGCCACCCGATGGCAAGGCTCGGAGACCGTGCTGGTGGTGGAAGACCAGGATGCCGTGCGGCTTTATATCAGGGCCGTTCTGGAGGACTCGGGTTATTGTGTGCTGCAGGCAGCCAACGGTCCCGAGGCGCTGGCCGTGGCGGAACANNGAGGTGGCGGAGAAGTTGAAGGCGGCACGGCCGAGGATCAAGGTGTTGTTCACGTCCGGATATGCGAAAGAGTCGATGGGCAGCGGCGGGATCGTGTCCAGCGATTCGACTTACCTGCCGAAGCCTTTTGGTCCGGAAGAGTTGAAGGCAAAGGTGAGGGAAGCGCTGGGTAATCCCGCCGATTCCGGGCGGACGCCGGGGTCGCTGGGGGCAGGGGCGTAGAACGGCGCCCTGACGGATCGCTCCGGAAAGCTTCCTTTGTTCCCGATCGAGCGCCTCCCGGAGGAGCATCTTCACATAGGTTATTGCATCGAGCTAAAGGCGATGCGCGCACCGCTCAATTCAAACAAAAACGTCCGAAGATTCTTGGGGCATGAACTTGGGACAACCGAACCGCGTTAAACTATCGGAGAACTCCTCCGAAGAGACTAATAGGGAGCCGAGGCATCAGAAGGTGCTACCAAATCAGGCAGCAGCGAGCCGCCGGCCAACGAGGCATGGCGCTCCACGGCACGTAACCGTTGTTCCGAACCTATTCGGCGATGGCCGCGTCCGTCGCTTCGACGGTAAAGACGAGTCCTCCATCTCGCACTTCTTTGAAGAGGATTCCTCGATGTCCGCTCTAATCTCCGGGGACACTGAGGACGTCCTTTCACGGCTGCCCGATGGCACGTTCCAAAGCTGCGTGACATCGCCGCCCTACTGGTCGTTGCGCGACTACGACATCCCTGGCCAGATCGGTCTTGAGGATTCGGTGTATGCCTACATCGACCACGTGGCTAAAGTGTTCTCGCAGGTGCGCCGGGTGTTAAAGGATGACGGCACACTCTGGCTCAACATCGGCGATTCCTATACCTCCGGCGGCAGGACATGGCGCGCCACCGACAAGAAGAACCCGGTACGGGCGATGAATGTCCGTCCGCCCACCCCGGATGGCCTGAAGCCCAAAGACCTGATCGGTGTGCCGTGGCTGCTCGCCTTCGCTCTCCAAAAGGAAGGCTGGTACCTCCGTGCCGACATCGTTTGGAACAAGCCGAACTGCCAGCCAGAGAGCGTTAAGGATCGGCCCACCCGCTGCCACGAATATGTTTTTCTGTTCAGCAAGAGCGAGCACTACCGCTATGACCCTAGTGCCGTGCGCGGTCCGAACGGGCGCAACCTCCGGACCGTTTGGGACATCCATACCCGGCCATACCCGGAGGCCCACTTTGCCACCTTTCCCGCCGCGCTGGTGGAACCCTGCATCAAGCTCGGCTCCAGCCCGAACGAACTGATCCTTGATCCGTTCATCGGATCGGGAACCACGGGCCTGGTCGCGTTGAAGCTAGACCGGCGTTTCGTCGGTATCGAACTCAATCCGTCCTATTTGCAGATCGCCGAAAATCGTCTGAACGGGGATTTGATCCGGTGAGCGACAAGCCTCTGAGTCCATCCCGTCAGGTGGTTTTCCACCAGATGCTCGTAGCGGCACGCAAGAGCGTGCTCATGGACGCTTTGAGCAAGACGCTCGGCCGGCTTGACCCGACGATCACGAAAAAGCAGCTTCTCGATTACGTTCCCGCTGCCGCCCAGAAGATTCTTGCCGCGGCAGGCATCCGCGACGAACACGTCTTTCCAGTCCCGGCGGTCCTGGAGAAGAAGCCTACTCTGGTAGGCTACTACCGCCTCCTGCTCGGCATATCCCAGAAACGGTTCTATCGAAAGGGCACCGGGATGGGGCCATTCAAGAGCATGGAGACTCGCGGCCTTTTCAATCCGAGGAAGCGTCCCGACGTCGAACGCTTTTGCACCGTCATGGCCGGGAATCTTGCCGAGTTGGTGCGCCAGATCTCGCCACAAATCACAGCCCGCGACGTCTCCGAGTTGCCGCTGCTCACGCTCGGCGCCCAGTTGTATGGCAGCAACAATAACGCCATCGGCAAGCAGGCGACGCTCGACGTCTTTCTCTCGGTTGTCGAGATTGTCAAGAAGTTTATCGTCAACCAAGACAGCTCGAAAATCACCGTTCACAATGCATCCAAGCGGAAAGTCATCATCGCTCTAAGCAGCGACCCAGATATCCGCATCCAAGAGGAATTTGAAGGGAAACTCAGGAATATTCTGGCCATCGAGATCAAGGGCGGCGCGGATGTCAGCAACGCACACAACCGCGCCGGGGAAGCCGAGAAATCGCACAGAAAGGCCAAGAAGCAGGACTTCCGAGACTACTGGACGATCATTTCTCTTGCCGGGGTCGATCCTGCCATGCTCCAACAGGAGTCGCCGACTACGAATTCATGGTTCGATGTCGCGCAGGTGCTGGCCCGAAAGGGCAAGGACTGGAAGGAGTTCCGCAGCCGTTTTGCCGGGGCAGTCGGGATTCCGATGGGCTGAACCGGCGGCCGTAAAGTCCCATGCCGACGCCACGCAATTATCAGCACCCGCGCGACGAAATCCTGCAGGCCATGGAGCGGATCTACCGCTACCGCATGACCACGACGTCGGGCGGCAATCTTTCGATCCGCGAAGAGAACGGGGATACGTGGATCACGCCGGCGCGGGTGGACGGGAGGACATCGTCGCGATCCGCGCGGATGGAGCGATCGAGGGCGTGCGGAGGCCGTCATCGGAGCTTCCCATTCACCAGGAGATTCGCCGGCGGCGGCCGGAGCTGGGCGGGATTGTGCACGCGCATCCGACGGCGCTGGTGGCCTTCAGCCTGGTCCACGAGGCGCCGAACACACGCCTGTTTCACCAGGCGAGGCGGGTGTGCGGCGAGGTGGGATTCGCGCCCTACGAGTTGCCGGGGAGCGTGGCGCTGGGGAAGCGCGTGGCCGATGTATTCGAACAGGGATACGATTGCGTGATCCTGGAGAATCACGGAGTGGTCACGGGCGGCCGCGATCTGCAGGAGGCTTTCCGGCGTTTCGAGACGCTGGAATTCACGGCCAAGACGCTCATCAAGGCGGGGCTCGCGGGCGGCGGCGTGCGGTTTCTGACGGATGACGAGATCGATCTGGAGCGGCGGCGCGGCGGGACGCTGGAGGAATTCGAGGCGCCTGCGCCATCGAGCCAGGAGAACGAAGTGCGGCGGCGCCTCGGCGAGTTCGTGCGGCGGGCGTATCGGCAGAGACTGTTCATCAGCACGCAGGGAAGCTACTCGGCGCGCGTGGACGATGGCGCGTTTCTGATTACGCCCTACCGGGTGGATCGCGGCGCGCTGGATGTCGAGGACCTGGTGCTGATTCGCGATGGGCGGGCGGAGGCACGCAAATCGCCGAGCCGCGCGGCGGGACTGCACGCTGCGATTTACCGGG
>OMOG01000087.1:4841-10691 GCA_900290305.1 Candidatus Sulfopaludibacter sp. SbA4
GCGTTCAGCGTGACCGGCGCGGCGCTCGACAGCCGGACGATTCCCGAGAGCTACGTGGTGGTGCGGCAGGTGGGCAGGGCGCCATACGGCCTGCAATTCGGCGATGGCCGGGAGCTGGCGCAACTGATCTCGCCGGCGCGGCCGGCCGTCATCCTGGAGAACGACGGCGTGCTGGTGACCGGCGCCGACGTGTTGGAGGCGTTCGACCGTCTGGAGGTGTTGGAGTCGACCGCGGAAGCGATCATCAACTGCCGGGCGGTGGGTTCGCTGAGGCCGCTGCCGGACGAGGTGACGCGCGAGCTGGACGCGGCGTTTTTCGGGTGAGAAATTGACCGCGGAGGCGCAGAGGGCGCGGAGGAAGACGCGGAGAAAAACAAAGAGGCAACGGCCTGAGGGAGGGGAGACTTCCGCGTGGACCAAGCGTCGGTGCGGCAGCGGGACGAGGGCGTCCCGGCCCAGAGGGCACCCCGACCAGGGGGTCCGCCCCACCAATTCGGCAACGGGCGGGCGGTTTTGGATTGTGAAACGAATGCGGGGGCACAGGGGAGGTGGGGCCGGGCGGTGGCGGGTGGTTGCGGTTCCGCATTACAAAACCGGCTTTCCGGGATGGCGGCCGTTTGACGAAAGTGCCATGGCGCGCCCATGATGGAAAGCGGATGGTCGAAACACGTGTATACCAGCAAACAGAACGATACCCTCATAGCCGCACTGAACTCGTTTCAGATCGAATTGCCCTCCTGGGGATTCGCGAATACCGGCACACGCTTCGGTAAGTTTCTACAGCCCGCCGCGGCCACAACCACCGAGGAGNNAGGAAGAATGGACTGCGCGCCGGCGCCATCAATCCCAACGTTTTCCAGGATCAGGTCTACAAATACGGGTCGCTGGGCAATCCCGATCCGGGGGTGCGCAAAGAGGCACTGGACCACATTCTGAGCAGCATCGAGATTCAACGGCGCCTGGGGAGCCGCGACCTTTCGCTGTGGTTCGCGGACGGGTCGAATTATCCGGGCACGCAGAACATCCGGCACCGGCGCCGGTGGTTTGCGGAGGGGCTGCGCACGGCGCACGAGCACATGGCGGCGGGGCAGCGGATGCTGGTGGAGTACAAGCCATTCGAGCCGGCGTTTTACCACACGGACATCGCCGATTGGGGCATGGCCCTGCTGCTGGCGCAGGCGGCGGGCCCGAACGCGCGGGTGCTGGTGGATACGGGGCATCACTACCAGGCGCAGAACATCGAGCAGATTGTGGCGTGGCTGCTGGATCTGGACATGCTGGGCGGATTCCATTTCAACGACCGGCGCTATGCGGACGACGACCTGACGATGGGCTCGATCGATCCCTACCAGGCGTTTCGCATCTTCCACGAGATTCTGCACTTCGAATGGGAGACGGGGAAGCGGGCGGACATCGCCTACATGATCGACCAGAGCCACAATCTGAAGGGCAAGATCGAGGCGATGATCCAGACGGTGACGACGGCCATGGAATTGTACGCGAAGGCGTCGCTGGTGGACCACGAGAAGCTGGCGGACTGCCAGACGCGGTGCGCGCTGGTGGACGCGGAGAGCTGCCTGAAGGATGCCTTCTCGACCGACGTGCGCCCGGCGATTCGGGAATGGGCGGAGTCGAAGGGACTGCCGGCGGACCCGATGGACGCTTTCCGCCAGAGCGGATACCTGGAGCGGATCACATCCGAGCGGGGCGCGAAGAACATGGCGGCGATCTCCAGCTATGCATAGAGTGAGGAATCTATGCCCCGGTACGCTTTCAAACTGCAGATCAAGCCGAACGCAATCGAAGAGTACGAGCGCGAGCACCAGCGGGTTTGGCCCGAGCTGCTGGCGAAATTGAAAGAGGTCGGGATTTCGGACTATTCGATCTTCCGGCGGGGACAGGAGCTGGTGCTGTGCCTGCGCGCGGAAGACTTCGACAGGGCCTGGGACGAGCTGGATCGCGACCCGGTGAATCAGCGCTGGCAGGCCTTCATGAGCAGGCTGTTCGAGCCGGTGCCGGACAAGGGGTCGGGGGAGCGGTTTGCCATGATGAAGGAAGTTTTTTACCTGGAGTGAGTGGGGCTTTCGCGTCGGGAGCGGCAACGCCCGCGGGGTATGATGGATTCAGGCTGCCTTCCGCCATGTCTGACGCCGAGGACAAATTGAAGCTCGCGCGCAAGCACCTCGAGCGGGTTCTCGCCGCGTGGGGCGCTCCTACGGATTGGGACGACTTATCGCTTTACGGCTTCTACTGCCTGGAGGCAGCCGTCGGAGCAGCGGCGGCTCACTTTGGATTGGCAATATCCACGAGGCATTGGCAGAAGGCTGAGACAGCAGCAGGATTGCATGCCAATCACGGACTGCCGGACATTTCGCACCTGCTTCATGAACTGAACGATGCCAGGAAGGCCGCGGCTTACGGTGATGTCGAGGCGCCCGAGCTTGATGCGGAGAGCGTTGCGTCTCAGATTGAAGCGTATGTGAATGCGGTTGCTGCGCTACTCGCGGGGGGTCACTGACCATGACCGGCCAAGATACAGATCCGGTCAGCGCAACCAATCAGGTCCTGAGGTGGCCGACACCGCGATCACGCGAGTGGACTGGCGCCTTTGTCCAGTCCGCCGAACACGACCCTAACATCCTCGCCGTAGTGGCCGTCGGATCGGCCGTGCGGCCAGGGGTGCGCAGCGCAGACGTCGACCTCCTGGCGATCTGTCGGGATCTATCGGTCATCCATGAGGATCCTCCAATGGAGGTGGACCTTCGGGCTTATTCCACAGGCAGTATCGAAGATCGTCTGAAAGCCGGCCATGACATGCTTGGCTGGGCTCTCCAGTTTGGACGAGTTTTATTCCAGCGCGACCGGTTCTGGGACAGCCTGGCTGAAGCGTGGCGTCATCGTCTTGTATTACCATCTTCCAAGCTTGCTCGAGCTAGGGCAGCGAATGCGCATCGTCATTTAGTGACTGTCCTGCAGTTCGGCGATGCGGATGCGGCCCAGGAGCAAGCGCTATCCTACTTAACGCAACTGGCTCGAGCGGAGCTTCTGGATCGAGGTGTATTCCCAGCTTCCAGACCAGAATTAGCTCAGCAACTGCGGGACATCGGCAATGTTCAGCTCGCTGGGTGGCTGGAAGGTATATCGAACGGCGGCCGGATAAGATTATCGGACCTCGACAGGCTGTTGGAGGTCGCCGTGTAAGGTTGGCCCACAACCGTTTCGGCACTACGACCGCGCGCGCCACATGAAGAAGCCGACGATCGTCTTGGCGTCTTCGATCCGGCCGGTGCGGATCATCTCCTGCAGCTCTTTGCGCGTAAACCAGCGAGCCTCGATCTGCTCGTCGTCCATGGGAGTCGCGGGGCCGGCAGTGAGGCCGGTGGCCAGGTAAATCGTCATGCGCTCCTGGACGTAGCCGGGGCTCACCCAGAAAGATGCCAGCTTGCTCCAGCTTCGCGCGCGGTAGCCGGTCTCCTCGATCAGCTCGCGTTTGGCGGCCTGCAGCGGCTTCTCGCCGGGGTCCAGCCGGCCGGCCGGAAGCTCCCACAGATTCTTTCCCGCGGGCAGCCGGTATTGACGCACCAGCAGCACGCGTTTCTTGTCGTCCACCGCCATCATGACGGCCGAGCCGGCGTGTCTCACAACGGAGCGCCGGATCTCGAAACCACTCTTGCGGTCCGCCGCCTTGTCTTCGGTCACGCGGAACAGGTTGCACTTGTATACTTCGCGGGAAGCCGTGATCTTCATGGTCGTGTACGGAGCGCGACGGCGAAACGGTCCGCCGGCAGAGTGTTCATTATATCGGCCGGACCCAGCCATCCGCGCCGCGCGGTCAGCACGCCGTAACGCATGCTGGCCAGGTGTTGAGGGTGGTGGGCGTCGGTAGAGATGGTGAAGCGGGCGCCCTTGGCCCTGGCGCTGCGGGCCAGCGTGCCGTTGAGATCGAGCCGCTCGGGGCTGGCGTTGATCTCGAGCCAGACGCCGCGGCGCACGGCCTCGGCCACGATGCGGTCGAAATCGAACGGGAAGGGATCGCGCTGCAGGAGAAGGCGGCCGGTGGGATGGCCGAGGACGCGCAGGTGCGGGCATTCGAGGGCGCGCAGCAGGCGGTCGGTCATTTCGGCGGCTTCGAGGTTCATGTGGCTGTGGACGCTGAAAATCACGAGGTCGAGCTCGGCCAGCGCATCGTTCGCGAGGTCGGGCGTGCCATCTTTGAGGATGTCGCACTCGATGCCGGAGAAGACGCGGATGCCGAGGCCGTTGCGGTTGATCTCGCGCACCTGTTTGGCGAAGGCCACGGCGCGGGCTTCGTCCAGGCCGTTGGCCATGGCGAGCGCCTTGGAATGGTCGGTGATGGCGATGTATTGGTAGCCGCGGGCGAGTGCGGCTTGGGCCATTTCTTCGAGGGTCGCGCGGCCATCGGTCTCGGTGGTGTGCATGTGGAGGTCGCCGCGGATGTGGGCGAGCTCGACGAGTTCGGGCAGGCGTCCCTCGGCGGCGGCTTCGATTTCGCCGCAGTTTTCGCGCAGCTCGGGCGGAATCCAGGGGAGGCCGAGGGCTTCGTAGACGCCGGCTTCGGTGGCGCCCGCGACTTTGGACTCGTCCTCGACGCGGAAGAGTCCGTATTCGCTGAGCTTGAACCCCATCTTCACGGCGCGGGTGCGGATGGCGACGTTGTGGTCCTTGCTGCCGGTGAAATACTGCATGGCGGCGCCGAAGGTGTCGGGCGGCAGGGCGCGAACGTCCACCTGCAGGCCTTCGCGGCCCACCTTGGCGCTGACCTTGTTTTCGCCGCGAGCCAGCACCTCCTCCACTCGCGGAAAGGCGAGGAACCGCTCGATCACGGCATCGGCCGGTCCGGTGACGAGCAGGTCGAGATCTCCGACGGTCTCGCGGCCGCGGCGCAGGCTGCCCGCGGGGGTGATGTCCGTGACTCCGGGAACCTGGCGAAGAGTCTCCATCAGCTCGGCGGCCATGGTCTCGGCGTAGCTCAGCAGGTAGCGGCCGCTGCGCTGGCGGTATTGCGAGATGGATCGCAGAACTTTCTCTTCCAGCTTGGCGCCCATGCGCGGCAGCACGCGCAGCTTCTGTTCGAGGCAGAGACGCTCGATCTCGTCGATGGTGCTGATGCGGTAGTGCTCCAGGATGAGGGCGATGCCTTTGGGGCCCAGTCCCTGGATCTTGAGAAACTCGAGGGCGGTGGGGGGGAACTTCTGCAGCAGCGCGTCGCGCTTTTCGCAGGAGCTGCGCTCGACGATTTCGTGCAGGGCGGCGGCCAGGCCTTTGCCGATGCCGGGGATCTCGGTGACGTTGCGCGCCGGGTCGCGGAGGATGTCGGCGATGCGCTCGGGGTAGCCCTCGACGGCGGTGGCGCCGTTGCGGTAACTGCGGATGCGGAAGGAGTCTTCGCCGGCGATCTCCATCAGGTCGGCGGTCTCCCAGAGGAGGCGCGCGATTTCTTTGTTCTCCAAGTGGGCCCTCGAATCAATTGTAGCTTCGTAGATTCGGGGGCGGAGCCAATGGAGGCCGTGTACTTGACGCGGAGGCGCCGAGCACACGGAGGAAGACGCGGAGCCTTGGCCGCGATGCCCGTGGCGGAATGAGAAGGGAAACTTGGCGGGAGCGGGCCTGCATGGTGGAGGTGCGAAGAAGCGTCGACACGAGTGTCGACGCGGCACGCTGAGAGCGTGCGCCACGGTTGGATACGAGGCTGCAGTTACAACTTGACGGGAGGTTTCCGGAGAGAAAACCGAGAGCAGGTCAAAACCCGAGGTAACGGAGATGGCGGAGGGCGCGGAGAAAACTGCGTCTTGTGGCGCCGGCAGGCGGAAGCGCCTGCCCCACCCTGGG
>OMOG01000087.1:10701-15248 GCA_900290305.1 Candidatus Sulfopaludibacter sp. SbA4
GCGAGCTTGAGCTTCGCGCAGACGCAGCCGTTTGCGGTGGTGTCCGCCGCGAGTTATCAGGCGGTGGTGGCGCCGGATTCGCTGGCGACCATCTTCGGCGTCAACCTGGCGGCGGCGGCGGCTTCCGCGACACTGGATGCCAACGGCCAACTGCCCACGGTGCTGGGGGGCACCACCGTGATGGTGGACGGCGTGGCCGCGGCGCTCATCTACGTGTCGCCGTCGCAGATCAACCTGGCGATTCCGGGAGCCGCCACGGCGGGCGCGTCCAGCGTGGTGGTCGAATCCTCGATCACCGGGGGTAAGCAGGCGGGCACCATGCAGGTGGCGACTTCCGCGCCGGGGGTCTTCACGGCGGACGCATCGGGAAAAGGCGCGGGGGCGATCCTGAACGCGGTGACGTACCTGGGCGCACCATTTCTGGTGGAGACGCCCGAGAACGGGGGCAGCGATTTACGCACGCGCCTGGCTGTCTACTCGACCGGATTGAGGCATGCCGGCCAGGTGCTGGCGCAGGGGCAGGATGCGACCGGCACGCGCTACAACTTCACCGTGGAATACGCCGGCGCCGCCCCGGGTTATTTCGGACTCGACCAGGTGAACATTGTCCTGCCGCCGGAATTGGATGGAGCGGGCGTGGTCTCGCTGCTCGTCACCACCGAAAGCGCGGCTGCCAACATGGTTACGTTTCAGATGGGCAGCCTGCCTTCAACTGCGATCCGGCTGACGGGGTTGAACCTTTCGCAATCCTTCGTGAACGCCGGAGACAGTGTCACGGGGACGGTCGAGCTCAACGCGCCGGCGCGATCGACCGGTCTGCCGGTGTCGCTGCGAAGCAGCAGTCCTGCGATTCAACTGCCGCTATCGGTGACGATTCCGGCGGGACAGGCGTCGGCGCAATTTTCCATCGCGACCTCGGCGACCGTGACCACAGTAGGGACGGCCACCATCACGGCACAGGCGGGGGGTGTGACCGAGACCGCGACGCTGGAAATCGACCCACCCAGCGCGTTGCAGCTCGCGGCCTTCACGGTCGCACCCTCGAGCGTGCAGGGCGGGCTCAGCGCTTTGGGCACCGTGGTGCTGAACGGCACCGCGCAGGCCGGAGGATCGAAGATTGCGCTGGCGAGCGATAACGCCGCTGCGCAGCCGCCCGCGAGCGTGACGATTCCCTTCAACAGCAGCTCGACGACATTCTCGATACCGACTTCGGTTGTCACTGCGGCCGAGACCGCCAATCTCACCGCGACCCTGGGCAGAATCAGCGACACCGCGCAGCTCATCGTGGCGCCGGCCCTGCAAGTGACTTTGACGAGCAGCTCGGTGATTGGCGGGAACAGCGTGAGCGGCACGGTGACCATCGGGAGCCCGGCGCCGCTTGCGGGAGTGAACGTCAACTTGCAGTCCGACAATCCCACCATCGCCCAGGCGCCATTTTCGGTGAACATTCCGTCCGGGCAAAACTCCGCCACGTTTACCATCACGACGATTTTGGTGACGGTGAGCCGGACCGTCAAGATCACGGCGACCTTGTCGCCCACGCAATCGGCATCGGCGACGCTGGCGGTGAACCCGCCGGGGTCGGCGACGTTGGCCGGACTGAGCATCGCTCCGCCGCAGGTGACGGGGGGAGCGAATGCCACGGCGACGGTGACGTTGACAGGCGCGGCGCCGGCTGGGGGAACGGGGGTCACGGTGCAGAGCAACTCGACCTATGCCATGGTGCCCCTGCTGGTCACAGTGCCGCAGGGGCTGGCGGCGACTACGTTTACCATCACGACGACACATCCGCCGTCAGCGCAGACCGCGACCATTACGGCGACGGCCGGAGGTGTCACGAAGACGGCGACGCTGACGGTGGAGTGAGGCGCTGAACCGGTGACTATTGGCGGGAGCCGGTCGCCGTACTGGTGTGCTCTCGCGACGAGTA
The DNA here is from genome assembly GCA_900290305.1 of Candidatus Sulfopaludibacter sp. SbA4. Taxonomy (GTDB): domain Bacteria; phylum Acidobacteriota; class Terriglobia; order Bryobacterales; family Bryobacteraceae; genus OMOG01. The sequence continues at coordinate 12,632 of OMOG01000087.1, forward strand.
CTTGTTGAGCAGGTCCATGAGCCTCTCGGCCGCCTGGGGAGGGCGCACCCGCGTGGTCACGATCTCGCGGTTCTCGATCCTGCTGCCATAGAGCGTGGCGTTATCGTCGAGATCCTGCCGCAGGGTGGCTCCTTCCAGAGCGAGGCCCGCAAACAGTCCCTGCGATCGGGACCACGAGAGAATCTCGGCGTGCATTTGAGCGTCGGTTTGAGCCGTGGCCGTGCGTCCCACGGGGCCGGCGGCAACCGAGCCTTCGGCGCCCAGGGTGAACTTACTGGAGAGCAGCTTGTCGGCTCCGCCCTGATTCATCACGAGCATGATCAGATCCGTTTCCGATCCACCGATCTGGAAGCCTACGCTGCCGCCCTCGATGCGCACCGTGCCGGGAGCCGACCAGCCGCCTTCGCTTCCATTGCGGCACGACAAGTAGCCCTTTCCAAACTTGGCGCCAAACAGGAAGGCCGCGGTCTTGAGTGACGGGACGATTACGATGCAGCGGGCGTCGGCCAGCAGATCTTGCGGAATTCCCTTGTCCGGCGTCGACATCACTTCGGAGAACACGTTGGCGGCTTCGCCCAGCCGCTTTTCAGGTTCGCTGTCTTTGGCCAGCAGGGGCACAATCGCCAGGGCGGCCACCAATATCATTCGCATGTTTTTGACCTCTTCGGTCGACCGGTGAACCCCGCAGGGGCCTTTGGGCGACAGCCTTACCAGTGCACGGGTAGCGCCAACACGTCTTTGGTTGAGCCGATTCACCGCGGATGCACCTGGAGCACCGGGCGAGTGACCGCCCACGGTCAAGTGACAAGGAGCGGTCAGAGATCGTTGCGAGAGATGCCGAGCTTTCGCATCATGGCGTTGAGCGTGGTCCGCTGGAGTCCCAGGCGTTTGGCGGCCGCGGTAACCACGCCGCCGGTCTCGCGAAGCACCCGGACGATGTGTTCCCGCTCCACCTGCTCGAGCGTGGCGCCGCCGGCGGATTCGGTTGCGCCGTCCCGAATTTCGGCCAGCGGGGCGCGCAGGCTGGGCCCGCTGGTAAGGATTACGGCGCGTTCAATGAAATTCTCGAGCTCCCGGATATTGCCCGGCCAAGACCAGTCCACCAGGGCGCGCATGGTGTCCGCCGGAATCTTCTCGATCAGTCTGCCCATCTTGGCGGCGTACTTCTTGGTGAAGTGCCGGACGAGTATGGGTATGTCCTCGGGCCGGTCGCGCAAAGGAGGCGTGGTGATGGGGAAGACTTTCAGGCGGTAGTAGAGATCGCTGCGGAAGAGCTTGTCGCCGATCATCTGAGTCAGATTCCGGTTGGTTGCCGCCACCAGGCGGACGTCGATGGGAATGGTCCTGGTGCCACCCAAGCGCTCAAACGACTTCTCCTGCAATGCGCGCAGTAACTTCGGCTGCAGATCGATGGGGATGTCGCCCACCTCATCCAGAAACAGGGTGCCGCGATGGGCCATTTCGAAACGACCGATCTTCTGCGACAAGGCGCCGGTAAAGGCGCCTCTCTCATAGCCGAACAGCTCGCTTTCGAGAAGCCCGGTGGGAATGGCCGCACAGTTCAAGGTAATGAAGGGAAGATGCTTGCGCGGGCTCATGCGATGGACGGCGCGGGCGACCAACTCTTTTCCCGTGCCGGTTTCCCCCAGGATCAAGACGGTGGCGTCGGTAGGGGCCACCACCTCGGCCTGCCGCAGAACGCGCTTCAGGGCGGGGCTGCTGCCTACCATCTCTTCGAAGTCCTGGTTGGGCTCGACGTCTGCCTCTTCGATGCTCTCCATGCGGTCGCGTTCCCGGAGATCCTGCACAAACGTGATCCATCGGAAGGGAGAGAGCTGCAGCACGGCCGTGGCCACCAGGACCGGGATCCGGGTTCCATCCTTGCGGATCAGCTCTTTTTCAAAAGGAGTGCAGGCGCCGAACCGGAGAGCTTCTTCATGCGCCAGTTCATCCAGCGGGGCGTAATCCGGCGGAGTGAGATCGGGCCAGTAAAGCCGGCCCGCCAGCAAGTCTTCGCGGCTATATCCGACCAGTGCGAGAAACGCGTCATTCACATCGGGAGTACGGTCAAACTCACCGGAAATGACGCCGGCAATGGTCGATCGCGAGGGGATCGGCCGGATTCGCGCGCGACTGCGCCGCAGCTTTTCGTCCCTCTCATGACGCTCGCTGAAGTCGCGCACCACCCGGGCGAAGCCCCGTAATTCGCCCTTTTCGTCTTTGAGCGCCATGGTGATGGTATTGGCCCAGAATCGCGATCCGTCTTTCCTGGACTGCCAGCCTTCCGTCCCCATATGACCTTCGGCCGCGGCTCGCTTGAGTTCGTCCTCCAACTTGGCCCGGAGAGTATCTTCGCCGGGATAGAGAAACGAAACGTGCCGTTCGACGGCCTCATCGGCGGAGTAACTGTAAATGCGCGCCGCTCCCGAATACCAGGCAGCTATGTGTCCAGTAATATCGAGTAAGTACAGCGCGTAGTCCTGTACCCACGAAGGAATGCGGCCGGAGGAATCGGCACTTGCAGTCTTGTCGCGCAGGACCAGGGCGTGGCGCACGGGCAACACGTTCCCTTTGGCCGAGTATTCAACCTCCCGCGGGGCGCCATCCGGACCGGCCA